>CANQBX010000011.1 GCA_947589095.1 uncultured Lachnospiraceae bacterium
ACAGGGCTCGAACCTGTGACCCCCTGCTTGTAAGGCAGGTGCTCTCCCAGCTGAGCTATGACCCCATAACAGCGCGTTTTGCGCGATTGCCTAATCAGTATATATGCTGTTTTATAAATTGTCAAGCCTTTTGTGAAAATTTTTGCGGGCGTCTCTGGAGCGTTTGCGGCAGAGCCTGTGCGGTCTCGGCAGCCTTGCGGCGGCCTGCCGCTTTGCGGAATGATCATCCCGCCAGGTGCATCACCTTAAGAAGCAGAAGCCAGCTGAGCCCATAATATGTCACAACCGCCACCAGATCGTTCATCGTGGTAATCAGCGGCCCGGAAGCCACCGCCGGGTCCACGCTGATGCGGTGGAAAAACAGCGGAACCAGGGTTCCGACCGCGCTGGAGATCACCATAGCGGCCAGAAGCGCGGCGCCGATACAGGCAGAGATCGCGAAAGCCGTCGCTCCGCCGTATCCCTTGAAAACCACGATGTAGACGCCCAGCGCCGCAAACGACGCGATCCCCAGAAGCAGGCCGTTGGAAAATCCCACCCGGATCTCCTTCCACACCAGTCCCAGCTTCTGGGAACCGGTCAGGGACTCGTCCATCAGAACGCGGATCGTCACGGCCAGGGACTGGGTACCCACATTGCCGGCCATATCCAGGATCAGGGACTGGAACGCCATGATCAGCGTCAGCTGCGACACCACCGGCTCAAACATTCCCACCACCGTGGACACGACCATGCCCAGCCCCAGCAGGATGAAAAGCCACGGCAGACGCTTCTTCATGCTCTCCCGAAGCGGCTCCGTCAGATCCTCCTCCGCGGCCAGACCGGCCAGTTTCGCGTAGTCCTCGCTCATCGCGTCGTCTACTACCTGGATCACGCTCTGGGATGTGATCACGCCCAGCAGATGGTTTTCATTGTCCAGTACCGGGATCAGATCCTCGGAATAATCCTTCAGTTTCTCGATACAGTCGTCGATATCCTCGTGCCCGTACACATACGGATACGACGTCATGATCAGATCGGCGAAGCTGGCGTCATAGCGGGCGATGATCAGTTCCTTCAGATCCACCGCACCGTAATAATATCCGTTCTCATCCACCACGAACAGCGTGGAAATGTTGTCGTTGTCCGGCGCCTGCCTGGTCAGCTCCCGCATGGCCTGCTTCACCGTCAGGTTCTCACGCAGAACGATATGATTTGTCGTCATGCGGCTGCCGATCTCGTCCTCATCAAAGGACGACAGAAGCGTCAGGTCCCGGCGCGTCTCCTCGTCCATGCAGCTGATGATCAGCGACCTTCTGGATTTCTCGATCTCGCGCAGGATCTCCAGGGCCGCGTCCGACTCCATGTGCCCCGCCACGACGGCGGCCTTGCGCACATCCATCTCCGTAAGGTACGTCCCCGCGTCCTCCCGCTCGGCGTACTCCAGGATCTCCGCCAGAAAATCCGTATCCAGAACGCGGTACAGCTTCTTCCGCTCCGCCTCCGTCAGATGCGCAAGAACATCCGCGATGTCGTTGGCGTGATAGTCCTCCAGCTTCAGGCTCATGGCCTTCGGGGAAATGCTGCTGCGAATGATCGCTGTAATCTCGGCGGCGTAGTCCGGGCGGGCCGCGGTCTCCGCAGGTTCCGCGTCGGGAGCCGCAGCGCTCAGCACGACTGTCGGCACCGCCACAGTGGCCTGAGACACGGATTCCGGCGCAAAATCCGGATTCACCGGCTCTGACGCTGAGACCGGAACTACCGACTCTGACGCTGAGTCCGCAACTGACGGTTCTGCAGATTCCGTTCTACTGCTCGGGACTACATTCGTATCAGGAGTCTCAAGCACATTATCTGTCTTCAAACAGTCCTTCTCTTCCACGCCCAATTTCCCCCTTTCTCCATCATCTCCACCGACAGACGGCATTTTCTTTCGCCTTTGCCTCTCTGGCTTCCTTTTTTCCGTCTCTGGAAGCAACTGGCATTTTCTTTCACCGTTTTTTTCTTCATCTATCTGCCTGTCTCCGCAGACAACCGCTTTACGCCAGATGCATCACCTGCAGAAGCAATACCCAGCTGAGCCCGTAATACGTCACCACCGCCACCAGGTCGTTGACCGTCGTGATGAGCGGCCCCGACGCCACAGCCGGATCGATCTTTATTTTCTTAAAGAACAGCGGGATCATGGTTCCCACCGCGCTGGAAAATACCATCGCCACCACCAGCGAGATCCCGATGCAGCCGGAGATCGCGAAGGCCATCATGCCCTGCCGGCCCTTCACCACCATCACATACAGGCCCAGTATCACGAAGGACGCCAGTCCCAGAAGCAGGCCGTTGGAGAATCCGACCCGCATCTCCTTGAAAATCAGTCCCAACTTCTGCCGCCCGGTCACCGAATCGTCGGTCAGGACCCGGATCGTCACGGCCAGGGACTGGGTGCCCACGTTGCCGGCCATGCCCAGGATCAGCGACTGGAACGCCATGATGATCGTAAGCTTCGACACCACCTGCTCGAACAGTCCCACCACCGTGGACACCATCATGCCCAGCGCCAGCAGGATGAAAAGCCAGGGCAGGCGCTTCTTCATGCTCTCTCGAAGCGGCTCCTTCAGATCCTCCTCCGCGGTCAGACCGGCCAGCTTGGCGTAGTCCTCGCCCATCTCGTCGTCCACCACCTGGATCACGCTCTGGGACGTGATCACGCCCAGAAGGTGGTTGTTATTGTCCAGAACCGGGATCAGATCCTCGGAATAGTCCTTCAGCTTCTCGATACAGTCGTCGATATCCTCGTGACCGTACACATAGGGGTACGACGTCATGATCAGATCCTCAAACGCCGTCCCCGGGCGGGCAATGATCAGTTCCTTCAGATCCACCGCCCCGTAATATTCGCCATTCTCATCCACCACGAACAGGGTGGAAATGTTGTCGTTCTCCGGCGCCTGGGCGATCAGTTCGCCCATCGCCTGCTTCACCGTCAGATTCTCCCGGATCACGATGTGGTTCGTCGTCATGCGGCTGCCGATCTCGTCCTCATCGAAGGACGACAGAAGCACCAAGTCCCGCTTGGACTCCTCATCCATACAATCGATGATCAGCGCCCGCTTCTCCTTCTCGATCGTATGTAACGTCGCCAGGGCCGCGTCCGACTCCATGTGCTCCACCACCGTGGCCGCTTTCTTCACGTCCATCTCCGTCAGATACTGCCCCGCCATCTCTTCCTGGGCATACTCCAGGATACCGGCCAGGATCTCCACATCCATGATGCGGTACAGTTTCTTCCGCTCCGCCCCGGTAAGCTGGTCAAGACTCTCCGCGATATCATTTTCGTGATAGTCCTCCAGCTTCTCGCTCATGACCTTGGGGGAGGCGTTGCTTCGGATGATCCCGACGATCTCTGACGCATAGTCCGGTCTGACAGAAGTCATTTCTTCTGTCCGTTCCATCTCATTTTCCATGCCGGAAAGCCTCCTTATTCAGCTATGAAAACATTGGAAAATAATGCCAGAAAATGGCCGGAAGATCATTAAAATCCACGTATAACACAACCAGGCGCACAGAACTGGACGCCCGATGTCATGGGAAATGCCGCGTCTTCCGGTCTTATCTGACCGTAGCCAGTCGATCGTTCGTGACTGTCGCTTCCGTCCACTCTGTTCACCTGCCTTTATCTCTGAATTCGTAAGTCAAAGCATTCCTGCCCGCAGCATCGCGAAAGCATTCCTGCTACGGAATCAGTATAGCACGAAGACATCTTTTGTGGCAAGGAAAATTTTTTAAAATAAGAAAAGCTTTTTGGAAATGCGATAGTTATACGCAATATGTATTAACTAGATCTATGATTTCCTGATTAGATGGAATCCGATTGTCATCCTTCTTACTGTAAATCGTCAAAAGATAGATCTCCAAATCATCCCGTATTACGTAGTAGATAACTCGGTACCCGTTCGACTGCCCAGCTCTGGTATCTGTATTCGCTGAGCGAACTTTATAGGTATGACCACTAACCTCAAGCTTTAAATTCGGGATTTCCATGCCTACCAGGTTTCCGGCCTCCAGCTCGTCTGTAATGGCCTTAATATCCTGACGGATATGAAGATATTTCTTTTTCCGAATATAATACTCTACATCCTCTTCAAACTGCCGTGTCGGTATTACTGTGTACATCTGACTTCTCCTCACCTGCCCATTCATCGATTTTCGCAAAGAGCGAACTCAACGAGCGTTTCGGTGCCTGACCCGTGCGCATACTCTTTACTTCCTGACAGGACCTGGCAATGGATTCAGATACCGTACATGGTCTTGTATCCACAGCCCTCATTCGCTGAACCCCCTTTCTGCAAAGTTTCTCATATACCCGTATTATCATTTTCTATCACTTTTATTATACTTTAGATTGCGAAAATGTGCAATATAAAATATCTCTACATAAGACCTCATCAATTCGTCAAAAATCCTTTCCCGATGATCTCACTGGAATTCGTGATCAGCATGAACGCCGTCGGCTCCGCCTGACGGATGAAGTTCCGCAGATGCATGGCCTCTCCACGGCGCATGGTAGTCATGATCACCGTCTTCTCGTGATGGGTGAACGCGCCCTCCGCCCGGTAGACCGTGGCGCTGTGATGGAGCTTATTGATGATGTAATCGCAGATCGGATCCGCGTCGTCGCAGACGATATTGAAGCATTTGCACTGGTTGATATTCTCGATGACGCCATCCACCACCAGGGACTTGGCCAGAAGTCCCAGCACGGAGAACAGACCGGTCGTGGCGTCGAATACGAAGAACGCCAGCACCACCGACAACAGATCCACCAGGAAAAGCACCGTGCCGATATTCAGGCTGGTATGCTTCTTTAAGATCATCGCGATGATATCCGTGCCGCCGCTGGACGCGCCGATATTGAACAGCACCGCGGAGCCCGCGCCGGGCAGGAAGACCGCGAAGATCAGCTCCAGAAGCGGCTCATCGGTCAGTGGGCTTTCAAGCGGCCAGAGCACCTCGCACACCTCCAGAAGCACCGACATCAGCACGCTGGCATAGACTGTGCGCATACCGAAGCCCTTCCCGATGAAAATGAAGCCGATCACCAGAAGTCCCATATTCACCACGAACGTAAACTGGCTGGCCGACAGGTTCGTCGCCTCGCTGACCACCGCGGAGAAGCCGGTGACGCCTCCGAACGCAAAATGATTGGGGAATTTGAAGAAATAGACGCCTATTACCATGACCATGATGCTCAGGGTAATCATTCCGTACTCCCATACCGTGTTCTTTACCGGATCCTTAAAATCTTTTGCCATTCTTATTCGGTTTGGACGCACAAAAAACAAGACTTCCGTCTGAACTCCGTCCGTCTTATTCTCGCGCAGCCCCTTTGCCGCCTCCTGTATAATCCCAAAATAAGCTGCCCGCGCGGCCGCATCCTGAACCGGTCCGGACTCCCGCCGCGCTTTTCATGTTCCCATTCCTGCTTCAATATACTCCTGCTGAGTCACAATTGCAATCACTATTATGATTGTCATTTTCACAGGAAATACATTGTAAATATTCGGATGTTGCGTTATTCGAAGATTGAAATTATAATTCATACAAACATATAGCCAGGACGTCATTGGCATCCTGCCCGCTTGGAAATACGAAAAAAGCGGCGCCGACGATTATGTCGTAAACCCATTTGAATTCAAGGTATTGTATTCGCGGCTTCGCGCGGTACTTCGCGGAACCGGCGGAGCAGTATCTCTCCTGCGGCGGGATCACGATCGACCAGAACCGTCACGTCGTATTCTGCCATTTGGAGGAAATATCTTTAAGCGCGGCTGAATTCCGCTTTTATTGTATCTGATGCAGAACAAAGGGCGGACCGTCACCAGGGCAGGTATCTTACAAAATCTATAAAACCGTGACATTTCTTTATCAGACAAAAGAGCAGGCGGTGCAGGTCAAAAATGATTTCGCTGAGAATCTATCCAATATCGCGCACCAGATCAAAACGCCGAGCACCGCTATCTCTTTGGCTGTTCAAAGAATGAAGCAGGGTGTTGACTGCGCAGACCCGGAACAAGCGAAGACCCGTCATGCTCCGAAGCGAAAGGAGGGACTTACAGTCTGGGAACAGAAGGAGACTGAAAACAGGAAATCCAAATTATGTATTGCTATTGTCCGCACAGAATGGTATAATACCACATAGCAGCAATTTCTACTCAGAAAGGAGCGCTATTATATGGCGACAAAGTCAGCAAATCTATACGCACGGATTGAGCCGGATGTAAAGGAAGAGGCTGAGCGAATTCTGGCAGTCCTCGGCATTCCTGCATCGAATGCGATCAATATGTTTTATAAGCAGATTATTTTGAATCGAGGTCTTCCCTTTCCTGTCAGAATTCCCGCTGCCAAACCTGTGAATGCAGCAGAATTGACTGAAGAAGAGTTGAATATGGAATTAGAAAAAGGGTATGAGGACATGCTTGCTGGCAACGTGAAATCCGCCCGGCAGGCGTTTGCAGACATACGCAAGGATTATGGCCTATGACTTATGCGGTTGTCACAACTCATCAGGCAGATGCCGACTTGCGCAGTATTTATGAATATATTGCATTCGAACTGCTTGCCCCGGACAACGCCGTCGGTCAGCTTGGCCGCTTGGAAAAGCATATCCTGCAGCTTGCGGATTTTCCTGAAAAATTCAGCCGATATGAAAACGAGCCGTGGAAAAGCCGCCAGTTAAGGGTTATGCCGGTTGATAATTATCTGGTTTTATATATTCCTGACAGCATTGCGCAAGTTGTCACCGTAATTCGTGTCCTATATGAAGGTATGGATGTCGAACGTCAGCTACGGACAACCCAGACCACTTAGAGAGATATATACATAAAAGTATTTGCATCTGCCGAAAAATTCTCATCGGTTTTTGACTCGTCAACACCAAGCAACTCCGCCATCATATCATCAGATGCTCAGGGATGATACGATGATGTAAACAGCAAAACAACATAGTTTCGATCAATTTAGAAAACGCTAAAATGTCCTTCCACGGTTGGAATTTGCCATAAAATATGGTATAATCTCGAGGGAAGCACTGATGGCGCTTGCGCCGATCGGCGTTTAACGAGCATCACCATCGAGACGTTAGTCGAGATGGTATATTAGTATGCAGGAAATGGATGGAACCCCACGGCATTTCCACCGGAAAAGGAGCGTTTTGAAAATATGGTTATGCAAATCATCATCGAACCGGAATACCGCAATTCCTTCTGGTGCTCCGAAACACTGAAGGGGCTTTCAACGCAGGCCTCCCTTAAGAAATCCCACTTAAGCGAAATCAAGGAAGCTTCCCTTGCGAAGCTTACACGGAAGCGTCAGAATGAAGTAATCACGGTTATCGGCACGTCTGTCAACTGGATCCGCCGCATCGCGGCCCAGATTCAGGAGAAGGGATATCTGTGCCTTCTGGTGACCGGCGATCAGGATACACGGACCATCAGCCGTACCAACAGCATCCTTCTGGATTACAGGGACAGCATGCACGCCCTTCTGACCTATCTCAGGCAGACAGGCGAACGGAGGATCGCCCTGTTCGGCGTCAACCCCAGTTCCTACGCCGATTCCGTTAAAGAACAGTATTTTCCGCAAAAAAAGGACATTTATTATAATTTCGGATCCATTGTCACCTGTACCCATCAGTTGTTCAGCCAGCTGGATTCCTACACCGCGGTCATCTGCACCAACGACATCGTCGCGGTCTACCTGCTGCATTACCTGAAGGAAAAAGGCGTGGATGTTCCCCGACAGCTCCGGCTGATCAGCTTCGGCGACTCGTTCCTGTCCAGGCTGATGCAGCCGTCGATCACCAGCGTAGAACAGGATTTCCGTGTATTAGGCGCACAGGCTGTCAATGTATGCGCGTTTCTGGAGAAAAATCCCCAGCTGGTGGTCAACGCCTTCATCAAGTGCCCTCTGCGGATACGGGAATCAACTCCGTCGGGTCAGAACATAATGACCGGGGCCAGCGAATATACCGACACGGCCAACGTCAATTTTTATATTGATGAATCCATTTCGTCCCTTCAGTCGCTGGATCAGCTTCTGGTGGAATCGGACGAACTGGATATTCAGATTCTCAGGCACCTGATCGCAAAAGATACGCACGAGAAGATTGCGGAAGCCCTGAACCTGGCCCCTTCCTCCCTGCGTTACCGTATACGCAAGCTGCGGGCCTGCTTTCCGGAGCCTTTCCGGAAGACCATGCTGAACATTCTTCAGGAATACCTTCCGCCCGAAGCCCTTGACAGGGCGGAAGCCATTAAGCGATCTCAGAACGAATAAGAAGCGGAGCAGAACGTCACCTGCGCTCTGTCCGCACATAAAAACAGGGCCTGTATATCACATATACAGACCCTGCCGCAATTCGATTTCATCACTCCAGCCGCTCGATCGCAGCCGGACCGCTGTTGATTTTCTTTATGATATCCATATCAAATTTTGGAACGCGGTGATAGGTATAAAGGCCGTTTCTCTCCTGCTCTACGTCATATAACTGAGTATAGCAGAACCCGAACAGCTTTTCATTGTCCAAAAGCGCCTGCGTCAGCCCCCGATACCTGCCGATGAATTCCTCTTCTGTCTTCGGCCCGTTCCCATATCCCCATCCGTTCTCTTCGCCTTCCGGATCCCATTTGATGCCGCCGTATTCACTGATGAATACCGGCTGACCATCGTAGCGCTGCCGTCTGGAATGCCTGTCCGCAAGCACTCCGTCCGTCGCCAGCGGCCGGTACCTCTCTCGGAACGCGTCCGGATCCTGGTCATAATCATGAAGATCGAAAATATCCGTCTCTACATGGAAATTCCCGCTGGTATCGATACAAGGCCTGGTCGGATCCGTCCGCTTCGTCATCTGCCAGACCAGACGCAGTACATCGTCACACTGTTTCCGTCCCTCGAAATCCCAGGTCTCATTAAATGGACACCAGCCGATGACAGACGGATGGTTGAAATCCCGGTCCACCGCCTCCAGCCATTCCGGCAGAAAGACAGCCAATGCGCCTGCCTCCGTCACATCCATTCCCCAGTTGGCGTACTCTCCCCATACCAGATATCCCATACGGTCACAATAATACAAAAACAACGGATCAAACACTTTCTCATGGAGCCGGGCGCCATTAAAACCGGCCGCAAGGGACAGTTCAATGTCCTGAAGCAGCGCCTGCGCGGTCGGCGCCGTATAGATCCCATCCGGGTAGAAACCCTGATCCAGCACCAGCCTCTGGAACACAGATCTTCCGTTAATCAGAAATTTCATTCCTTCCAGCCGGACGCTTCGCAGGCCGAAATAGCTTCCCACGCGGTCTTCCCCAAAGATCAGACACAGATCATAAAGCCGTCCGGCTCCGGGCTCCCACAGATGCTTCTCCGTAAGCGTAAGGATCACATCGCCTTCTGCGCGCAGATACGTCTTCGCCGTTCCCTGCAGCCTGCCTCCATAGAATGCGGAAACTTCAAGGCTGCCCTCGCCTTCCGCCTCCACATGGATACGGACAGAGGCGTTCTCCACATCCGGATAGATACGGAAAGAACGTATATGGTTCTTCGGCGCCTTCTCCAGCCACACGGTCTGCCAGATTCCCGTAGTTCTCGTATAGAAACAGCCGTGCGACGCATATTCAGCGCACTGCTTTCCTGCCGGCTGCCTGTGCCCCCTGACGTCGTCTTCGGCGCAGACAGTAACCACCTGCGGGCCTTTCTCTTTCAGAAACGCTGTAATATCCGCCGTGAACGGCGTGTACCCGCCGCGATGGTTTCCCGCCTCTTCACCGTTCACATACAGAGCGGCACTGTAGTCGACCGCGCCGATATGGAGATACACCGACGCCATGTTCCTCCTGATATCCTCCATCCAGTCCGGCGGAAGTTCCACCTCCCTGCGATACCACACACATGACATGAAATCCTTATTCCCCACGCCGGACAAGCTGCTCTCCGGACAGAACGGCACCAGAATATGTCCGGACAGATGCTCCGTCCTATAAAGCCCACGGGACTTGCCGCTTCCCGCCTGGTCGATCTCAAATTCCCATTCCCCGTTCAGATTCATCCAGGCTTCCCGTGTCATCTGCGGCCGCGGGTACTCCGGGCGCGGAATATCATGCTGGCTCATGTCTGTTTCCTCCTGCAATAAAGTTGTGGTGGTTAGATACCTAACAGCCAGTTAGGACTAACGTTTCATTACTTAAGCTATATAATGGCGGGGCATTTGTATGACGGCCTCCTCCTGTTGATTTGTCATCCTTCTCTTTAAAAATGGATCATCACTCCATCGCGGCCAAGCCGCTCCTGAAGCTTTGAAATGCGGATCTCATGAAGCGTTTTTCCTTCCTTCACTGCCATGGCAGCAGCAGTTCCAGCGGCCTGTCCGGTCAGTACTGCCGGCGGGATCACCCTCGTGATCTCCCAGGCATCGCCGGCGGAAGAAATGCAGCGCCCCGCTGTAATCACATTTTTAAGCCTTCCGGTAATAAGGCAGCGGTACGGGATCTCATAGGACGGCCCGACCCTTCTCCACTCGCAGACGCTTCCCACAGAATCATCGAAATGCCTGCCCGCGTCCTGCCCGCACAGCGTATATTCTCCTTCCAGACGGTATGTGGTGCGTGTCTGAGCCATGCCGGGGATCGTAGTCACCGCGTGGGTAGTATGATCCAGGTCCCGGATCCCGTCAAGAACACACCTGCGGCCGCGAAGGATAAACTGTGTAATGTCTCTGGCATCATGCAGAACCATTTTCGGATAAGCCGGATGCTCTTTGTACAGTCCGTCTCCCCAGCTTGTCAGATTGATCCCGGTCATCACCCTGTTTTTACCTGCAGCTTCCGCCATATGTTCCGTGTCCGCCGTGTAGCACCAGTAGGAGACCCAGTTGTCTCCCTCGGCTGCAGACGCGCCCGCACGCCGCATCAGATCGCAGTCTCCGGTGGCGTCCACGAACATCCTTGCCGTATATGCCCTGCGGCCGCCCTTTTCCTCCACGACGACCGCCCGGCAGGTGTCCTGCTCCATCACAGGCACGGAAAATACCGTATCGAACACGAAATCGATTTTCTCAGCCTCCAGAAGCTCATCGATCGCCATCACAAACTCTGCCGGTGAAAACCGCGTCCGATACCTCTGCGTACCGTCAATATGATCAGGCCTGCTCTTCCACGCATCCGGCAGTGTATTATAGCTGTAGCGGATCGCCAGATGCAAAAGCTCCTCCGAGATCCCGCCGATGATCCTGCGTCCTTTGCCGTCGCAGATCGGATGATATTCCGTGACCAGCCCTAACGTCGCCAGACCTCCCATCATCACGCTCTTCTCAAGGATCAGGACGCGGCTGCCGCATCTGGCCGCTGCCAGAGCCGCGCCGATTCCCGCCACTCCGCCGCCGACAACGATTACATCATACTCACCGGCGATTTCAATCTGCTCCTCCGGGATCCGGATCGTCTTCTCCATAACCAGTCTCTCCTTCTCATCTCATAGGATGCGGCGTTCGGTTCACACCCTTTCATCCGCCAGACGGCACAGCTGTCCGATCAGTTCGATCTCCTGCGGATCATAAGGTCTTAAGCTGGGCCTATACAGGTCATGGAACCAGACCGTAAAATCCAGATCCCTTGCACCGCCCCGGTCATAAGCCTCCCACATGGATTCCCAGGGCTCATAGGTCTGGGAGAGTCCTGCAACCAGCCCCCAGTTAAAGCAGCCTACCTTCTCCAGGAAAAACAGAGGGAACAGTTCCTGAATCGTATTCTTCCGTATCCTTGCCAGCCACTCTGTATTGATGACAGGCCGGCCGAATGCTTTCAGTTTATGGAGAATCTTTACGTTCTCAAGATAAGAGTTATAATTATGATAACTCACAAGATCCGAATTTTCCAGTACAAATTGCTCCACCTCCGCCAGCTTCTGCGCCGGATCGCCGTTAATCCGCCATGCCGCGGATGTAATGGGCTGAATCGGATTGACCTCCCGCCCGATCTCATAAAACCGTTTCAGATGCGGCATCGTCAGTTCGTTCCGTCTGGCATTGCCCGGCTCGTTATACAGATCCCATATCAGCACGCGCTCGTCCGAGCGGTAGGCCTGCATGATCTCGCCGACCCAGCGGTAGACCTTCTTCGCTTCCTCCGGATCGTCCAGCCAGCTGTAGCCCGGCTCTGTGTTAAGCGAACTGTGCTGCGACCGTTTACGGCCCCCGTGATATCCCAGATCATATTTCTGCGGCCCCAGCCGCTGGTTCAGAACACACCAGGGACTGTCCTTCGGCGTCATACAGTCATTTCCCAGCGTGATCACCGCCCTGAGACCGTGCCGGTAGGCCGTATCCAGATATCGGTCCAGCCGCTTCATGAATCCGTCCCTGTCTTCCCGCCAGACAATATACTCCATAATCAGACGGACGGCGTTAAAGCCGGTATCCGCCGCCAGCTTAAGCTCCCTGTCCGCGGTGGCAAGCCGCTTTTCAAAGCCGTCCTTCTGCCACTGGTCGATCCGGTTCGCACAGTCGCTGCCCAGATAGTTACAGCCGCGAATCCACGGCTCCTTGTCGTACCAATCCCAGACCCGTTCCTTTGTCCACTGCCTCTCCATATTCGTCCCCGCCTTTCCGCCGCTTTTACGGCATACTGACCACGTTCTGGTCTTCCTCCAGTTCCTTATACTTTTCATAATACCGCCGTCCGAATTCCCTGAGAGACGCCGCGTTGATATGGAGATGATCCGGATTGGGCGTCAGGCCTTCCGCCGGTACATACCGGCACCGCGGCAGGGTCTTTTCGACCCACAAAAGCGCTTCATTAATATGCGGATAATTTCTCGCTATATCTTCTCTCGGGAAATCCGCCAGATAGTCGCCAAGACCGCCAACCAGTACCGGCAGCTCCGTCTGCCCAAGCTCCTGACGGAGCGCGCGAAACATCTGCAGACATTTCTCCCCATAAACGGGATACCGGTCCGACGCCGTATCCGCCTCCCCCTGGTGCCACAGGATTCCCGCAAGTTCGGAAGTCCTCTGCGCCAGACGGCACTGCATCACCGCGTGATCAAAAAGCAGTTCTCCGGGCATCCATTGATAAATCGCCGTGGCGCTGTCCGCACAGGGAATCAAGCCGATGTAGTCCTCATGATCCGCAGTCCAGGCATCGGCAAAGCTCTCCGCCAGGTTGATGCCGGCCGTCTTTCTGTCCGGATTGATCGGTACAAACATCGGCTGCCACCGGCCGTTGCGCAGCACGCGGATTCTGTCATTGACAATCGGTTCTACTTCCTCCGGGCGGCCCCTGCCTCCCATATTTGACTGTCCGATCAGTAAAAATGAATGTATCATCGCTGTCCACCTCTTATCCTTTCACGCCGCCGAGTTTGATCCCTTTTACGAAATATTTCTGCAGGAACGGATATACGCACAGGATCGGAATGACGGCTATGATGATCTGGGCGCATTTTAAAGTATCATCTGTCAGAAGATCCAGAAGCGCCATATCGCCTGTGCTGAACTGGGATGCTTCATTAACGATCACGACGTTGCGCAGATAGGTCTGTAACGGCAGCTTCTCCGGCGACCGCATATAAAGCATTCCGGAAAACCATGAATTCCAATGGCCTACCATACAGAACAGGGATATTGTTGCTATGGCCGGCTTCGAAAGGGGCGCGAAAACCATAGTAAGAATTTTTATCGGCCCGGCGCCGTCTACTCGGGCCGCGTCCTCCAGTTCAACCGGAATCTCCCGAAAGAAATTGATCATCAGAACCAGATTGAAAATTGGAAGTCCGCCCGGCAGAAACAGCGCCAGAATGTTATCCCGCAGTCCCAGACTGTTAATCAGAATGTAATTGGGGATCAGGCCGCCGCCTACCAGCATGGTCACAAAAAAGTACCAGGCGTATAAAGTGCGTCCCTTCAGACGGTCGTTACTCTTCGAAAGCGGATAAGCCGTCAAAAGCAGCATAACCAGATTTAACAGCGTTCCAAAGAAGGTAACCTTCACCGTCATAAAAAAGGCGTTCCAGAAGGCTTTGTTCTGCAAAAGATACTGATAGGCGGCTGTTGTAAAGCCTCTCGGCCACAGCCAGACCTTTCGCGACATCACATAGTTTTTGCTGCTCAGCGATACCGACAGCGTATATAGGAACGGCAGCGCGCAGCTTAACATAAGGATTGTCAAAATAATCAGATTACACACGTTAAATACTTTACGGGACGTAGATGTCCTTATTCCTGTTTTCGGTTTCTTCATATTCTGCGCTCCTTTCCTAGAACAGCTTATAATCAAAGAATTTATTGGCTATATAGTAAGAAAGCGAGATTAAAACCGTGGAGATTGCAGACTTAAAAAGCCCTGCTGCCGCAGCCGCCCCATACATTGCTCTCTGCAGACCCAGACGGTATACCAATGTATCAATGATATCTCCGGTTTCATAAACAGAAGTATTATACAGATTGTAGATCTGATCGAAACCGGCATTCAAAAAGTCATCCATTCTCAGCACCATCATCAGAATAATCAGGGCCCTCAGACCAGGAAGCGTAACATGCCAAAGCTGCCGGAGACGTCCTGCGCCATCGATCGAAGCAGCGTCATAAAGTTCCGGATCGATCGAAGTAATGGATGCCAGATATACAACGGTACCGTAGCCGAAATTCTTCCATATACTGCTTACGATCATCGTCCCCCTGAAATACCGGTTATCACCCAGGAAATAAATTGGCTGTACCCCGATAAATTCCAATATCCGGTTTACAATTCCGGTAGAAGGCGAAAGAATGTTCAGCAATATGGAACTCATGATAATCCATGATATAAAATGCGGAAAATAAATCACCGTCTGAATGACCCTTTTGTATTTCAGGTTTATCATCTCGTTCAGAAGCAACGCGACTACAATAGGGGTGATCAGGCCTAAAACTACCTTCCAGCCGGCAATAATCACCGTATTTTTTAAGACACTCGGAAAATTAGGCAATTTGAACAGATATTCAAAATTACCCAGACCAATCCATTCCTGGTTTCCGAAAAGTCCCTTCGCCACCTTGAAATCCTGAAAAGCAATAATGATTCCACCCAGAGGAATATAGTGGAAAATAAAGATCAGAAGCACGCCGGGCAGAAGCATAAGATGAAGGGGCAGTTCCCTCTTTATTCTCCGCATGCTCGTGTTGCTAACAACCTTTTCTTTTTTCAAAGTCTTTCACCTCTGTCTTTCTGAAAGAAAACACATCGTACCTGCACCCGAAAGCAGCATACGCCTTTCCCAGGTACAGGTACGATAACCGCCAGATTAATTATTTCGCGTTCTGTGCGCACCAGTCCCGCACTTCCTGAGTAATCTCGTTGCCATGCATGTTGTCCCAGAAATCAAGCCACTGCGCAAAGCCTTCGTCGGCGCTTACCTCCCCGTTAATAATGCTCTTGAATATCACCGATTTCTGATCCATAAGTGTCGTCCAGTAATCATTCATTAGCTTTGTATTTGGCCCGGTAAAGGAAGCCCAGAACAGATTACCACTGTCCTTCTGCTGCGCAATAATTGCATGAGCGGAATTATCCTGAGGTCCGAACATTTTAACCCAACGGTAACCATCGTTCTCATCATGCATCATTCTGTAATGGGCAACGCCGCCGCCATGGAGCAGGGATGTATCTTCGCCGTTATCGTAGCACTCTTTCACATTCAAATAAATGTCCAGATTGCCGAATGCCGATCCATAACATCCTACAGGGCTGAAATTCCACGAAACCTCATCGTCATACGCCCACCATTCTACATAATCGGCGCTGTTATACATAATATGGTCGATCACGTTGAGCATCTTAAACACAAGCTCCGGATGTTCGAAATCTTTATTGACAACAATATATCCTACATTATACGGGGCTAATATGCTCTTCACCGGACTTCCCGTGGCCGACGGAAGCGGAACGCAGATCCAGTCTGCATTCGGATCCGACTCATGGCAGGTCTCCACCCATTTTCCAAGAGAATGATTGTAATAACGCATTCCTGCAGTACCATCGGCAACCTTTGCGTTCGCATCCGCAGCAGATGTGGTAATATACTCCGGATCAATGTACCCCTTCTTGTACCACTCAGCCAGCTTTGCCAGCGCGTTTTTCGTAGCCTCCGTAGTACCGCCATAGACGATCTCGCCGTTCGCATCCTCATGCCATTCGTTCGGATAAGATCCATAAGCCGCATATAGTCCCTTAAAGGCGGACGATGTATCCGAATTTACCGCAAATCCCCATGTGTCGTCCACACCGTTTCCATCCGGATCTTTTGTCATAAAAGCATCTATCACAGTTTCCAGCTCATCGACCGTGGTCGGCGCTTCCATCCCCAGGTTTTTCAGCCAGTCTGACCGTATCCACAAAAGAGACAGGTTATTGGTTGCCGATGTGGCGCAGGGAATTGCAAAGATCTTCCCATCCATCGTTGTTTCCCGCAGCGCAGCCCCATCGTCCGACGCCATATTCGCCTTCACCTGAGCACTGGCATATTCATCTATATAACCTGACATATCTGCCAGCAGCCCTTCTTCAGCTAACGCCATCAGATCCGACTGGCTCGAAACAATAAAGATATCCGGCAAATCCAAGGCGGCCATATCCAGACTTAACTGGGTGGAATAATCCGATGACGGCCTCATGCTCATATTGATATCCACATTGAACAAACGCTTATACAGATCTTCCCAGCGGTTATAACTGTATGATTCCCCATATTTTTCCTCATAACCTGCCATGCCTGTTTCCATTGATGTAGAATAGTACCGCATCATATCAACTGTGACAGGCTCATCATAACCGGTCAGAAGTTCTGTTTCCCCATTCGCCTCGAACACATCAAACAGTTCATCGATCAGTCCGTCCATTTGTTCCGTATACTTTTCCGCAGCGGTACCGCTCGGCGTAAACACCGGCTCATACGTCACTCTCCCGGCAGCCTGCGCCTGCGTTTCCTGACCGGCAGTCTCCGCTGTACCCGCAGCAGCCTGGGCCGTCGTTTCCGCGCTGGTCTGGGCGGTCTGCGCGGCGGCCGTAGTGCCCTCCGTCGCGGAACTGCCTCCGCTCCCGCTTCCGCAGCCTGCTGCCGTGACGGTCATAACAGCCGCCAGACCGACTGCCAGCCATCTGGATATCTGCTTCTTGGTTGCAATCTTCTTTTCCATGTACCTTCTCCTCCTTTGGTTGTAATTGCCTCGTTCTTATATGACTCCCAGCTTCTCCAGGATCGTCACCAATGGGTTGTCCGGATCGATCTCCTTAAGCGCCCGCTTCTCGCCCTCGAAAGCTGCCGTCTTCCTGAGTCCCCTCCATGCCAGCATCCGCAGCAGATACGCTTTTATAAGATTGTTCCTGCGAATGTCGCTCTCAAACGGAAGCGGGGTTTCCATTCCCACGCCAAAGTACCCGTACCGTTCCGGATTCGCGGCATATTCTTCGCCTGCCGCCAGCAGCATCTGATAATAATGCTCCGCCGTGTCCTGATGTCCCAGCTTTTCCTCGCACAGCCCGGTGAAGAACAGGATCTCGTTTACCAGCTTCGGCTCCTGCGCCGCTTTCCGGTAAGCGTTCTCCGCCTCCTGCGGATGTCCAAGCTTCTCTTCCAGCTGTCCGGCCAGATAATGGACGTTGGCGTCCTGTTCCAGATAGCCCTTGCCCTCGCCGTAGCTCAGCGGATAGATCAGGGCATCCGTCAGCTTTTCCTGCGCCTCTTTGTATCTTCCTCCTTTCATAGCCTCCCACGCCTCCAGTACAGAAAGCCACCGGTGGTATTTGGTCAGCTTGCCTTCCCCGCCCTCATAGATATGAAAACTCTTCGCCAGCAGCATCCGGCGGGCGCGGTCATATTCACCGTTCTGTATCCGCAGGATCGCCGCGTCCAGCCAGGCGTCGTCACGGTCAAAGACCTGCTTCTCGTACCGTTCGGTCGTTTCGATCCGCTGATCAAGCGGCAGACGTTCCGCCTTCTCGATCTGCATCAGCTCGTAGATCAGCCTCGGATCCTCCGGATTTAAGGAAACCGCTTTTCTCATATAGGGAAGCGCCTTCTCTGTCTGTCCGAGATGATCGTAACAGGCAAGCGCCAGGTTGCGCCAGGTATATCCGTAAGCGTCGTTCATGCGCAGGGATCGCTCCCAGGCAGCCGCGGCCGCCTCATAGTTCTCCTTGTCATAGTACAGGCAGCCGAGCATATACCGGGCTCTCCAGCCGCCGTTCTTCAGAACCGCGATATCTTCAAGACGGTTCGGGAGATATTCATGCAATGGCGCCAGACCGGCCGCTGCCGCATCCTCTGCCTTCGTCCGTTCTGCGTTTTCCGCCGCTTCCGCGCCGTCCGGCATATCCGCGCCGCTTCCCGCATCCCGGCTGTCAGACATTTTCCGGCTGCGCAGCGCTTCCCTGTGATACCACAGATTCCAGGACGGCTTTGTGCAGCTGTTCAGAATGGTTTCCGCTTCTCCGTAAAGCCCGGCCTTCTCAAACAACAGCGCCGCGTCGAGCACATATTCCGGATTTCCGGTTACAAATTCCTCCACCGGCCTTCCGCCCAGAAGGCAAAGCGCATAGCGGGCGGAGCCGTCCAGCGGGAATTCTGTCAGAATCTTTTCAAGCATCTTTCGGTCGTCGGTCAGATATCCCAGAAGCGTCCGCGCCCCGAAGAATCCGGCGTTGACCGAGACAGCTTCCTTAAGCTTCCGAATGGCCTGCTTCCGGTCCCCTTCCGCGCAATCGATGCACGCGCTCTCGAAATATCCCACGGCGCGGAACGGATACTGCCAGGCAGCAGCCCTGAAATATCCATAGGCTTCCTTTCGCCGTCCCGTCAGCCGCATAAGACGCCCCATCTGGTAATAGCTCTCCGCGTCCTCCGGGCTTGTATCCTCGAACGCGATCCGTTCCAATGCTTTCCGCAGATAAACCTCTGCTTCATGGAAACGTCCCTTTTCCATCTCCAGTTTGCCCATTTCCAGGTTGCAGCGGTAATCACCGGGCTCCCGGCGCAGGGCTTCCGTGTAATAGTCCTCCGGCCGGTACGTGCCGTGCTTATACTGGGCCAGATGCCTCCCATATATGTAGAGCATGTCAATGGATTCCACATCCTCTGGCTCAGGCGCCCGTTTTCTCGGCTTCGGCGGAAGCTTCTTTCCCTTCTCCGGGATCCGGTAGGCGACCAGTACGCGACCTTCCCCGCCGTCCGCAGCATCCGTCAGGCTGAGAACCAGAGACCCGGCCGGCACGCCGTCCGGAATCCTAACTTCCTCCAGCCAGAATTCTTCCGGCTTAAGCGCCCCATTCTTCTCCCACAGAACCTTTCCATCCGACGCAAGCGTAAGCTTCAAACCATTGCGGCAGGATGTCACCGCCGCGCCCAGCCGCCATACGCCTTCGCCTTCCGCAGGCGCCAGAAGGATCGCTCCCTCGGTACTGGCGTTGGAGATATCGCCGAGACCGTTTACCGGATACCAGTAATTCGAAAATTCCTTCGTCTCTCCTGGTTCGATGTAAGCGAAATCCGGCTGATTGTCCGTATAGCTGCCGGTCATCAGCTCCATGTAATGGTCGCCGTTGTCTGTCAGGTTGGCGCACCATTTTTCGCCGAATTCTCCCGCGCCCCAGGTGAACATCTTCGCTCCCGGCGACTCATGGTGGTCGTGGATCATGACCGTCCCCGCGCCGCGGGAATAATCATAGCCGCCCAGAAAATCCATATCCGTCCAGCCTCTGGGGATCATCAGGGACGTGGGAACCTTCACATTGCCGAACCAGGTCGTATCCGTGCCGTCCCCGTAGTCATAAGGCCTGGCCGTCTCAAATACTCCCTTCATCACCGGAAATGAGATGATCGCCCGGCGGTCATGGTCAGAGCCGAATTCAATATCCGGCGGGAATATGGCCTTATACTGGTTGTGGACCCGTACCGCCGTATTATTCCACCACATGAACGGCAGCGCTCTGTCCGTACAGTTTGTGACGATTCCTTTCGCCTCTACTACCGTGCTGTCGGGACGGACCGTCACGGCCACCATTCCGCGCATATGTTTAAGCGGTTCCAGTTCCCCCATGAAGCAGGTCACCGATCCGTCCGGATTCTCCTGCAGCTTATACTCCATAGGCATGTAAGTCGTGGGCCTGTGGTGCTGGGGCCAGTTAAACTCCACGCCTCCAGATACCCATGGCCCGCACAGGCCGATCAGCGCGGGTTTGACTACCGGATTCTCATAGATGAATTCATAGCCGTTACTTTTGGCCACGGCTCCGTAGATCTTCCCGCCGATCTCCGGCAGCAGATGCACCGCAATCAGGTCGTTTTCCAGATAAACCATATCGTATTCCCGGTCTTCCGTCTCATCCAGGATCTGATCGATCACCGGAAGCGGATAAACCTTTCCGCAGGCGCCCTGATACTGCTTCTTCTCGATAAAATGGGGCGCCTTATTTCCTTTGCCTGTTTTATACGTTTTCAGCTTCACCTTTTCGCTGTGTATCCGTGCCTTCATATTCTGATTTGTCCTCATTCTTTCCTTAATTTCTGCAATTTATATGATTGTGCTGATTATTGGATATTTTGCGGTGTCTCTCATTAATTCTGCTTCTATTTTACAGTTCTGTCTTTTTAATTAACAGGCGAATATTTTCGGATTTTTTCCGAAAAATTTAGTCGTTATCTTTTATTATGACCGGCAGATTCCAGACAGGCCGGATGCGAAACGGCCGGGCATACTGCCTTTTTATCGCCCCTTTTTCCTCCAGGTGCGCGTAACACGCCCGGTCGCAGGCCCGCCCGCAGATGCAGGCCACATAGCCGTGCTTGATGGGAGGATAAAAATACGTCTCCTCCATGATCGCCTCTGCCTTCTCAAAATCAAACCGGGCCACGCCCTCCGCGATCTCCCTGCGGTCTTCAAAGTTCTCATAAGCCTCCGGCGGCATAAACGGATTGGTATGCATACCTGCTCCCCGGTAATATACGGCGCACCGTACCGCATCCGGCCCGCCCTCTTCCTTCATCGCATGGCCCGGACAGGCCCGGACACATGCTCCGCAGCGGTCGCAGAGATGCGGCTTGACCGGCTCATCCGGCTCGATCTCCGCATCCGTCAGAACAAACGCATACCGCTGGAACGGTCCGAAATCATCCGTCAGCAAAGCGCCTGACATCCCGATCTCTCCCAGTCCGCAGGCAGCGGCGGCGGCGGTAAAATCCATCTGCGGTTCCCTTTCTCCGGCCCGATACCAGCGGGTATGCAGCATTTCCGGATTCGGAACCTCCCTTTGGGGACGCAGAAGCTGGTTCCGGCGCTGAGGCACGGCAAGGTATCCTTCGTCCTCCAGACAGGCGCAGAGCTTCAGAAGCGCTCCCGGCATCAGCGCCTCCTCGATCGTCTCCACGCCGGTCGTCGTATACTGGTAATAGGTCGTTCCTTCTTCCACTCCCCGGTAGGAGCCGCGGAGTACGCGGAAAGCGATGCCTATGACCGTTCTGGTTCCGGGGAATATTTCCGTAACCGCATCGTCACGGAAACGATCGACGCTCCCGATCCCGACCAGATCCGCGCCGGCCCCGCGCGCGCAGTCAATGATCTTTTTCCGGAGAATCCGGCTATCTGTCTTCAAGCAGACCCACCTCCTTTAAATGCGCATAGCACGCCGTTTCACAGGCTCTGCCGCAGAGACACGGCGCATAGCCGCAGAACTCCGGCAGAAAATCCAGCTCCGGGTAGATCTGTCTGGCGCTTTTCGCGTCAAAACGATACCTTCCTTTCAGGATCTCCTCCCGGCGGGGATCGTCCTTCAGAAACTCCTCCGTCATAAACGGATTGCTCTCATGGGCGCCGCGATAGTACACGCTGCACTGCCAGGTGTCTTTCCCCTCCGCGCCGATGGCATGTCCCGGACAGGCATGTTCGCACATCCCGCAGCCGTCGCAAAGCTCTCGGTTAAAGGGAGAATCACAGGCAAGCGGAGCGTCTGTAACAATAAACACAAACCGGACATACGGCCCGAATTCCGGCGTCAGAATCGCTCCTGATCTGCCCTTTGCGCCGAGACCGCAGATCCTGGCTGCCTGAGCGAAATCGAGGATCACATCCGGAGCGGGCTTTCCCGGCTCCACCGGTTCGGCATATATAAGTTCATAGGTATCGGTCAGCTCCGGATTCTGGCTCTTGTCCCCTTTGATGCGCAGGTTGGACACATTCCGCTGCACGCACGCGTCGTACCCTTCATCCTCGATAAAGGCGGCGATCCGCAGCAGAAAGATCTCCGCCAGCTCTTCATCATAATATTTGACTCCCAGCGGCACATAATTGATAAACTGCGTCCGGTCACGCATACAGTTGTAAAGCCCGCGCGGCACTCGGAAGCCGGCGCCGATTACGCACCTGCCCTCCGGAAGGATCCGGCGCGGATCACGCTGAGGGGCGGTCCCCTCAAACAGCGCAATATCGCCGATCCCGCACAGATCCGCCCCAAGTTCGCGGCATTTCCTCTTGACGCTCTCAGCCGTAAGCATCGTCTCTTCCTCCTCTCTCAGCGGTCCAGGCGCCAGGGCTTTCTGGTTCTGAGCGGCCGGTTAAAGCGTCCTTCCATACATCCGCCCTTTTTCTCCAGCATGCTGACACAGGCCCGGATGCAGCCGCCGCATTTCGCCATATTATATCCCACCCAGGTGGGAAAATAATCCTCCAGAGCCGTATAGACCCGCATGATCTGGGCCTCATCCGCCTTAGCCTTTCCCTCCAGGACATCCAGATCGCCGTTCTCGTTGCGGTCGAATACCTCCTTAGGAACAAAGGGATTATAGTATCTGCCCGCATGCGTATAGAAAGCGTAGCATTTCCACATATCGATATCGCCCCATTCGCACAGCTTACTGCCGCCGAGAAGAACGGATATCTTTTTCCCGCTTCGGATATCCGGGATGCACTGACCCGGACATTCCCGCACGCACGCCATACATCTTCTGCACAGGGGCGGTCCGGAATACATCTCGTCGTATTCCAGTTCCGCATCCGTAAACAGAAACGCCACCCTTTGTAGCGGCCCGAACTGCGGGGTCAGAAGCATTTTACTCCAACCGATCTCTCCCAGGCCGCACGCCACTGCCGCCAGACGGAAATGGAACTGCAGATCAGGCGCCACGCCGCCTTCCCTCGCCGGGCGTGTAAACTGCACAGAACGGTGATGAGCCGCCTTCGTCTCTGCCTGTCTGGAAACATTGATCTGCTCTTCCGGAGATAATGTATTGCCGGGAGAGCCGTCCATATCAGAAATACTTCCCCTGGCGCCGGTATTGCGGTATACCATCGCCTCATAGCCCGCGTCCTCGATCAGGCGGCCCACCTGGTAGAGCACGGCCGGAGCGTATATTTCATTAATACCGCCGTATGCCATGGACGGATACTGGTAAAACTGAGTCCCTTCCTCAATTCCCCGCTGTACGCCGCGGGGAATCCGAAAGGCCAGACCGACCACGCTCTTCGCCTCCGGGAACAGATATCGCGGATCCATGTCCCTGGGCGCTCCTTCAAAGCGGTCCATACTGCCGATACCGCACAGATCCGCGCCGGCGGCCAGGGCCGCCTCCTTGATCATGGCGCTGGTAAGCGTCTTCATAACCGTTATTCCTCCTCCATGTTCATTCTTCCAGAAAGACTGCCGCACCTTCAAAGGCGTCCCGGCAATATGTGCAGGGCGCCCGGCCGCATACCTGCCCGCAGCCCGCGACTCGTTCCCCGAAATCCGCCGGCAGCTTTCCATTCTCGATCACAAGCGGATAGAGTTCCCCGGCATAATCAGGTTCCAGAAGATCCAGCAGATTCCCGGCATAGGTTCCCCGGGCATAGGCGCGCAGTACCCGTTCCGGAGCGGGATTCACGCGGGTCGCCAGCTTCATGGCGGACGTCACTTCCTCATAAAGTCCCGTATCCTCCGGCCGTACAAAACTCAGGCGGCGCAAAAGGACGCTTTTATCCTTCTCCCGCCGCAGATAATCCCTGCAGATGCCGTGGAAGACCACGGCGTTGTCCATCTGCATGATCCCGCGCTCATGCGCCACCAGATTGTCATGGAACTGCCGCGCCGGGCAGAAATTCAGGCATCCGCTGTTGGCCAGAAGAAAGCATTTCTTCCCATGCTCCCGGCACCATGCGGACAGCTTCCGAAGCGCCGGCAGATTCCGGTTCCACTCCCGTCTGATATAGAAGCTGTCGAAATCGCCGCCCAGATACTCCATCGCCTCCACGGTTCCGATCTCCATATTGACGGAAGCCCTCACCTCCAGCCGCGGGAAATTCTCCTTTACCAGATGGGCCAGAACCGGCGAAGTGGTCGTGACCGAACGTAAACCGAAACGCCCGGCCACCTCGTCCACGGTTTCGCAGACCTCCGTAAAAAAGCTGCGTGCCAGGCTCCTTTCTCCGTAACAGCCGCCGTTCAGCAGCAGATTAAAAGACAGTCCGGCCCGGCTGAGGACCTCCAGATCCGCTTCCATGCATCGCCTGGCTTCCCAGGCGGTAAGATGACGGTGGACGTCGCCAGTATGGCGGCCATTCGGCATATCGCCCCAGGAAAAATAGACCTCCTGGATCTGATCCTTCCGCTGAAGAATCTCCTGCATGAACCGGTCCGATTCCGTAAGCTGATACCCAACAAGCCATTTCATCCGTTCACTCCATCCTCCCGCTTATGCGCCGTCACGTTTCCTGCTCCGTCTTCGGGATCAATCCCTTTTGCGGAGTCCCGGTCGGTCCGTGTACGACAAGGACGTCGATTCCTTCCTCTGTCTCCACAAATTTCATCGGATCATAACAGATATAGCGCGGCGATATCTCCGTCGGGCTGAAATGCTGATGATAGAACATAATATACCGGCCGTCCGCCGTCTTTGTATATACGGAATCCCCTGTCCCCCGCGTAAAGCCGGTTGAACGCAGGATCGGGTTATAGCGGTATTTCCTGTACGGTCCTAAAGGATGCTCCGCAACGGCAAATCCTTCCGCGTAGCTGCCCTTATAATGAGAACCCGCGTACATCATATAATAAAGCCCCTTATGCTTTATGATCACTCCGCCTTCGACAATACGCGCATAATCACACTCCCATTCCTCCGTCGGCACCAGAAGCTTTGTGATCGTATCGTCAAGAGGCGTGATGATCCCGTCCTCAAGCTTCACCTCATAGGCCCAGATCTCATTGCCTTTATTGAAACGGACGACCGACAGGTACGTTCTTCCGTCGTCATCCACAAACGGATGTCCGCAGATCTCCTGAAAATCCTCGTGCAGCGGCTTCATGGTCTTAGAACGGAACGGCCCTAACGGCGACGTACTCGAGGCGAACGCAACCTGTACTCTGCGCCTGCCTGTTTCATCCGGGGCCGTATGGGAAGCGTAAGTCATATAGAACAGACCGTCCTTATAGAACACATTGGGGCTCATATATTCATTGTCGCCCCAGCCGTCCGTCCCGTGGAAAACCACCGTCGGTTCCGCCCAATGGATCAGATCCTTCGACGTATAGCACTGGAAAAGGGACATATCCTGCGTATCCGTGAAGTACAGGTAGTAGGTCCCGTTCCAGTACAGGATGTCCGGATCCGCTCCATAGATCACGGGATTGCGGTAACAGCTGTCCCTGTCATAAACCGGCGCTTCTTCCAGCTCCGTAAGCGTTACGCCGCGGAATTCCGCCGCGCCCTCGCCGAATTCCAGTCCCACGGTTCCTCTCGGAAAATGCCGAAGCTCCAGATCGAACTTCGGATAGGGATCCGTCTCCTTCAAAAAGTTATTGAACCAGATCCGCGCGAAGGAGCCCTGCATTTCCACGCGAATCTTATACCAGCGGTTCTTCTCAAACGGATATCTCATAGAGCCGAGCACGCTGTTGTTCCGGTCTCCTCCGTTTACCTTTGAGAGTTTCACCGTGCAGTCCGCCGCGTTCACGGACAGGCAGTAACCGGCGATCCAGGAAAAGCCGTTTTCCCCTTCTGCTCGGAAGTATACGCCCGCCTCGCCATCCCGCACCAGCCTGATCTCGCACTCGAACGCGAAATTGGCCGGCGCCCTGTCCCGTGAAAACAGCACCGCTCTGTCCTGCGCCGCGGAAAACAGCACATTCCCCGTATCCGCAGTCAGAACGCCGTCTTTTTCCGTTACTCCCGCGCCAAGCTGAATCCATTCCATTCTGCATCCTCCTTTGTCTGTAAACAATAAGATCAGAAAACATTTATGATAAAATGATTCTACAGCTTCTATGGAAAATGAAACAGACGAAGATTTGCGGAATTTTTTCTGAAAATTTTGACGTTTTCTTTCGGGCGTTTTCGGGAGCGGGACTGCCTTTGCTCCGTGCGTAGTTTCGTGCATAGTTTGCAGGGAAATACAAGCAGGACGTAACCGACGCTCCTCTTGAATGAAAAAGAAAAAGCCGGATACAGTTTTCATGAATCACTGTATCCGGCCTTCTCATTCTCTTAATTAAACCCAAAGAACTTCTGGCTGATCTTATATCCCGCCTCGGAGATCTTCCGGCCGCCCTTTCCCGGCAGGTTCATGCCCTGGCCCAGGAAGCCGAACCGCAGCCGCAGCCACAGCGGGAAGCTCTTCTTCTTCAGGTACTGCCACAGCTCCTTCTTCTTCGCCAGATTCTCCTCGGTGCCGGAGCGGATCGCCAGGATCGAGGAAACGACCATCATGATTTCCAGATAGCGGACCATATAGTGGCGCAGCTTCCGATTGGAGATCTTGCCCATATCGTAGTAATCCAGCATCAGCTTCGTCACCTTCAGCTGCTGATCGATGCGGCCGATCATCACCTGCTCATTGACCGACTGGTCCTCGCGCCCGATATAGTACCGGTAGAAATTCACGTCCAGATAGTACATGGTCTTCACGTGGGGCAGGGGCTGGTAGACGAAAATATTGTCCACGTAAAAGGTGTGCTTCGGCAGCTCCAGACAGCAGTCCTTCAGAAGCTGGGTCCGGTAGATCACCGAATGCATCAGGATATACTGCCCCAGAATAAATACCTTCACGTCCTTCCAGGTAAACAGCTGGTCCTTGGGCAGGGCCGTCCGATAATTCATGATCTTCTTATGGGCCGCCCCCTGCTTGTCATAGACAAAATTGCTGATCAGCATGTCCAGCGTCTGGCTGCCGTAAACATAGCGGCGCAGGGTATCCAGGATCGCCCGGTAGGCGCCGGCGTCCACGCAGTCGTCGCTGTCCACCACCTTAAAATAGACGCCTGTGGCATTGCGAAGCCCCGTATTCACCGCTTCGCCGTGGCCGCCGTTCTCCTGATGGATGGCCCGGCAGATGCCCGGGTAGTTCTTCTCGTATTCATCGGCGATCCGGGCCGTGTCGTCCTTCGTGGAACCGTCGTCCACGATCAGGATCTCCACCTCGTCGCCGCCGGCCAGCAGGGATTCGATACATTTGCTCATGTAAGCCGCCGAGTTGTAACAGGGTACTGCGATCGATAACAGTTTCAAGTCTTTTCCCTCCAGATTATGCAAAATGTTCTGCGAAAACCGCCGTCAGGTTGGCAGCCGCATGGACAGTCACCGCTGCCCAAAATCCCCCTCGATGTTCATAACTCTCTGCAAGGACCAGCCCCATGCAGATTCCGTAAGCTCCCTGAACCACGCTTCCGTGGTAGAGGCCAAAAATGGATGCCGACACGATCATCGCGACCGGAAATGAAAACCGCGGCCGCAATGTGCCGTAGATCATCCCGCGGAAGACCAGCTCTTCCGCCGCCGGGATCAGAATCCCCGCAAGCGCGATCTGCTGCCACAGAGGCGGCTCGTAGATCCGCACCAGATTATCCTGGTAACCTGTAAACACCTGCTGCAATCCGCTGATAGCGATCAGGTTATTAAACAGGAAACAGGACACGCTGCCGATGCAGGCGCACTGGAAAAGACGCTCGTACGGGGATCTGGGAATGAGATAGCGGTTGAGGTCGTCCTGCTGCCCCTCCGGCCATCCTGTATAGAATCTTCCGTCCGCCGTTCCGCGCGCATATAGGACCCCCAGGATCACCAGAACCGCAGCCGCGGAGATTCCCTGCGCCGGGAGCGCCTGCATATCCGGAAACAACAGAAACATCCCCGCCGTCAGGATCTCGTACACAGCGATCGGATAAACAATCCGCCACACCAGCTTCATCTGCCTGCTCCCCTCTTACAGCCTGCCCCGGAAGGGCCGCCGCGCCGTTTCTTCGGCATGCGTTTTCGATATGCCACAAATTTCCATACCGATTAAAGTATACCACAATTCTTGCCACATTTCACTTATTAGTTACTTTTTCCAGAGCGAATCGTAACATACTTCTGATTTCCGCTTCTGGGTTTATCAGGAATCGTCATTCTTAATTGTCCGCTTTCGAGCAACGGCGTTATATAATACTGTGTAAACCGCTTTTTGCTTCTATGGCCGCAAAAAGCAAGGATTTCCTGTTTGCTTCTGGGCGTTACACAATATTCAAGGATTTGCTGATATATCTTTTTGAGGGTTGTGTCTTGGGTCATATCTTGGGTCATATCTTGGATCGTATCTTGGGTCATGCCCTGTTCTAATCTTACCTTTGTGCCTCCGAAATTACCTCTTCCGTAGCTTTCATTAATTACATAATCTGCACAGCCACCATCATGAATAACACTTGCCGAATCACTTCTGCCCACTGTGTAATCATAAGAGTAGGAATCATCCAGCGGAACAATGATCCGGAATATATCACCCTCGCTGAGCTTCGGATCGCTCCCGGAATAAAAGCGGCTATATTTGAACAAATTTCTTACGCCGGAACCAAGTCTGTCAGCCCTGCCAATATTTCTAAAGAACGTCGCTATAATCGGATTTTTGGAAACAGGCTCCAGATTATCCGGTGTGATCAGCCCATCCCTCACTGCCCGGTTCGCATTCTCCGTATACATTCTGTCTCGCATAATAACAAATTTCGCCGTATAAGAACTGATAAATTCCCGATGCATCAAAATATTGCTCACTATCTCCCGCGCAAGGACATCCCGAAGGCTGACACGATCCACTCCCTCCAAGAAAAACTTGTCCGATAAATGCTTTCGGGCAAAATCCATCAAAATATCATAGCTTTCAATCAGGTTCGTACGCACAATCTCTCGATCGTCGTACCTGTCAAGATTTACGCGCCGCACGATCGCGTCCGTCTCATATGCAGGACAGACATTTTGAATTACCTCATCCTTTCCCAGCAGGAGAATCGCGGCAAGATTAAAGCCTTTTTCACCTGTCGCGACATCCAGACCATACAATCCCGCGCTTTTCAGCAGTTCCATATCATCCATATCCTGCCACGGGTGCCTCCCCATCGCATGATTAGCCGCAGCCTGGCGCACGCGCGGAAGCAAATCAAGCCGCAGATCATCTATTTTAGCGTATGGATATATTCTCTTCTCTGTAAACACATTCTGCTTTCTGATATACATTGCCGCAATCGCACCGGTCGCCGTTACTTTCACATCTGCATCATCTACACGGTCATAGATCACCTTTTTGTAGCTATGAACCTCTGAACTGGGCGGCACATGGACATGAATCACCATGTGTCCATCAAATTCTATCAATTCAGGAGCAATATAAACAGTCGGATGAAATAAACCATCATTGCTTATAACGCTTATAAAATTTTTGACCATATCTGGTACTGCTTTTTCCGGTACTCCAATTACGGTTCCGTCATCCAATACTCCCATGAAAATATCACCGCCAAAACGGTTCAGAAAGGCGCAGACACTCTCATAAACATCATGCTCGATTCCGTTTCCACAGCGTTTAAATTCTACCGTCACAGTCTCGCCAACCATAAGAATAGAACGAAATGTTTCCTGATTCAATCGTCTGTCACTTCCTTCCTATTTGCTTAAATGTTCTTTCTTTTATCATTTCGCAAACCGTTTTACCGATTTTGGGGGTATACTCCCCAGAATAGCGCTTAATCCAGAACTTTATCCTTCTCTTAACCAAGTAGCGAACGATTTTACGGTAAAAAATATCTATTTTCTGCCGTAAAACTTTGTAGTGATTATAACACAGTTCTTCCCATATTTCACTTATTAGTTGCTTTTTTTCCATATAAAGTTTATACTGTTTTTATCCGCTTGAAACATTTTTCGTATTGTTTGGGAAATGCAGCAAAAAATACAGAAGGCGTGCACCGGCACCCTTTCTGCCTAGAAATACGAACAGAGCATCACGGGCGCCCTTCTCTCACGGGATTACAGAAGGCTTGGCGCTCCGTGAGCTTTCCCTGAAATGAATACAGTCAATCCAAGAAAGAGAGGTATCATATATGCCGAAGAAACGCATCGTCATGGCGCTTGGCCACAAAGCTCTGGGAACGAACCTGCCTGAGCAGAAGGAGGCCGCTCAGCATATGTCCAGAATCATCGCCGATTTTGTCCAGGACGGATGGCAGGTAGCCGTAGTCCATTCCAACGCTCCCCAGGTAGGTATGATCCACACCGCCATGAATGAGTTCGGGAAGGCGCACGAGGGCTACACGCCCGCCCCCATGTCCGTCTGTTCCGCCATGAGCCAGGGCTACATCGGCTACGACCTGCAGAACGCGATCCGCGCGGCCCTCTTAGGCCGCGGCATCTATAAACCGGTATCCACGATCCTGACCCAGGTTACCGTAGACCCTTACGACGAGACCAGCCACACGCCGGCCAAGTCTATCGGCCGCATCCTGACGGCAGAGGAAGCTGAGGCCGAAGAAGCAAAAGGGAACTTCGTTCGCGAGATCCCCGGCAAAGGCTTCCAGCGTATGGTAGCCGCACCGAATCCGGTAGCTATCGTGGAAATCGACGCCATCCGTGCCCTTCTCGACGCCGGACAGATCGTCATCGCCTGCGGAGGCGGCGGCATCCCGGTCATGGTTCAGGGTCACTCCTTAAAGGGCGCCAGCGCCGTCATCGAGAAGGACCTGGCCGCCGGCCTTCTGGCCCGCGAGGTCGACGCCGACGTGCTGATGATCCTGACCGCCGTGGACAACGTGACGCTCAACTACGGCCAGCCCGACGAGCACCCCATCCACACGATGAACCTGGACGAAGCCAGGGACTACATCGCCCAGGGCCAATTTGAGTTCGCCTCCATGCTGCCGAAGGTGGTCGCCAGCGTCGATTTCATCCAAAGCGGCAAAGGCCGCCGCGCCGTCATCACCTCGCCGGAGAAGGCGGTGCTGGGGCTTGCGGGGAAGGCCGGGACAGCTATTACGGAGTAGGCAAGAAAACGATACAGCGATTTGCACCTTATATATATTACATAGTGCAAATTTTGCACTTTTTGAAATTGACAAAGTGCAAAATTTGCACTATACTGACCGCCTTCAATCCTGTCGATGAAGATCACGGCATACTCACCCATAGAGAAAAGGAACGCACCGTGATATTTGAAGAACATGAAGTTAATTTCTGCTATCTTTTCCGATAAGGTAAGATAGAATTGTCAAAGACGAATAAGTATTACGTCTGAGGGCGCAATATAGATTGTACGCCGAAGGGCACGGGCACCTATCATGGTGTCCATTTTTTTCGCTAAATAATATCACGCAGAATAAAGAATCACAATAGCAAACATAAAAACAGGGCTATGGTCACCATCAGGCAATCATAACCCTTTTTAATTATAACTCTATTCCTGTCCGGCTTCACGCCTCCAGCTCATAGCACTCCACATCCATCACCACTCCCCCGTCGGCGCAGAAGCTGATCCCCTCCGCCGCCAGATCCGTGTAAATGGTGCCGGTCACCACATGCTCGCCGTCGTTGATGAAGACCTCGGCGCTGAACCGATCCAGGATCAGGCGCAGCTTGATCTCGCCGCCGCGGTTGCGCACCTGGGAACGGCGCTGATGGATGATCGCGCGGCGGGAACCGGAGAACTTCCGGTCGATCTTAAAGACCGACTCCGACGGATGGTAGCTGACGGAGGTTCGGAACTCCTCATTCTGGGCGAAGCGGACCGCGAACTTGCGGTAAACCGCGTCCGGATCGGCCGGGCGCACGGTCACGGTCAGATCCACGCAGCGGCCTTCCACGCCGGGAAGCCGGACCTCGCCGTCTGTAACTGCTACATCCTTATACTCCGCTTTCGCGCCTCGCAGGCTTTCGATCTCCCGGATCGGGCGCTGCCAGAGCCGTCCGTTCTGAATCCAGATCTCCCTCGGGATCGTCATCTGGCCGTACCAGCGGTGGATCTCGGTGCGCAGATTGGAAGTATCCCAGTTCTGCATCCAGCCGATCATCACCCGCCGCCCGTCCGGCGTCAGGATGGTCTGGGGCGCGTAGAAATCGATTCCGTAATCGATGGACTGGTTGGCCTCTTCCACGAAATCCCCGCTCTCCGGGTCCATATGACCGATCAGGCATAAAGTGCCGTTGCCGTTGTGATATTCAAAGCCCTGGGGCATCATGTCCTGGGGACTTGTGAGAATGACCACCTTGCCGTCCAGCTCGAAGAAATCGGGGCACTCCCACATCTTGCCGATGCGGTTATGGTTCTCCGCCAGGATCCGCTTAAAGCTCCAGTGGAAGCCGTCCGGACTCTCATACAGCAGGATCTGGCCGCTGCCGTCCGCCGGCCGGTTGCCGATGACGCATCTGAAAGTACCATCCGCATTCCTCCACATCTTCGGATCCCGGAAATCATACCGGCTGCCGCCCTCGGGAAGGTCCGTCTCGTCCAGCACCGGGTTGCGGGCGTATTTCACATAATCCATGCCGTCGCCTACAGCCAGGCACTGGGTCTGGACCTCCCGGAACGTCCCGTCGGCCTGCTGCTGTTTCTGTACTCCCGTGTACATCAGAAGCTGGCGTCCGTCGTCCAGTTCGAGGGCGCTTCCGGAAAAGCAACCATCCTTATCGTAGATCTCATCCGGTGCCAAGGCCGCAGGCAGGACCTTCCAGTGGAGCAGGTCGTCGCTGACCGCATGGGCCCAGTGCATGGGTCCCCACATGGTGGAATACGGATGATACTGATAGAACATATGGTACTCGCCCTTGTAGCGGGAGAATCCGTTGGGGTCGTTCATCCAGCCGACCCGGGCCGACAGATGGAACTTGGGCCGGTCCTCCGGCGGGATCATCCTGTCGTATACTTCTTCGTATTTACGCGCCTCACGCAATGTCTGGCTGCTCATGCTTCTCTGTTCCTCCGATCCTGTGCGCCGCGCTGTCTCACGCGGTTCTGCTTCGTCATCTTATGCGGTTCTTCCGCTTCGTTTTACGCGATTCCGCCGCCTCTGTCTTACGTGGTCTTCCGCCTCCAACTTACGCGGTTTTACCCTTTCCGTTTCTCGCGGTTCTGACGTTTCCGGCCGCGGTTCTCTGCCTTCTCAAGCTTTTAAGCGTATTTTCACACTTTCCAACGGACATTCTATCACGACGCCCGCAAAGTATGCAACTGGTTTTCTGCACATACTTTGTAAACTTATTCTTAAATTTTTGTACTTCCGCGCCTCAGACAATTCCCGACTGCTCTTTCGCTGCCCGTCCGAAATCCGATCGTGAAAGGCTGTTTTTTCGACAACAGGGGAGCGCCCCGCAAAAGACGCTCCCCCGTTGTCATCCTTACTTCACTTCTTATCCCTCCGGCGGCCTTTTCCGCCGGATCTCTTCTTTAAGCCGGGCGCGTTCATGGTCTGCCGATACAGCCGGGCCCATGCGTACCATGTCCGTCATTTCTTCCGCTCGCAGTGAAACCCTTCGCGTTTCTTACTCCGCCTGCGCCGCCGCGTACCGGTCGTAAGCCGCCTGGTACACTGCCTGAAGCTCGCCCATGCCGCAGTTGTTGTTCAGCGTATCCAGATAGGTCTGCCATGCAGCGTCGTCCGGGCCGCCGTCACGGAGCCACAGGCCCTCGTTCTCCGCTACGATGCTCTCGAAATCGGACTTATACATATCGATCGTATCCAGCTCATCCTTCGTGTACACGCAGTCGACCGGGTAGGTCGTGGTGCTTGACACATAAGGCATCCAGAAGTCATACAGGTCGGTCAGACGCTCGATGGCGCGGTCCTCCATCTTGAAGGTGGTGCTGTAGTAGTCGCTTAAGATCAGCTTCGGTCCCTGAACCTCGTTCTCGCCCTTCAGCTCGCCGGCGCCCTTGTTGTACTTGGCCTGGCTCTCCTCCTCGGTGATGCTCAGCCATACGCCGTTCTCATCCTGCTCGTTGAAATACACGCCGATGGGGCCGTACTGCAGCTGCATCACGTTCTCCGGCTCATACCACAGATCGAAGAACTTGAGCAGATTCGCCGGGCTCTTGCAGGCGCTGGTAATGGACAGCTGGCCGGAGTTGGTGCCGCCGCCGGTCCTTACGGTCACGTTGTGGGTGCCGTCCGGGCCGTCCAGGATCGGAAGGAACACATAATCCTTCGCGTAGTCGCCCATCAGCTCCTCGATGTACCACCAGGTGGAGACGCCCACATAACCCTGCTGGCACTTACTCATCAGCTGCGTATCGCTCTGGCTGAACATTTCCACATCCATCAGCCCTTCCGCGTACCAGTCATGGAAATAGGTGATCGCATTGCGGTACTCGTCGCTGGCGCAGACGAAATCTACCTTGCCGTCGTCGTTTAAGCGCAGGTCGTTGATGACGTCGTTGGGCCAGTTGGTGAAGCCGAAGCCCGCGTAGAAAATGTTCTGGCCCCAGCACCACTGATCGAAGCCGGTGCTCATCGGGATCGTGGTCCCCGGATCATTTCCGTAATACTTGGCGCTCATGTCGTTGTCCTTGAACGCCTTCAGAGCCGTATGCAGCTCGTCAAGGGTGGTCGGAACCTCCAGTCCAAGATCGTCCAGCCACGCCTTGTTGATCATCGAGAACTGCGGGATCGTGTAAATGCTGTAATCCTCATCCTTGCCGATACCGGCGGTACCCATCTGCTCCGCGGCCGGCAGTCCGTAGATCTTGCCGTCGCTCATCGTGATCGCGCTCTTGATATTCGGATGCTCCTCCAGGATCTTAGCCAGGTTGGGCATATACTCCTCCGTCAGATACGGAGTCAGGTCGATAAACGTTCCGTCCTCGCCGTAGCGGGTCAGGTCATAGTTAGAAAACCCTACCGCGGAGAACGCGTCCGGAAGCTCCTGACCGGCGATGCGGATGTTGACCTGCTCGGCCAGGGAATCGCTCATCGTGTTCCAGTTGATCGTAACGCCGGCTTCCTCCGCCATCGCGTTCAGCACGGTGTTGTCCTGATATCCCTTGCTCAGCGCGCTCATGCCGCCGATGATATCGAACGTGGTCTGAGAGGTATCCGCGTTGGCCTCGCCGGGGGCTGCGGTTTCGCCGGTATCGGAACTGCCGGAACCGCCGCACGCTGTGAGGGAAGCCGCCATACTGACTGCCAGTGCGCTGCAGAGCAGCATTTTAACTGTCTTTTTCATAATACGTTTTCCTTCCTTTTCATACATGGTTTGTTGATGAAAGTTTATTTTTGCCGCGCAGTCCTTCCGCGGCTCCGGCATTCGCCGGAGATGCGCGTTTTCAGGCCCAAAGGGCTGCGCGGGTGGAACTCTTTTCTGTCGGTTATATCCGTTCTGAACGTCCGCTCTGCTGCCGCATAGCATTATTCTCTGCTGTCTGGTTCCGCCTTTACAGTGTCAGACGCATTTTCATATTCTCCAATGCAGCCGTATTATTGCTGGTACCGGTCATCCCTTGACCGCACCGGCCATCATGCCCTTCTCGAAATACTTCTGTACGAACGGGTAGATGATCAGCATCGGCGCAGCCGCCACGATGATCGACGAGAACTTGATCATCTCGGTCAGCTTATTTAACTCCGCGTAGCCGCCGGAGATCGTACTCGCCTGGGCTGCGGAAGCGGAGCTCCGGATCAGGATATTGCGGAGAACCAGCGGAAGCGGTGCCTTCTCCGGTCCGGTCAGGTAGATCAGGGCTGTAAACCAGTCGTTCCAGTAGGCGACCATGCTGAACACCACCATAACCGCCATCATGGACATGCTGAGCGGAATGACCACCTGCAGGAAGATGCGGAACTTGGATGCTCCGTCGATCTCCGCCGCCTCGATCAGCTCCTTCGGAATGCTGTTCTGGAAGAAGTTCCTCACGATGATCATGTTGCCGACCGCCACGCCGCCCGGCAGGAACAGGGCCCACATGTTATTGATCAGGCCGGTCTGCTTGACGATCAGGTAGGTAGGAACCAGGCCGCCGCCGAAATACATCGTAAAGATGAAGAACAGGCTGAAAAACTTCCGTCCCGGCAGATCCTGGATGCTGAGCGGATACGCCGTCAGGTACAGCATGGTCACAGAGAAGATCGTACCGATGACCGTGTACTTGATGCTGTTGATGTAACCGGTCAGGATGCTGGAATCCGCGAACACCGCCTTATAGCCGTCCAGCGTGAAGCCGCTGGGGAACAGGAAGGTCTTGCCGGCGTACACATCGTAGGGGTTCGATACGGAAGCGACCAGCACGTAGAACAGCGGGTACGCCACCAGGAACAGGAATATGGCGCAGATCACGACCAGAACGATATCGCTGGTCCTCTCAGAGAAACCGTGAAGCTCTCCACTTTTCTTTTTTGCCATCTCTTCCACCTCCTATACGAAGCTGACGTCTTCGGAAAGCGTCTTCGTGATCTTATTGACAATAATTAACAGGACGATATTGATCACCGTGTTGAACAGGCCGATGGCCGTCGAGTAGCTGTACTGGGCGCGCTCGATACCTTGCTGGTACACGTACACCGCGATGGTATCGCTGGTGGCCTTGTTCAGATCCGTCTGCAGCAGGTAAACCTTCTCGAAGCCTACGTTCATCAGTCCGCCGGCCGCCATGATCAGCATCAGCACAATGGTGGGCATCAGCTCCGGAATGTCAATGTAAAGGATCCGCTGGAACATGCTGGCTCCGTCGATCTTCGCCGCTTCATAGTGGGAAGTATCAATGTTGGACAGCGTCGCCATGTAAACGATGATGCCCCAGCCTGCGTCCTGCCAGATGCCGGACGCGATGTAAATCGTACGGAATGCGTTGGCCTGCGTCATGAAGTCAATGTTCGTTCCCGCGATCAGGTTGATCAGACCGCCGGAGGGACTTAAGAAGATCCGGATCATACCGCAGACGACCATGGTGGAAATGAAATGCGGCGCGTACAGGACGGTCTGGGTCACTCTCTTGAACTTCTGGAACCGCAGCTGGTTGATCATCAGCGCCAGGACGATCGGGATCGGGAAGCTCCACAGGAGGCTGAACAGGCTCAAAAGCACCGTGTTCTTAATCATCCTCCAGAATGTCGGGGCCTTGAAGAACCTCTGGAACCACTGGAACCCTACCCACTCGCTGCCCCAGTATCCTCTGGACGCCACAAAATCGCGGAAGGCGATCTGGATACCGTACATGGGCTGGTACTTGTAGATCAGCGTCAGCACGAAGGGAACAGCCAGCATCGCATACAACTGCCAGTTCTCGATGATGCGCTGCTTGAGCGGCTTGCCCGATTTGGGCTTCGCTGCGGCCACTGCTTTGGCGGCCTGTTTCTTGCTCATACGAACCTCTCCTTTCTGTCCGCCGGGAAGGCGCCTGCATGAAAATGAGTTTCTCTTTTCGCATCAGTCCCGGCCCGCGGGCCACGTTTCCCGAATCCGGAAGTCTTTCTGCGAAACGCCGGCCGTTCCTTTATGTAAGGATCCTTATCCGTAAAACAGTCCCGGTTTCGGCTTTCGTGAAATTGATTTCATGTATTCGTGAAACGTTATTTTATTTTTGTTGTGTTTACGATAGCACTAACTGGCAGGATTGTCAATATAAAATTTTATATTTTTGTGTTTGAAATCACTTTTTGGATATTATCACTGCATTTCGGTTTATATTTTGTGCATTATATCCAAATTACATCCCACAGCTTCCTTCTTTCGTTTCGTGAAACGTTTCATGAAATTTCAGCTTTACAAATATCAAAAAATATGCTATACTTACCGCATAGTTATCAAACAATAAGCTGCATGAACCGCATTTTGACGATGGAACGGAGAGCATTATGATGAAAAAGATGAGCACGGCGCCAACCATGAAGGATGTAGCCCGCGAAGCCGGCGTGGCCCTCGGAACCGTATCAAAGGTGGTCAACGGCCTGCCTGTAGGCGAGAATTACCGGATCCGGGTGGAAGCTGCGATCGAGAAGCTGGATTACCAGGTGAACAGCTACGCCCAGGGGCTGAAGTCCAGCCGCACCTATTCCATAGCCGTACTGCTTCCGAATACATTTAATCCATTCTTCGCGGATCTGGCCTACCAGCTCAACCTGGCGCTGCAGAAGCGCAGATATAAGATGCTCCTCTGCTGCACGGCCTTCAATCCGACCGAGGAGCAGGAATACATTAATATGGTCCGGCAGAACAAGGTGGACGGCATCATCGGCCTGACCTACAATCCGGACCTGGTGGTGGAACCGGACACGCCTTACGTGACGATCGACCGCTATATGGGGCCCGGCATCCCCTGCGTAGCCAGCGATAACTACGCCGGCGGGCAGATGGCCGCTGAGAAGCTGGCCGATCTGGGCTGCAGGAAGGTTGCCTTCCTGCGGATCGGCTCCTCTCTTACCAATGAGCCCAATAAACGCCGTTCCGGTTTTGAAAACGGCTGCCTGGCCCGGCAGCTGGATTACGAGATGAAGATATTGGACGACGGGGATCCGTTCGACGGTTTCGTAGATTTTCTGAAAGAGCATTTCCATAACGGAAAGCTGGATTTTGACGGGCTGTTCTGCGTGACGGACAACTTGGCGTTCCAGATCATGAAGGTTCTGGAATCGATGGGAGTTAAAGTTCCGGAAGATGTACAGATCATCGGCTTCGACGGCGCGCGGATGTTCGGCGACGGCCGCTACGTCTGCTCCACCATCGTCCAGCCCGCGGACGCCATCGCGGAGATGTGCGTGGAGCTGGTCCTGATGAACAACGCGGCGCTGCGGCCGCCGCTTGTGTGTCTGCCGGTCAGCTACGCCTACGGCGGGACGACACTGGACGCGCCGCAGGCGCCCTTTCCCGTGCGCTGACGAAAAGCAGGGCCGTTCTTAATCGACATATTTTTCCTCATCCCGCAGCGTTTTGTTTTTCGTATGATTTTCAAAATAGACGTATTCCCGCTTACTGTTCTTTTTCTCATTCCACTGCTTCCGTGCGGCCGTGTAGAGACCGGCTCCCATCAGGACCGCCGTACCGGCCGCCACCGTGCCGGCAGAAGGGTCTGCCGGCGCTTCAGACGCCGCCGCACCGGCTCCCGGCGCATCCGCCTCCGTCGTGCCGCCCCCCGCGCCCGGGCTGTATGAGGCAGACGCCGCAATGCCGGGCCGGGCCAGGATAACCAGAGCAAGCGTCAGCAAAGCGCCGAGCGTCCGGGTCATACGCCGCTTCCCGTCCGCCTCACGCCGACGGTCCATCATCCGCCTGCCCGTTCTTCTGTTCGTTCTTCTGTCCATTCCTCTGGCTATTCTCCTCCTCCGGCTTTTCCGCCTTCTCCTGCAGATAACTGAGCGTGATCTGCGGGAACGGAATATTGATCCCGTTCTGTTTAAAGATCAGGAAGATCTCCCTGTTCAGATCCCGGCTCAGCTGGATCCGGTCCTGCTCCTTGCACAGGGCAATGATCTTGATCACCACGCTGCTGTCTCCCAGCGCCGATACGCCTTTGTAGAACGGACCGTCCATGATGGCCGGCAGCCTGCGGCGTACCTTCGGCAGCTCCTTCTTCAGAACCGCCTCCACCCGCTCCAGGGATTCCCCGTACTCGATGCCGACATCGATGCCGGCATAAGACGCCTCTTTCGTCATATTGATGATACCCGACAGATTCGAGTTATTGAATACCTTGATATTCTTGGACGTATCCTGAATCTTGGTGGTCCGCAGTCCGATATCCAGCACATTGCCCCGGAAATCCCCGACCGTCACGATATCGCCCACGCGGAACTCTCCCTCGAAAACGATGAACACGCCGGCCAGAATATCCTGGATCATACTCTGGGCTCCGAGACCTATGATCAGGGAGAGGATCCCGGCTGACGCCAGGAGGCTTCCGGTGTCCAGCCCGCATAAGTACAGGGAGTAGAACAGGGCGAACAGCGCTGCTCCGTAACGGATCACCGAAGCGAACAGATGGCCCAGGGTCTCCGCCCGGCTACCGATGTTCACCGACACCTGATTGATCAGGATCTCAAGCACATTGGCCACAACAAAGATGATGATCAGCGTGATCGCGCAGTTTGTCAGCGCAAAGATATTGAAGCCCTTCGTCCACACGCCCTCATATACATAATTGATGGCGTCGATCCTAAATATGCCCCTGCGGGATACCATGATACAGATGAACAGGAACACCGCGAACACATGGAATACGACGCGGGCCACCGTCGAGAACTTCTGCTCCGGCGTCTTCTCCTCCCAGGGGATGTACTCCGCGTCCCACCTGGCCGCCGCGGGGCGGACCCGGCGGGTCTTGCCGGAAGGCATGGTCACCGTGATCGTATCCTGGTCGTTGCGGGCCCTGCGTTCCACTTCATCCGCATTCTCCATATACATCTTCTCTTCCTGCGCGCCGAAGCTGCAGGAATAAATGCAGAGGAGCAGGAGTCCGGCAAGCGCCGCGAAAAAGGCGGTCAGCGCGATGTCGTCCCTGGTAGCGTATACGGTCGAAAGCGGCACAGCCGTACCGATATAGAGATCGTTCACCCGCTTGAATGTCTGGAAATACGTATCGCCGTTCACGGTCTCGATCCCGTTATACATCTCGCCGGTCGAATCGAAGGCGCCCGGGCTGCAGCCCATGGCCAGAGCCGAACGGCCGATATCCGCCGGTTTCGGCGAATAGACGCAGGTATAGGTCTCGTCCGCGTTGCAGATTACCGTAAAGCCGGTACCGTGGACGGTCGTATGATCCGCCACATAAGTCAGAGTCGCGGTCTCCATCACGGTCTGCAGGCGCTCCGGCGCGATGCTGATCTGCAGAAGGCCGCGGTGCTTCTCGACGGGTCTTCCGCTCCGCTCTCCGTCCACCTGCTTCTGGTAGGCGCTTCTGGAGACATAGCCGGTGCTCCCGTCCGGTTCCTGCACCGTATAATAATAGAACACGTTGCCCACATACTGGGAGTATTCTCCCATATCGTCCAGCCCCAGATCCTGGGCGTAGAAATCCCTGTGATCCGCCAGGATCTCCCAGAACGGATAGGACTGATGCTCTTCGTCGTCCGTTATGGCAAAATACCACAGATCGTCATTGGTAGCGATGACCCTCCCGCTCTCGTCAAAGATCATGATCTTCTCGGCGGCGTTGATCTGCGCAAGCCTCTGCAGAAACGGATGCTCGCTGACGGAATAGACCGGGTTGCCGTAGCTGTCCAGGCCTCCCGTGACCTGCCCGGCCTCATCCTTCTCCAGCGGATGCTTATGTACATTCTCCCCTTCAGGATCATAATCGAAAATATACTGCGGATTCTCCTCCAGCATCGTCGTCAGCAGCTCGCATTTATTCAGGAACAGCGCCTTGTACTCCGCGTTCAGCGCCTCGGCGTCGCGGGTATTGTTCGCAAGCTTGTTGCTGATCTCATCGATCGCTTTATTGGACTCATAAGCCACGGAGGCCAGAGCGTTCACCGACTGGAAATAATAGGTCAGACCGGTCGTGGCCACGATCCCGAGAACCGTGATGGGAAACAGCTTCTCCGCCACCGTAATATTAAAGAAAAACTTTCCCTTCAGCAGGGCGGCGTAACGGGGCATCCGGCCGATCCGGATATTGTCCCGGTTGATGATCGTCGCGTAAACGCTGACCAGGATCACGAAAACGATAAACGTGATGGCGATGAAAACGATCAGGACCAGGTCGTTGGCCAGATCCGTGGTCGTCTTCGTCAGCACGAACACGGCGGCATCATTCCAGCGCTTCCCCACGGCGCACCACTCGTCTCCGCCGAAGGTAAGCAGCCCCTCGTAGGTCTCTCCCAGCGCCTCGATGGGCACGCCGTTCTGGAGAGCGTCCCGGCCGGTCAGATCGTCGATCGGATTATACAGGAACGAATAGTCCTGCAGCGAAACGGCGATGGACACCGTATCCACGCTGACCATGCCGCGGAGTACCGCCTCCCAGGAGGTCATGGTCTCGATGCTCCGCTGCGTATCGGTCCAGTCGACGACAAAGACCAGGATGCGGCCGGAGCGCAGCCGGATTCCGTAGAAGCGCTTCAGCCCGTCCTCATAATGAATGCTGAACGGCTCCGACGTACCGTCCTGCGCCAGCTGCTCCCGAAGCATCCGGAACCGCTTCCGGGTGAAATCATAATCACAGTTGTATGCGGCATAGGTCTTTCCTTCGCTGTCGATGACCGCCGCCGCTTCCACACCGGCGTATTCCGCCGCGTCCTGAACGAATCCGTCGTTAAAGGACACGCTCCAGAGATTATCATAGTAATACCATGTATTCTTAAGCTTGGCGATATAGAGCTGGTCATACTCGTCATACAGCTCGTCATTCTCCATAACGCCGGATTCCAGACCCTTGATCACCGTATCGATCCTTGTACGGTTGGTAGCAAAGATCTGTTCGCGGGACAGCTTAAAGCGCGCCATGGCGATCACCGCCACCACGCCGGCCACCACGGTCAGGGACAGAAAGAACGCAAAGATCGTGCGTATATTCACATAACGGTTCTCGGAGGCGTCCATCTGAGGAACCGCGGCTTTCTTCTTCGTTCTGCTCATGCTCAATTCCCCCATTTCGTCTTCAGACTGTCGATGGTCCCGTCAGCCAGCCGGTTGCTGACCGCCTCGTCTATCCGTCTCGCGAGCGGAGAATTCTTTTGTGTGAAAACGCCGTACTCCTGCGCGGAAAAGGTCTCCTCCAGGATCGTCCTTCCCTCGCCGCGGAAGCCGCTCAGGATCGACCAGTCAGCGGTAAACGCGTCCACATCGCCGTATTCAAGGGCGTCGGACACCTCCTTGTAGGAATCATATTCGGCAAAGGTCACGCCGCCGTCAAAGGACGCCGCATCGAAACGGTCGGCGTCGAACGCGGGAATGATTCCGCGCTCCGCCAGATACGAAGCGAACAGCCGGGCATGGCTGGTCCCTTCCATGACGCCGATCCGGCAGTCCTTAAGCTTCGTCATATCCCCGATCAGGCTGGAATCCTCCACCATGACGGCCATGCTGTCCGTATAGTAGACCGGAGAAATATGATACTTCTCCCGCCTCTCATCCGTGATCGTAAAAGTGGCGATGATCATATCCACCTTTCCCGCATCCAGCGTCTCCTCGCGGTCGGCGCTGGTAACCGTTACGAAATTGACCTGGCCGTAGCCCAGATCCTCGCAGATCTGCTGCGCCAGATCGATCTCCATACCGGAATACCGTCCCGATTCTTCGTCATAAAGGCCGAAATTCGCCACGTCCGACTTTACGCCTACCCGGATTGTCCCGGTGCGCTGCTCGCCGCAGGCCATGACGCTTAAAACAACCGCGGCCGTCAGCGCCAGCGCTATCCATTTCTTAGCAGTTCTCATAACCTTCACCTTTTGTATGTGCATTTTTACAATTTTATCTTACACCAAGTATCGCCCTTCCGCAACAAAAACAGACAGATTTGCATCAATCCGCCAACATAGTCTTCCTCCCGCGGCAGATACTATACATGACGCACGAAACCATGTCTGACAATATGGAAAGGAGTGTATATTTTATGCTTACAAAGACATCCTGCGGCCCCGTCCCGCTAAAGCCGTCCCCCACCGGAGCCTCCTCCGCCCTCAGGGAAGGCCTCGGCGGAGTCTGCGGCTGTGAGCCCTGCACGCCGTATCTGGCCATCGCCACCGTACCGATGCAGCGCTGGGAAACGCCTTATGAATGCTGTAAAGGCCTGTGGTGCGGCACCATATTCCCGAGCCTTCACAAACCGTTCTTCGCAAAGGGAGGTGACTGCCGTGACTGACCGGGACACGATGATGAAGGAGATCGCCGAGACCGGCTTCCTGCTTGACGATCTGCGGCTTTATCTGGACACGCATCCCCTGGACGGGGACGCCCTGAACCTGTACGGGGAATACAGCCGGAAGCGCCGGACGCTTCTGGACGAATACGCCGGCCGGTTCGAGCCGCTGGCCTGCGGCTGCCTCTGTCCGGAGAGCAGCGGCAGCGCGGTCAAACACCGGGCCTGGTGCGGCGGACCCTTTCCCTGGGAAGCGGAAGCCAGCGGCTGGGCCGCGGAAACCGCCGCAGGAAACGCAGCCGGACAGCCGCAGAATTCCGGCAGCGCGAACGTACAGAGTCAAACGGCAGCCGCGGCCGGCGGCTCCATGAAAGGAGGACGATAACCATGTGGACTTATGAAAAACGGCTTCAATTCCCGGTTCACATCACCAGAACCTGCCCCAAAACCGCATCCCTCGTGATCAGCCAGTTCGGCGGACCCGACGGCGAGCTGGCCGCCTCCATGCGCTATCTTTCCCAGAGATACACCATGCCATGCAAGGAAGCCGGCGGACTTCTGACGGACATCGGCACCGAGGAGCTGGCCCATCTGGAGATGGTCTGCGCCATCATTTACCAGCTGACCAAGAATCTGACACCGGAGCAGGCGAAGGCGGACGGCTTCGACGCCTACTATATCGACCATACCTCCGCCCTCTGGCCCACGGCTGCCGCCGGCGTTCCGTTCAACGCCTGCGAGTTCCAGTCCAAAGGCGACGCCATCACGGATCTGACGGAGGATCTGGCTGCCGAACAGAAGGCCCGGACCACCTACGACAACCTGATCCGCGTCATCGACGACCCGGACGTACTGGCACCCCTTAAGTTCCTGCGCCAGCGGGAGATCGTGCATTTCCAACGGTTCGGTGAAGCGCTGGAGAAGATAAAGGACAGCCTGGACGCAAAGAATTTCTACTACTTCAACCCGGAGTTCGATAAGCAGTTCGTAAAGGCGTAAAGCGAAAAAACCTGAAAAGCGGGCGTTCCCGGAGATCTCGGTCTGCGGGAACGCCTTTCATTTTCCGAAGCGGCCGGCCCCGAACGGGAGAAATGCCCCGCCGTCTTGTTTTTATTGCCAAACCATAAATTATGATATATAATGATAATTGTATAAATATTTACTCTTTTGCCAATGTTTTCAAACTGCAAGGAGATCATAGAGTATGGAAATGCAAGAGAAATTCACCTCCGCGTGGGAAGCCGCCGGCCTGCCGGTGGTCGTGCTTGCGCGCACGGAAGACGGCTTTGCGCCTGTCTACCAGAACCAGACGGCGGACGCGCTCTGCGGGGAGTTTGGCCGTTTTCTCACGGACTGCATCCCGGAGGATATCCGGACAAGGCTGCTGGGGGGCGGTCCGTGTCCGGTGGAAGGCGAACTGCCCTTCTTCTGCCGCATACAGAGCGGCGCCTATTCCCTGGTACCGTTTATCTGGGAGGGCTTCCGCGTCTGCATGCTTCACGAGGTGACCGGTTATTACAATGAAAACCAGCGCATTCTCAACGAGGCGGTCATGGCCAACAAGGCCAAGACCAGCTTTCTCTCGGAGATGTCCCACGATATCCGCACCCCCATGGGCGCGATCATCGGCATGACGGATATCGCCCTGATGCAGGAAAACATTCCCGCCCGCGTAAAGGAATGTCTGAATAAGATCAAGGTGGCCTCCGGCCATATGATGTCGCTTCTGAACGAGGTACTGGACATGTCCCGCATCGAAAGCGGGCGGATCCTTCTTCAGGAGGAGGACGTGGATCTGGCCGATCTGCTCCATGAGATACTGACCGTGATACGCCCCCAGGCGGATGCCGGAGAACTGCATTTCTCCCTGAAGCTGGGACAGATGGCCGAGGAACGGCTGCGCGGAGACAGTGTGCGCCTAAAGCAGATCTGCATCAATCTCCTCTCCAACGCGGTCAAATTCACTCCTGCCGGCGGCAATGTGGAGATGACTATGGAGGTCGTCCCCGCAGGCGAACCGAATCGCGTGTTCCTGAAGATTAAGGTACAGGACAACGGCATCGGCATGAGCCAGGAATTTCTCCAGCGTATCTTCGTAGCCTTCGAACGGGAGGAGAAGTCCACCACGAGCAAGATCCAGGGCACCGGCCTCGGCATGGCGATCACGAAGAATCTGGTGGAGCTGATGGGCGGCACGATCTCAGTGGAAAGCCGGCTCCGCGAGGGCAGCTGCTTCTCGATAGAGATCCCGTTTACCGCCAGTCCGGATCAGGAGGAACGCCACAGGCAGGCGCTCTCCGGCCGGCGCGTGCTGCTTTTCAGCGACCGGAAGGAACAGACGGAGCAGATACGCGGTATGCTCGAACGCCTCGGCGTCTCGATGGACGCAGCCGCCAGCGCGGACGAGGCCGTGGACCGGATCAATGAGATGGCTTTTTCCGATGGGGAATACTTCGCGCTGCTGACCGCCGAGAAGGTGAAAGGCGCCGAAATGCTTCTCTTTCTCCCCCAGGTCCGACAGCGGATGGGAACGGATTTTCCGATCCTGCTGCTGTCCGACAGCGACTGGAGCCAGATGGAGTATGTTTATACACGGGCCGGTGTGGACGCGTTCATTCCGCTGCCGCTGTTCCGGACAAGGCTTTCAGCGGGACTCTACGCCTTTACGGAGGAGGCCCGGCAGGAACGCAGCGAAGCCGGAGGACAGCGGTGGAATTTCCGCGGCAAGCGGATCCTTCTGGCGGAGGATAATGAGATCAACCGGGAGATCGCCTTGGAGCTCCTCGGCATGGCCAATCTGCAGATCGAAACGGTGGAGAACGGCCGGGAAGCGGTGGATCGGTTCGCCGAAACCTCCCCGGACTATTACGATATGATCCTTATGGATATCCAGATGCCGGTGATGAACGGGCTGGAGGCTACCCGGGCGATCCGGGCCCTGGACTGCTCCGACGCCCGCGATATCCCCATTGTGGCCATGACGGCCAACGCTTTCGTGGAGGATGTGAAGAATTCCCTGGATGCCGGTATGAACGCCCACATTGCCAAGCCGCTTGACATGAATCAGGTGTACTCTACTCTGGACTATTTTCTGGGGAGGGGCAGCCGATGAAGGAATACCAGCTGTCATACATCGAGAACCTGAAACAGGTTATCCTCTTAAGCGACACGGCTTCCGACCTGGGGCTGGACGCGGAACATTTCTTACGCGCCCGGCAGGAAAAGCGTGGCAGGATCCGCGTGCTTGTGGAGGAGAATACAGTCCTTCTGCGAAAGCATCTCTTCCCGCTTCTGGACGATATCACCACGGCTTCCGCCGAAGATATCGCCGCTCTGGAAGAATTCGCGAATGCTCTTATGCCCAATAATCAGGATGTGCCGCTGGCTTACGCAATCCACAACGCGCTGATCGTCTACGCGAGGCATTACCGTCTCCGCGACATGCTGATCCGCGAGCTCTACAATACGGCCATGACCCTGTTCCATCTGAATTCGCTGATCGAGGTCACAGACCCTCACCGTTACCGCTGGAAGATGCAGATGCTGTTCGGGGAAGCGGCCGCTTACATCAAAAACTACGACGAGATCGAAGATCCCGAAATCCGCGGCTACATTCACCGCTCGATGGGGAACCTTGCGCTGGGCTATAATACCGGCACCTTGGAGAACGGGGAGAAGAAAATGCAGATCCTGCGCCGCTCCCTCCAGATCCTGACCGATCCGGTATACCAGCAGAAGACGCCGTCCCTGCCATGGGAGACTTACATCTATAAAAGTCACCAGGAACGGACCACCGGCCTCTCCTTCCTGCGCACCGGCATGGCCAGCCCCCAGATCACCCGCGAGGTCATGGAATCCGCGGAGTACGTTTGGGAAAAGCAGCAGGAGATGAGCCGCAGGACGGGCCGGCCCCTTTCCACCCGCTGGCGCGTGACCTACAATACAGCCCAGTACCACTGCGGCATCCTGACGCTCAGGCAGCTCCTTATGATCATGGAGGAGCTGTATATGCAGAGGGACGTTTCGGATTTCACCGACGAGGGCAATTACACCAATCTGTTCCTTCCCACCATGTACGCAGAGTACCTTTCCAAGGACAGCCGGTACAAAGCGGCCAAGAAGGAAGTGCTCGGTCACATGTACCGGATGATGCTGCGCTATGTGCGCAGCGTACCGCCGGAGAAGATGACCTTCTATTTCGTCCGAAACCTGATGAACACATTCCTTAATTTCATCGAATATCCGGACGGCATTCAGCAGCGGGATTTCCTTCTGCAGCTGGCGGTCTGCCGGAATCCGGAGACGTTCGTCTATCTTCAGATGACCGCCAGCGTGTCGCGGATGATCCTTAACCGGATCATCGACAGAAAGCCGGAGCTTCTGATCGGCGTTCTGGGATGCGGGAATACGGACGATGTCCTGGCCTCTCGGGAGAAGCTGGCGCAGCTGGCCTATGACAGCGGCATGTTCCACAACATCGGACAGCTGAATTTCACCCGCATGACGACCATGGCCGGAAGAAACTGGCTGAAAGAGGAGCAGGAACTGTTCCACTATCATGTGCAGATCGGCGCCAACATTCTGAAGCGGTGCGAATCCACGAAACGCTTCGCCAGCGCGGCGGAGGGCCATCATTTCTATTATAACACGCTCGGGGGATACCCGGATGACTACGATCCGAAGGAGCATGAGAACCAGGCGATCGTGGACATCGTATCCCTGGCCGCCTATTTCACCCGTCTTCTTGACGATACGATCGACTACACCAGGACGCCGCTGACTCTCGACGAAGCGCTCCGAAAGGTCGCGGAGAAATCGGGGACAAGATTCTCGCCCGCGATTGCCGGACTGCTGCAGGAGATGAAGGACGAACTGGGGGAATATTTAAAGGACGGACGGCTGAAAGCCTATGAAACGGCCCTTTATTATCTGAAAAGAGAGGATCCTCTTCCGTAACGGCGGAAAAGGATCCTCTTCGTATCTGCGCTCTACCGCGTCAGCAGCATCCGGTCGTTGTCAAGCGCCTTGCCGGAGGCGGTCTTAAACTGTTCCAGGAGGTCGGCGACCGTAAGCCGGGCTCTCTCCTCTCCCGAAACGTCGAAAATAATCTTTCCGTGATCCATCATGATCGTCCGGTTCCCCAGTTCCAGGGCCGTCTGCATGTTGTGGGTGACCATCATGCAGGTCAGCTTCCCGCCGTCCACGATCTGCGTGGTCAGCTCCAGCACCTTCTCCGCCGTGGCCGGATCCAGGGCCGCCGTGTGCTCGTCCAGAAGAAGAAGCTTCGGCGGATTGATGGTGGCCATCATAAGCGTCAGGGCCTGCCGCTGCCCGCCGGAGAGAAGCCCCACCGGCTGCTGCATCCGGTCCTCCAGTCCCATGTTCAGAAGGGACAGCCGCTCGCGAAACATTTTCTTATCCGCCCTCGACACGCTGGAAAGCCAGCCGCCGTGGCCGGCCGCCAGCGCCAGATTCTCCTCAATGCTCATGCCCGGCGCGCTGCCCCGCATGGGATCCTGGAACAGCCGCCCGATGCTGCGGGCCCGCTTGAATTCCGGCTCCAGCGTGATGTCCTTTCCGTCCAGCTCGATCCGGCCGCTGTCGGTGATAAAGCTGCCGCTGATCGCCCCGAAAAGCGTGGACTTTCCGGCTCCGTTGGCGCCGATGATCGTGATGAAATCGCCTTTCTCCACATGGATCGACAGATCGTCGATGGCCAGCTTGGCGTTGACCGTTCCGGGATTGAAGGTCTTGGAAATGTGTGAGATCCTAAGCATGCTCTTCCCTCCTCCCGCTCCGGTTCTCCGCGCGCCGCCTAAGCAGCGGGACCTGGCTCTTCAGATACGGCCCCGAAATGGCGATGATAACGATCACCGAGGACACGAACTTCAGCATGAACGCCGGCATATTGAACCGCAGCGCGATCGTATAGACGACGCGGAACAGAAACGCGCCCAGCACCGCGCCGGCGGCGCGGACCGGGATCCGTCCCTTTCCAAGGAACGCGTTGCCGATCAGCAGGGACGCCAGGGCGATGGTCACCATGCCGGAGCCGATGTCGATGTTCACCGACCTCTGGGACTGGGCCAGAAGGCACCCGGACAGGGCCGTGAAGGAATTGGAAATGCACAGGCCGACGATCGTCGTGAACACCGGATTGATGGACGACGAACGGACCATATCCGGATTGTTTCCGGTGGCCCGAATCGCCAGACCCAGCCTGGTACGCAGAAAGAGCGACAGGAAAAGGATCACCGCCGCCACCGCGATCATTGCCACGATCACCCGGTACTGGCCGGCTAAAAACGTGGAATCCAGAAGGTCCTTCATTTTCGTAAACACCGTGTCGGTCTTATTCATGTTAAGCAGCGACGAATTGCCCATGACGGCGATATTCACGGAATACAGGGCCGTATTCACGATAATGCCCGCCAGCAGGCTGTCAATGCCCATCTTCGTCTGCAAAAGAGCCGTCACAAAGCCGGACGTCACGCCCGCGATCATGGCGCAGGGAATCGCCAGGTACGGATGACCGGCGATTGCGACCACCGCGCCGACGGTAGCTCCCAGTGTGAAGCAGCCGTCGGTGGACAGATCGCAGACATTTAACATGGAGTAGCTTAAAAACAGGGCCAGCACCGTAAGGGAACTGATCAGTCCCAGCTCCAGGGCCGTCTGGCCGAGGCTTAAAATTGAGGAAAATGACATTGCTACTGTTCTCCTGACTCTTTGTAGCCAACTGCGGACCGGCCATATTACGGCGCTGGTCCGCAGCCGAACTTTACGTTTTCATCCGCCGCCTTTTATCAAAACCGCGGCTATATTATGATTTCTTTACCCTCGGATCATCCATCCAGGTCGTCAAAGCTCTCCGCCGTAACGATACCCTTCACCTCCGTGCAGTAGGGGGCAAACGTCTCGGACAGTTCGTTAAAATCATATCCCAGCGCATCGCAGACTTCCGTGTTGATCGTAGCGGTACCATTGTCAAAGGTCTTGACAGGCGTCGCCGCCGGATCCGCGCCGTCCACCAGGATATCCGCGATCATATTGGCCGTCTCCACGCCCAGGTTCGCGTAGTCTACGCCGTAGCCCAGGAACGCGCCGTTTAACGCGAAGGAGTCCGCGCCGGTGTAGTGCGGAATCTTCGCCTCCTCCAGCATCTCATAGATGGAAAGCTCCGCCGTCATAATCGTATTGTCGCTGGGTGTGAAGATCGCGTCCACGCCGTCGGCGATCAGCGCCTGGGCCGCCAGCGTCACCTCGTCGACCGTGGTCCCGGTGCGCTCCACATACTCGACGCCCTTGGCATCCAGGTACTCCTTGGCCGCCGCGATCGGCGTCGTGGAGGCATCCTGACCGATATCGTAAAGCAGGCCGATCTTATCTGCCTCCGGATCAAGCGCGAAGATCAGGTTCATGACCGCGTTGGTGTCCAGGAAATCGGAAGTACCGGTAATGTTGCTGCCGGGAGCCTCCAGGGACTCGACCAGACCGACGGAAAGCGGATCGGACACCGCGGCGAATACCACCGGGATCTGATTCTCTTCGGTCGCCGACTGCATGTTCATCGCCACCGGCGTAGCCACGCCCACCATCAGATCCACCTCGTCGGCGATGAAATTGGACACGATCTGGCTCATCACGTTGGCATCGGCGTTGCAGTTGTCATAGGAGATCTCGAAGGTGACGCCCTTCTCCGCGCCGATCTCCGCCAGCCGGGTCTGGATGTTGTCCACGATCTGATTCAGGGAAGCGTCGTCTACGTAATTGCAGATGCCTACCTTGTAGGTCTTGCCGGCCTCCGTCTTTCCGGAACAAGCAGCCAGGCTGAGCGCCATGGCCGCCGTCATAATTGCAGCTAATGCTCTTCTTGTTTTCTTCATGATCTTTCTCTCCCTCATTGATTGGATTTTGCCGGGACCCGATTCCCGCCGGATGCAGGATACTCCGCTTTCGCCTTATTCATTCCCGCGTACCGGCATAAAAAAACCTGTCTCAGCAATTTGTCTGCTGGGACAGGATACGTTGTTGTTCCTGCGGTGCCACCCGGCTTGACGCGCGCAAGCGCGCCCTCTCTGCGCATACATTCATATGCAGACCTTTTTTACAGAGAGTCATGCTCTGTCTCCCATACTCCGGCTGGCTGACGCCGCGCTTTGCGCCCGGCCTGACGCTGTGTCCTCACCCGCGCTCCGCCGTTTCCGCAGCTGCTGCCGTTTCCGTTCGCCCTCAGAAGTCCATTCAGCCCTGTATTCTCCGCCGCGTTTCCACCGTCCGCGGCTCTCTGTGCGAAAAGGGACAGGCCCTACTTACCCTTCCTCAACGGTTTAGTGTATTATAGCGCTAAAGACTTCGGATGTCAATATGCTTTTTTCGCCAAAATCTTCCCGCTAAGTCATTCTGCCAAACGGAACAGCATAGGCAAAGCGCTGAATTCGTTCTATAACATTATTCTCAAATCTCACAAAGTATTTCAAAAGCAGTCCTGAAACTTAAAGAAACTTAACTTCAGAACTATCTTTTTCATTTTTTGCTTATTTTAAGCCATTCCTACATGCATTAAAGGATCATGTCCATAAGCAATTCAGAGCCTGATGAAACTTACGGAAACTTAAAATCAGTCATTTTCTCGTGCCCAATACGGCACATATTTCATATACCGCGGAGCCGTTGACGGGTCCACCGGCTTTATGAGCTTCGCTTCCAACGTGTCCCGAATAATCCTGGATGCCTTAACTTTTTCTTTTTCATCTAATCCAAACGCATTTCGAATCTCAGAATTCGTAACCACATCGGATGTGACAAACGCAAGACAAGCAATCATATAACATGTACGCACACGGTCTTCTTTCGTCGTCATATCAAAATCAATCTTTGAATATAATGTAACCTTTGTAAATTGATTATTCTGATTCTCAACTTTTGGCGCAATAAGGGATTCCGCCCTCGTTGCTGCTATCACCTTATCAAATCCACTTCCACGCTCCTCACAAATGTTTCAATCTGTTTCTTGGGGTTATCGGATATATCTAATTATACCACGGATTACAGGTTCTTCGGAACCTGTTTTTTCGATTTTTATACATTTCTATGCAGGTCAAACTATGATATCCCTTACCCATTCCCAATAAGTGCGGACAGAGCGTCACCGGCGCTCTATTCACACGGAAATACCGGCCGGACGTCACTGGCTCTGCCTTCACATAGACAATAGACGCAAAAGAAGCCTAGCGAAAAACTGCTCTCCAGGCTTCTTCCTTGTTATATTACGCGCCGTCTATTCGTTATGCTTAAGAAGCGTCTTCTTCGTCCTTCTTCGAAGCCAGTATTCCAAACGCCCCCATCATTCCCAGCGCGATCAGTCCAAACAGGGCCGCCGCCCCCACGGGCCTGTCGTCGCCCGTCAGAGGAGCCAGGAAAGCCAATGGCACGTCTTCGTCCTCGATTTCTGTCAGAACTGACATCGAGTTCAGCGGTACGCCCTCATCCACGATGTCGACTGTCCCCGGGCCGGCCGGCTGCGTCGGTGTCGGCTCAGCGGGCTGTGTTGGAGCCGGTTCTGACGGCCGTGACGGCTGGGTTGGCTCTGTCGGAGCCGGTTCCGTCGACGCCGGTTCAGATGATTCTGATTCAGTGGGCTCTGATTCATCCGGCTCTGATTCGGTCGGTTCCGGTACATGCGTATTCGTCACCGTGTAAGTACGGATATCTTCACTATATGTGACTTCGGAAGTGTACCCATCCACGGACGTCAGTTCCTCAAGCGAATAACGAATCCAGGTTCCATCTTCGTGAACTGACGGCAGTTCTGTCCAGATAGAACCCCAATCATTGTCCTTATTCAGTTCAACCGGCTCTCCATAAGGTTCTCCATCCGCTTTCAGCTGAACCATGACGCTCTCCGGACGCAGGCCGTCGCTGTCCCCGTCATCATCCCAGACTTTGATCACAGACCGGCTGGTATCCGGCGGAATACGCGTGTTTGTAATCGTATAGCCTTTATCGGCATTTCCTTCCGTAACGCTCTTCCAGCCCTCTATACCTTCTTCCTTTACAGAATATACATAATCATTGCCTTCCGGATCCTTAATGTCCAGATCTTCAAATGTATATTTCCATCCTGACTGTGAAGTCAGCTTACCGGTTCTGTACTCGTCGCCATTCTGCAGCAGTTTCACGGTAATGGATTCAGGCAGTTCTGACGTTATCTCGGAGCCGTCCCAGTCCCGCCATACCTTTTGCACCGGCACATATTTGTACCAGGCATTTGTATAGACGACCGCCTGACGGATATCCTCCATAGTTCCCTGTACTTCCGTTCCTTCGGAAATTTCACTGCTATGGCCTACTCCATTTGCCGTACCGTAGATTTGCTTATCAACTGTGACCTTCGCAGCCGCCCCGGTTGAAGTTTCTGTGATCACGTACTGCGTTCCTTTCGGAAGATCCATCAGCTGCAGCGACTCATCCGCCTTCAATGTCACAGTGATCTTCCCGTCTGTAAAGGTTTTCGTCTCTGTCGCTCCATCATATCTGCGTATATCCACCTTTTCAAAGAGCGTACCGTCCGCCTGCCTGAGGCTGATATCAAAGGAAAATTCCGCATCCGCCGGAACCTCGCCCTTCACTTTCTTCTCCAGCTTCAGACTGACCGGCGCGGTGTTGGTGATTTCCCATTTGGTGTTGTCGCCGTACGTTGTTATAAGGCTCTCATACCCATCTACAGGATCCTCCTCTATCCTGTATGTATACGTCTTACCTTCTTCATATATCCTATACTTTTTCACTGTAAACAGCGGCGTATAGCTGTCTCTCGACAGTTTCTCGATCGGAACCGTTACTTTTTCAACCGGTTCTGTTTCTTCATCCCGGTACAGTCTGAATGTCAGCTCCTTGGGCCGGTTCTCCGGGAAATCGTTTACCCATACTTTTTTGACATACAGCGTAATATATTCCTCGCCAGGTTTGAAAGAACCTATCTGCAAATCTCCATTGGTGCCGATGCCGCCTCCGGCCGCGTGAGAAATATTATGGGTAATGTGGGTAGTCGCCATACCAACCGCCGTTTTTACAGTTTCGTCCTCTGCGGTTACACCCGAATAGATTGCCACTTCTTCACGCAGACCCTCTTCTTCATCTTTAAGAAGACTTTCATCAATTGGATTTCCTTCCGAATCCTTCCAGTCATATGAACCGCCGCCAAGCATACTCGGAGAGATATTCACCTTCGGATATCTCTCCTTGGTATCGCCGTTGTCGCTGTAGCTTCTGCTATTTGTAATAAATATTTCCTGTCCGCTGTAATCCGCATCACCGTTTGGACCGGATCCGCCCGTATTGTCATAGATTACTCCGCCGCTTGTCAGACTGACCATAACATTGGAAGCCGGACATCCGGCGATGCCGCCCCCCTGGAACTGCGCCGCATTGTCACTGATTTCCACATTGTAAACCTTCAGATAGCCAACCGTCAGGGAATTCTGCACCAGCCCATTGACATAGATACCGCCCCCGCCGTAATAACCGTTTGTCAGTTTTTTTCCAAAAAAATTCGGGCGTTGGTCTGTTGCATCCGCATATTCGGTTCCGGCTTCGTTATAGCTGATAACGCCTCCTGTGATTTGGGCCGCGCTATTCGTATGAATATAGATGCCGCCTCCGTTAATTCGGGCTTTGTTCCCTTCTTCCAGTGAATCTCCGCCGATCGTACCTCCTTCCATGATCAGCTGCTCCGTAACCTCATCCGGCGGCTTATAGCCTGCGCCATTCATGGACGGACCGTTCAACGCGATCCCGCCGCCATACGCGGCTACGTTGCCTGAGATGACTCCGCCTTTCAGCGTCATTTTTCCCGCTCCATACACTAACACCCCGCCGCCCCCGCTTTGGTCGTACGAATATGTAATTTTGCCTCCAATATGTTGATTATAAGGTCCCGCTATATTTCCCTTTATCTCTCCTCCATTCATCTCAAAAGTTGGAGTTTCCTGACTTCTTCCTGGTTTGTATTCAATATACACGCCGCCTCCAAAAGCGGCTGTGCAATTTGTAATCAGTCCGCCATTCATGATAATATGGCCGCACGAATAAACCGCCCCGCCGGCTGTTTTTAAAGGGGCAAAAAGCTGATTCAGCTTATTATTATTTCGAAGAACCGTACCGTTTCCTATCGTTAATACTGTCTTATAATTGTTCACCTTGTTGCCGGACTTGGAATTTGTCCCGACTCCGATCAGGGACATCTTCTCTGTATCTCCCCCTTTGATGGAAGCGCCAGACATTCCTTCTTCGCTTCCGCCATCCAGAATGATATTCTCAAGCGTCAGACTGCCGATACTGTCACTATCCTTTACTGCGCTCACCTCCAGCAGATATTTGGAATAAAACTTCCCAGCTGCTTCGTCTGTCCATCCTCTCTTTATGGTCACCGGATTAGCCGGATCTGCGGAAGTCAGCGTGATCGGTTTCTTAATCAATATACTGTCTTTTGTTCCATTTGTGCCGTCCCCATTCGTCCTGTTCACGCCCGTCATAACAATATCGTGCGTCAATTCTATAACAGCCCCCGCCTCCGCTTTGTCGATGGCGTCCTGCAGATCCTGTGCCGTAAGAATCTCCCCCTCCAGAGCGAGAGGTCTCGGATTGACAACCGCGACCTTTACCATCCATCTCAACTGCGTCCCCGCCCTGAGCATTGTTTCCGTACTGTCCGGGGAAGCATTGTTATCCGTACTTATAGGCGTATCGCTGGAAACATCTCCTTCCGGCCAGAACGAAGACGCGTTACTGTCCGTGCTTCTCGGAATATCGTCAGACGTGACATCTTCCTTCAGGTCGTTATTCTCTTCATCCTTTCTGTCACCGGCGTAAGTGAATATCACTTCCGTATATCCTTCGCCTGCCACCAGTGCAGAGCCGTTCGGATACACTTCAAGCACGTCCTTATTCTCTCCGCTCCAGGTACCGGGCAGTTCCGGATCCAGTTCTCCATACAGATCCCGGTACTTATCCGTGCTGAGCAGCGCCTGTCCCAACGTCTCGGACGCTCCCTGCAGATCCGGGTTCTCAGATATTCCATATATCCAGGGAATAAATTCTCCAGTCTCATCATCCAGATATGCGCTCACCAGATAATCATATGCCATTTCTTCCGTATTATCTGGTTCTTCGTATTCTTCCGTGACAGCTTCCGTATCCTCTGGTTCTCCGTATTCTTCCGTGATAGGGACAAAACTGTCTCCATCCTTCTTAAATCCCACAAAACCATCCGCGGCTCTTACCGGCAGCGCATTCGCCGCGACACTCGTAATTACCATTATCAACGCCAGCAGACCGGCCAGGACACGGGCTGTCCGTCTTGACGTTCCTGACAGATTCATCCTCTCTTTCATAATATCCTCTCTCCTTCTTTTATTTCTTCCAATCGCACACGATTCCATTCTGCTGTTCGTACTCATATTGCAGCTTCTTTCTCATATCCCCCCGGCGCCAGCGCCGAATGCATCAGCGCCATCAGTTCCAGCGTACTTCGGAAATACAGTCTCTGACTCTTCCAGCAAACCTCTCCCTGCCAGCTGGTATGCTGGCGGTAAATGATCCGCACCAGGAATGCCTCCTTCCGGCGGGCGGCTCCTCTCCGGGCCTGCCCGGGGCGTCCCGCGATGTCCGTCCGGCTCTGCCATACCCGCAATGCAGCCACCGCACGCCGTCCGTCCTTAAACGACCGCAGCCCGGCGCTGATCTCCGGCGGATCCTCGCTGTCCATCCAGTCATTCATCGTCAGAAACACCGAATCCAGACCCGCAAAAGACACGTCTTCCGTCTTAAGCCCGAACCTGTGGACCGTTCCCGCGATACATCCGTCCTCCCTGACGGAGGCGCGCAGGAGAAACACGTGATCGTCTTTCTGAGGCAATGCCAGCCACCTCCTTTGAACTGCCGTGAACTCCTTTCCTGACGGCAGATTATCCTTCTCTATGATCTCCAATTATACATTACTATCCTTCAAAAAGCAATATATCTTTTTCAATTTATTTAAAATATAAATCTGGAGGATATAATTTAAATTATAAAGGAGGTTTTCGTGAACAATAAGATTGTTGGAATAAATGTGAAGAAATACCGCCGGGCCGCAGGGCTGACCCAGGAGCAGCTGGCTGAAATACTTGATATTTCAACAGTGCATATGTCTCACATCGAATGCGGCCATGTCTCCATGTCGATTGAAATCCTCATTCGTTTATGTGAGATTCTTAGAGTTACCCCTAACCATATCCTAAATGGCGCCTACACGGATTCTATGGATGTGCCTTCCGATTCTATCCTGGCCGGTATCCCAGAAAAGCGGCAACTTCTTGCGCACAAATTAATAGAAGTATTGCGGAATTGTCCTGAATGAACAAATTGAAATTAAAAGAAGACTCCCCTCGGTGTCACACAAAGGGGAGTCTATTTTGTTTCCATGCGAAAAGAGAAGCAGTGAAGTTCGATTCCTATTTCCCTTTCACCGTCGCGATATCCACAAGCGTCAGCTCCCTCGCCCGGTTCTCCAGGCTGGTCGCCAGCGCCCCCGCCGTATCTAACGACGTCAGCACATGGACGCCGGTTTCGATGGCGTTGCGGCGGATCACGAAGCCGTCGTGGCTGCGTTCCGCCCCCTGCTGCGGTGTATCGATGACCAGATCGATCTGATGGCCCAGGATCAGATCCAGCATATTCGGCGACTCCTGCTCGATCTTATTGACCGCCACCGCGCGGACGCCGTGGGCGTTTAAGATCTTCGCCGTGCCCTTCGTGGAGAAGATCCTGTATCCCACCGCCGCGAACCTTCTGGCGATCTCCACGACGTCTTCCTTGTCCTCGTCGCGCACCGTGATGATCATGTTCTTATGCTTCGGAAGCTTGATCCCGGCGCCCTCAAACGCCTTATAGAGCGCCTCGTTAAATGTCTTCGCGATCCCCAGGCATTCGCCGGTAGACTTCATCTCCGGGCCAAGGCTGATGTCCGCGCCGCGGATCTTCTCGAAGGAGAACACCGGCATCTTGATCGCGATATAGTCCGCCTTCTTCTGAAGCCCCGGCTCGTAGCCCAGCTCGCGCAGGCTGTGGCCGCAGATCACCTGCGTCGCCAGCGGCACGATCGGAATACCCGTCACCTTGCTGATGTATGGCACCGTGCGGGAAGAGCGCGGGTTCACCTCGATGATGTAGACCTTCTCGTCCGCCACGATGAACTGGATATTGATCATACCCTTCACATGAAGGGCGCGGGCCAGCTTCTCCGTATAGTCCACCAGCGTCGCCTCCACCTTCGGCGTGATGCTGGGCGCCGGATAGACGGAAATGCTGTCGCCGGAATGGATGCCGGTCCGCTCGATGTGCTCCATGATGCCGGGGATCAAGATGTCTGTGCCGTCGCAGACCGCGTCCACCTCGATCTCCTTGCCGACAATGTATTTATCCACCAAGATTGGATGGTCCTGGGCGATCTGGTTGATAATGCCGATAAATTCGTCGATGTCGTGGTCGCTGACGCAGATCTGCATGCCCTGGCCGCCCAGCACGTAGGACGGACGCACCAGAACCGGATAGCCCAGATTGTGGGCCGCCGCCTTCGCTTCCTCCGCCGTGAAGACCGTGTGGCCCGCCGGCCGCGGGATCTGACATTTCTCCAGGATCCGGTCGAACAGTTCCCGGTCCTCCGCCGCGTCCACGTCCTCGGCCGCGGTTCCCAGGATCGGCACGCCCATTTTCATCAGGGACTCGGTCAGCTTGATGGCCGTCTGGCCGCCGAACTGGACCACGGCCCCGTCGGGCTTCTCCAGATCCACGATGGACTCTACGTCCTCCGGCGTCAGCGGCTCGAAATACAGCTTGTCCGCGATGTCGAAGTCGGTGCTGACCGTCTCCGGGTTATTGTTGACGATGATGGTCTCGTAGCCTTCCTTCTCAAACGCCCAGGTGCTGTGAACCGAGCAGAAATCGAACTCGATGCCCTGGCCGATACGGATGGGACCGGAACCGAGAACCAGAACTTTCCTGCGGCGATGTTTGTTTTCCGGCTGTGATGCCGCGGAAATCCCCGCGTCCGGGCACCCCGGCTGCATCTGCGGTTCCACCTCTACTTCATTTTCACTCCCGAAGCAGGAGTAATAGTAAGGCGTCTCCGCCGCAAACTCCGCGGCGCAGGTATCCACCATTTTATATGCAGCCGTGATGCCGTTTGCGCGTCGCATGGCCTTTATCTCCGCCTCCGGCACGCCGCTTAAGCGGGCGATCACATTGTCGGGGAACTCGATGCGCTTGGCCTCGGCGAGAAGTTCCGGCGTCAGCGGCCCCTTCTCAAGCGCTGCCTCCATCTCTGTCAGGATCGCCAGCTTGTCGATGAACCAGTGATCGATCATCGTGATCTCATGGATCTTATCGTAGGAGAAGCCTCTGCGCAGCGCCTCGGCGATGACCCAGATGCGGCGGTCGTCCACCTTCGCAAGCTGCGCTTCCAGCTCCTCATCATTTAAGCCCGTAAAGTCGTAGGAGCGCAGGCAGTCCACATGCTGCTCGAGGGAGCGGATCGCCTTCATCAGCGCCCCCTCGAAATTGGTGCAGATGCTCATAACCTCTCCGGTCGCTTTCATCTGCGTACCAAGGTTACGCTTGGCGTTTATGAACTTGTCGAAGGGAAGCCTGGGCATCTTCACGACGCAGTAATCCAGCATCGGCTCGAAGCTGGCGTAGGTCTTCTTCGTCACCGCATTCTTAATCTCGTCCAGCGTGTAACCTAACGCGATCTTGGCCGCCACCTTCGCGATCGGGTAGCCGGTAGCCTTGGAGGCCAGGGCCGACGAACGGCTGACGCGGGGGTTCACCTCGATGACGCAGTATTCGAAGGACGTGGGATGCAGGGCGAACTGGACGTTGCAGCCGCCTGTGATCCCCAGCTCGGTGATGATATTGAGCGCTGAGGTACGCAGCATCTGGTACTCCTTGTCGCCCAGCGTCTGGGACGGGGCCACCACGATGCTGTCGCCGGTATGGACGCCCACCGGGTCGATATTCTCCATATTGCAGACCGTGATCACGTTGCCGGCGCTGTCGCGCATGACCTCGTACTCGATCTCCTTCCAGCCGGCGATGCAGCGCTCCACCAGCACCTGCCCCACGCGGGACAGACGAAGGCCGTTCTGCAATATCTCCACCAGCTGCTCCTGATTGCGGGCGATACCGCCGCCGCTGCCGCCCAGCGTGTAAGCCGGCCGCAGCACCACCGGATAACCGATGGTATTGGTAAACGCGATGCCCTCCTCCACCGACTCCACCACCTGGGACGGAGCCACGGGCTCGCCGATCTTCTCCATCGTCTCCTTGAATTCCAGACGGTCCTCCGCCTTCTTGATCGTGGCCGCCGTCGTTCCGATGAGACGCACATTATGTTCTTTCAGGAAACCGGCCTCTTCCAGCTCCATGGCCAGATTCAGCCCCGCCTGTCCGCCCAGGGTAGGCAGCACGCTGTCCGGCTTCTCTTTAAGGATCAGCTGCTCCACCACCTCCAGGGTCAGCGGCTCGATGTAGACCCGGTCGGCGATGTCCTTGTCTGTCATGATCGTAGCCGGGTTAGAATTTAAGAGCACCACCTCGATGCCCTCTTCCTTCAGGGAGCGGCAGGCCTGGGTCCCGGCGTAGTCGAACTCCGCCGCCTGGCCGATGATGATGGGGCCGCTGCCCAGCATAAGCACCTTCTTGATATCCGGATTCTTAGGCATCTGCGCTCACCTCCATCATCTTAAGGAAACGGTCGAATAAGTAGCTGGAATCCTGGGGCCCCGGACAGGCCTCCGGATGGTACTGGACCGTGAAAATGTTCTTGCCCACATAGCGGAGTCCCTCGTTGGTGCCGTCGTTTACATTGACGAAGGCGGGCACCGCCACATTCGGGTCCAGGCTGTCCGTATCCACCGCGTAGCCGTGGTTCTGGGAGGAAATGTAGACGCGACCGGTCGCCAGATCCTTCACCGGATGGTTGCCGCCCCGGTGGCCGTATTTTAATTTATAGGTATCCGCGCCGGTGGCCAGCGCCATCAGCTGATGTCCCAGACAGATCGCGAAGATCGGCACGTCGGATTCGTAGAGCTTTCGGATCTGACGGATCACTTCCACATTCTCCTTGGGATCGCCGGGGCCGTTGCTGAGCATGATGCCGTCGGGATGGGCGGCCAGGATCTCCTCCGCAATTGTGTCGCTGGGATAGACCGTCACCTGGCATCCCCGCTCCGCCAGGGACTGGGCGATATTCTTCTTCGCGCCCAGGTCCAGAAGCGCCACGCGCCGGCCGGTTCCGGCCCGCACCTTAAGGCTTTCCGGCTTCTCGGCGGTGCGGATCGATGTGGGCTCCGCCGTCGGATCGCTGGGCTTTATGACGTATTTCTCCTTACAGGAGGTGGCCGCCACCACGCCCCGCACGCGGTAGGCTCGGATGCGGCTTAATGGCTCGCTGAGATCACCGTATGACGTCGTCGTGATCATACCGTTCATTGTGCCTTTTTCTCTTAACAGCTTTGTGAGGGCTCTTGTATCGATACCGCTGATACCGGGAATGTTCTGCTCGGATAAGAAATTCTGAATGGTGTCTTCGCTTCGGAAATTGCTGGGAATTCTGGATAATTCGCGGACGATGTAGCCGTCCGGCCACGCTTTCTTCGATTCCATGTCCTGACGGGCGACGCCGTAATTACCGATCAGGGGGTAGGTCATGACGACTGCCTGTCCCGCGTAAGAGGGGTCGGTAAGGACTTCCAGGTAACCGGTCATCGACGTGTTGAAGACGATCTCACTGACGGCTTCCCTGGGAGCGCCGATGCTTTGGCCTTCGAATACGGTGCCGTCTTCCAGTATCAGGTACGCTTTCATGAATCACCATTCCTTTCACTATGTAACTGCGCAGGCGCGTCCGTGCCGCGCCCCGGGCCTGAACCGATAGCATTATACAGGATGTTCCCCTGTTTTGCAATCGCTTTTTTCATGATTTTTCCGGCTCCGATACATCTTTTTTCGTCAGGTTCTATATACTGATAATAATCAGAAAAATCAGGAGCTCTATGTATAAAAATATCCATATCTGCGCCGCGGACGGAACCTCGCACGGTCTTCTGCAGGTCAATGCGGTCTCCATCGCCGACAGTTTCCCCATCGCAGGCGCTAAGGTGCGGATCTCCTACGCCGGGGAGCCGGACCGGACGATCCGGGAAGCGACCACCGATTCTTCCGGACATACTCCGCTGATCTCCCTCGAAGCACCGCCCCCGGAGTACAGTCTGGCGCCTTCCGGCGAACAGCCCTACGCAGAATATAACCTGGAGGTTACAGCTCCGGGTTATAAACCGCTCACGATCCTGGGAACCGAGATCCTTCCGGACGCCACCGCCATCCAGCCGGCAGCCCTTGCGCCTCTTTCCGGCGATCTGCAGGCAGAAAACCCGGTCGTGATCCCCAACCACGTACTCCGCGGCAGCTACCCGCCCAAGATCGCGGAAGCGGAAGTGAAGCCTGTCCGCGAGACCGGTGAGATCGTCTTAAGCCGTGTTGTGGTACCACAGACTATCATAGTCCACGACGGCGCGCCTACGGACCGCTCCGCCCAGAACTACTACGTTCCCTACCGGGATTATATCAAGAATGTGGCTTCCAGCGAGATCTACGCCACCTGGCCCCGGTCTGCGATCACTGCCAACGTACTGGCGATCATGTCGTTCACCCTCAACCGGGTCTACACCGAATGGTACCGGAACCAGGGCTACGATTTCACGATCACGTCCTCCACCGCCTTTGATCACAAATGGATCTACAGCCGCAACATCTACGAGAGCATCTCCCTGGTCGTGGACGAGATCTTCGATAACTACCTTTCCCGTCCGGATGTGAAGCAGCCGATCCTGACCCAGTACTGCGACGGGCGGAAGGTGAAATGCTCCGGCTGGATGACCCAGTGGGGAAGCGCCGAACTGGGCGAACAGGGCTTAAGTCCGATTGAGATCCTCCGCTACTACTATGGCTCCGATATCTATATCAATACAGCCGAACAGATCGCGGGCATCCCCTCGTCCTGGCCCGGTGAAACGCTGACCGTCGGCTCCTCCGGTCAGAAAGTAAAGCAGCTGCAGGAGCAGCTGAATGCCGTTGCCGGCGTTTATACCGCCATTCCCCGCGTCACGGCCGACGGCCTCTACGGTCCGGCCACGGCGGAAGCCGTGCGCGCGTTCCAGTCGGTCTTCGGTCTTCCCCAGAGCGGAGCCGCGGACTTCGCCACCTGGTATAAGGTGTCGCATATCTACGTAGGCATCACGCGGATCGCAGAACTGCAGTAGATACGGAAAACGCCGCCCGCAGCGTCCCTCCTTGGACACCGCAGGCGGCGCGTATATTCAGCTGTTCACCGGACGTTATCCCAGAGGTCCGCTTGGCGCTGCGGTCGTCTCTGCCGGCGTTTCCGTCTCCGGCTCGGTTTCAGGAACCGTCTCCGCGGCCGGCGTCTCCGCTTCGGTCTCCGGCTCCGTCTCCGCCACACTGTCTACGGATATCTCGCTGATTTCAAGAGCCGGAAGCTCCACTCTCTCTCCGCTTCCCATCATGTAGCGGTTCACCCCGTCGAAGGTTCCCTTCACGGTCACCGTGTCGCCATGACCAAGATCATCGGAAAGCAGGGAATCATCAAACTCGCCTACCAGCCGCATGGAATCGTCGTCGTCCACAGCGATCAGAATCTGCACCTTGCCGCCGCTCACATCGACAGACTGGACGACACTGCCTGTATAGGTCAGCTCCTTATCCTTATACTCCGCTGCCGATTCAAGCAGAGCCTCATACGCTACCGTCGTCTCCTCTTCCTCCTCAGTCTCGTCTTCGGCCGTCTCCTCGGCCATGGAACTCATCGCTTCCTGAATCGATGATTCCATCTCTGCCAGCGATTCCTCGACCGATTCCAGCGACTCTTCAAGCCCCTCCGCCGCTTCGATTCTGGCCTCCAGGGACTCAACCGCCGCGTCAAACGCAGCCTGATCCAGCTTGCCTTCGCCCGACTCCACGGCCGCTGTCGTTACAACCGCCGTCGTCTCTTCATCTGCCGGCACGACGGATGTATTCGGAGAACCGGAAGAGCATCCCACCATAAGCGCTGCCGCACATACCGCCGCCGCAAAAACGTATTTACGCATCGTTATTTCCTCCCGCGTATAAATATTCAAAATCTTATCTGCTATTTTATGACGTTTCTTCTGTCCCGTCAATAGCTTTTTGCAAAATCATCGCACGGCTTCTTCATGGACCATATAAGTGTTATAGCCCATCTCCCGCAGCCGTTTTTCCATTCTCACCGCGTTATCCATGTTGAGGAACGCGCCCGCGCGCACCTTATAATACCCGTCCTGATACACGATAAAGGCCGGAAAGCCCTGCGCCGTCAGCTGGGCTGCCGCCTGAGCCGCCGCGTCCTTTCCCGCAAAAGCCCCGATCTGAACCTGGTAATAAACCGGCTCCCCGGACTGCTGCCGCAGCGTCTGCAGGATCCCGCCGGCGATCGCCCGGGCGATCTGCCCGAAGTTCTCGTCGAACAGCCGGTTGTCGGCGTCGTTGTCGATGAATCCGGTCTCAATCAGAACGGCCGGCTCCCGGGTCTCCCGCAGCACGATCAGTCCCGGTCTTTCGACGATCCCCTGATCGTCGTATCCGGCCCGGACCAGATTATCCAGGATATTTGCGGCCATCGCCTCCGACGCCCCTCCTTTTTCGTAGATCAGCATCTGCGCGCCGGAAGCGGTCTGCGGCTGCGGCATGGCGTTGCGGTGAAAGGAAATGAAATAATCCGCTCCCGCCCGGTTGGCGATCTCCGCCTTCTCATACGGCGTCTGATAGGTATCGTCGATCCTTGTAAACATCACGTCGACGCCTTCGCCCGCCAAAAGGCGGCCGACCTCCAGCGCCAGCTTCAGATTGTCGTTTTTCTCCTGCCTTCCGTTATAGACGGCTCCCGGCTCCGCGCCGCCGTGGCCGGCGTCCAGAATTACCTTCTGATTGGATATCAATTCGATCTCTCCTTTACTGAAACCCTGTAATTCCAGAATATGAAGAAACCGGGCGGCCTGCAACCTGTCCGTTCAAAATACGGAGAAAGCCCGAAAAAAGGGACGGCCGTCAGGCCATCCCCCTGTATTCCTGCTTCCATGCTTCCAGCAGCTGTCTGGCGCCTTCCATGCGCCTGATCGGATCCCGGGCAAACATTTCCTCCAGCTTCCTTATTCCTTCCGACTGATCCGCCGCCTCCCCGGCCCTGGCAAAATCCTCCTCCCAGGCCGCTTTCAGCTCGTCGGTGACGATCGGCTGGTACCGCTCCTTCAGGGAAATGTCCGGATCCATAAGCGTCAGATGATAGATCCTCTCCAGTACGGATACATCTTTCAGCTTTCCGTAAGCCTTATCATACGCGGCCAGCGCCTTGTCAAACTGGAAAATACGGGCGTAGCAGGCGCCCAGATTATTCCATACCTTCCCAAGAAACGCATCGTCCGCCTTCCCGGCCAGATAGGATTCCAGTATCTTCTCATACCCGGCGATCGCCCTGCCGTACTGCTTGAATCCGAACAGATAATCCGCCTTCCGCTTCGCGTACTCCAGCGGAGGAAGCTTCCGGAGCGCCGCCACCTTCTGTCTCAGCCGGTTGATCTCAGCCGTGGTATAGTAATCGCACTCCTGCAAAAACAGGAACAGCAGTTCGTCCTGGTTCTCGCCGCTCTTCATCCACCGTTCCAGCTTCAGGGCCGTATACCCCATATCCAGCTCCTCGCGGATGAAATCCACCAGATTCCGGTCCATAAAGCCATCCATCGCCAGAAGCGGATGGTTATAAATGGCATAGCACAGCTCCTGGGACGTATAGATATGGATCCCCAGGTTCTCGATAAAGAAGGGATGACTGACCTTTTCCTTTCTGCACAGTATGACGCTCATAGCATCACCTCTTGTCTGATGACCGCGCCGGTAGACGGATAGAATTCGCCGAAGCCCATATCCTTTACCACAACGGCCATGGTATTTTCATCTAAGAACGCCACCTGAAGCTGGATCCGTAAGGTCTTATCGTCCCTCTCCGGGAAACCCTCCAGCGTCAGCTTCACGACCTTGCGGCGTTTGGGATCCGCCGGCGCTATCACGAATTCCAGATACTGCTGGTTATCAAGAATGAACTCCTGCGTGGTCCTGGCCTCATACCAGCTGTCGCCCGCCGCCGCAAGGATCATCGAATCCTCCCGGTCCCGGCGCATGACCTTCATCGATACCGTAGTGTCCAGCCTTCCGTCGCAGATCAGCACGTAGGGATACATGGTCTTATCCCTGTCCATATCCGCCGCTTTGTACGCGGCTCCCTGGACGAACAGGGCCTGATCCACATAGACCTTCCGTCTGGCGCAGACCAGCTTCATAAAATCGGTTGCCCAGTCCTGGCTCTCGAACCCCTTTCCCGTCAGGAAAATGGACGAGAACAGCTTCTTCTGCAGATATCTCTCCCCGCAGGAACAGAGGATCCTGTCCGCCAGCTTCACACCCGACGGCGTATCCAGTATATCCAGATTGAAGCCTTCATCCAGCTTCTCCCGGTCGGCTACCACCGTTACCTGGCGCATCCCGCGCTGAACCTTCATCTCATAATAGCAGAGAAAATCCTCCGAGAGATCAAACATTCCCACCTGGTTGTTCCAGACCTCCCGCTTCTGGCTCAGCACATAGTACAGAAAGCTCTCCGTGTGGCTGATGATGCGGATACGGTTCCTGGGGATCTGCAGACGGTCCGCGCAGTAGACCAGCATATCCATCAGCTTTGCGCTGATCTTCGGCACCGTGACGACCAGTCTTCCCACCCGGGCCGGGTCATAACCTGCCGCTTCCTCCGCTTCGGCCCGCTTCTCCTTCTGCGGCGGTTCTCCCGTTCCGTCTGCCTGTGCTGCCGGCCCGGAAATCCGTTCGTCCGTTCCGGCGCTCTCCTCCGGCGTATTCCCTTCGCCCGTCCCGGTATTCTCCGCTTCCTCCGCCCGGTCCGCCTCCCTTACGGCCGCGGCCAGAACGCATTCGAGGAACCTCTGCATCAGATCCAGCCCCTCGTACCGCACGCCGCCGATCGTAGCCGTTCCCTCCTTGCGCAGAAGCTTAAGAAGCTTATCCACGATAACGCCGTCCCCCACAAGGGCGCTGGCGTAGGCGTCCTGGCCAACCAGCCAGACGTCCCCGTCCTTCTTCTTGCAGATCACCGTCGGATAATTCTGTACCTCTCCCAGTCCGGCGCAGCACACCTGCGTGTATGTATCGCATATGTCCAGGCCGATCAGTCGTTTCTCCATGACACCCTTTTCCCTTCCGATCTCTTATAAGCGGCTTACATAAGTCCGAACAGGCCCTCGACCGCCGCGGTCTTCCTCACGTATTCCTCCATGGCGTCCCTTAAGCCGGATTCTTCCTTCTGGTTCATATAGACCGCCATCTGATTCAGCAGCCTGAACCGGCTGTCCCCGGACGCATCCGCCTTCCGGTCACAGGAAAGGCTGCCCTCCTCCATAAGGATCTGCCGGTCTTCCCGATGCTCGTAGATCCGGTATTCCATGGTCTCCCCCTCAAACAGCACTTTCTGCTTGATAAAGACGCCCTGGTACATCCGCTTCATATCGTCGCCGTAGAACCTCTCCTCCTGAGGCCGGATACGCACCTGCAGATCCACCCTGGAATCCTTCGTGCCGATGTACTGCAGGATCGCCTTGTCCGTGATCTCCCGGGGGATCCGTACATGGGCTGCCAGGGGCTTAAAGTGGGCGAATACCATCCCTTCCGCCAGCAGGATATCCACAATGGTCTGGCAGAGCTCCTTCTGCTCCGCATCCAGCTGGGTAAGCCCCGCGTAATACTTGGTCAGCGCCAGCAGATAGATCGTGGACAGCTTCTCCTTCTCGATGGCCCCGTGGATCATTCCCTCCAGATAGCGGAACACGTCCTCACCGGCCGGCTTATCCTCCATGAAATACTGGGTGCTCTTCATCGTAAAATAAGCCTTTACGATGCTTTCGCCCGTCTTCTTCCTCTCCATATACAGGGCAAATACGCGGTCGATCCGGTCGGTCTGATCCGTGAAGAGCATCTGGGCCAGCAGCCGTTCCTCCAGATCATAGGTCTCCACCTTATCCGCCACGCCCCTAAGCAGGAGCCGGTACATCTGATCCGTGGAGCCGTTGTAATGCTCGCAGAGATAATCCAGGATCACGCTGTCCGCTTTATCCTCCTCGAACACCGAGTAAGCCAGCTTAAGGAGCAGTTCGTCCTCGTCAAACAGTTCATTTAAGATCATCCGGCTGCACAGGCGGCGCAGCCGGTCCGGCGGCACCTGGCAGAAATATTTGCGGAGCATGCCGTAGGCTTCCCGGATATAGCCGTGTCCGATCAGTGCCTGGCACATATCGCTGCGCTGCTGTCTGGTAATGATCTCCTTATCGGCGGACAGAAGCGGCTTTATGTTGACCGGTTCCGCGTCCTCGCCGTCCGCCGCCTGCTCCCTCAGATAGTACCCGATGATCCGTCCGATCAGCTCCTTGCTGTAGAGCGGATGAAGCTTCAGTCTCGCAAGCGCCCTGTCAATGATCCGGATATCCTCCGCGTCCGGAGCTTCCTTCTCCCCCGCCTTCCGGCAGGCGCCCAACAGCAGCATCGCGTGCTCCGGATATACCTCAAAGCACCTCTTCTCCAGCTCCGGCTTATACATCACCGGCGTCTCCTCATGTTCCACATTCGTATAGCGGTTGCCGTACGCGTCCTCGAAAAGCAGCCGGCTGCCGTCAAAATACACCGGCACATAAGCCACGCCGTCCCGGATCGGATAGACGCCCTGATCCGTCAGCTCCTCATAGCAGACCACCACATTGCGCATCCGCCTGTCCGCGCAGGCGATGCGGCAGGAATTCAGGATCGACGGCAGGATCTGGGCCACCGGCTGATCCACCATATCCGGATAGATCATGGCGTCGTAGATCACCGCCAGGTTCCTTCCGATCCGCGCCTTAAGCACCTGCTCCACAGCAAAAGCCCCCATGACCTTCTGGTAATCCTGATATACCTTCGACTCCCGGTCCATATAACGGATCATATTGGCGTAAAGTACCGCCCTGCTGTTCTGATCCAGATTATGGTCATAGGAAAAATACCGCAGCACTTCATCCGGCATCAGCTTTCCGTAATCCTTCGGAAGCGAATACAGGAAATACTCATACAGCCGGGTCAGGCTGATCTTCTCGGACAGCGCCTTCTCATACCAGGCAAAATCCTTCTCCTGCCGGCAGTCCCCCCGTATCATCTGGCTGCAGATCGACGCCAGAAGCTCTTTCTTCGGGAATTTCTCATAGATCGTCTTAAGCATCCTGCACTGCAGCGACTGATAATTGCGGCTCGTGACCGCCAGCATGGCCGCCTTCACCGCCAGGTCTTCCTTTACAAGCCCGCGCTTCGCGCCGAAATACAGCACCTGGGTCTCAAACGCCCCGATCCCAAGCATCAGCTGCGGCGCGTCGTTCAGGATCGCCAGCGCCTGGGTATACAGAAACGGACTGTGACAGCCACGGCCGTAAAGCACCTTCATCCGCACCAGCACATCCGCCGGGTTCTCGAAGCAGTACTGCTCCTCGCAGCGGGAGAACACGTAAAACAGGAGGTACTCGCCCCGTCCGTCCTCCATGTATTTGCGGGAAAGCCGTCCCAGGGACTCCCAGCGCTCCATATCCGGCTCAAGGCGCAGATATACATACTGGTAAAGGCAGTACAGATCGGGCCGGGCCTGACGGGTCTCAATGATCTCATCCTGGCATTCCGCCAGCGCCTCCCTCGCCTTCTCCTCGCGCACAGCCAGAAGATTCAGCTCCGCTTCCAGAAGCGACAGCCGGACGGACTGTCCGCAGACCGTCCGCAGCTGCTCCGCCCGGTCAAGCATCTGCTCGATCAGCTTCTCGGCGTCGCCTACGTTATTCTCATAATCCAGGCGCAGTTCAAGATACTTTTTAAGTATTTCGCTGCCCCGTCCGGGATCCTCCGCCGGCTGCTTCTCCGGCGCGCCGTCAAGGCGTTTCCCCGCCGTCTCTTTCTCCGGCGCGCCGGCCGAACCGGAAACGCCTTCCGCTCTTCTCTGCCCCTGGTGCACCTCGATCTCCACAGTGATCGACTCGTTCAGCGTCTCAAAGGTAATGCTTCCCAGATTCCGGCCCGCGTGAAGTCCGCCCGGCGTTAATTCGAACGGAAACTCGAACACGCCGCCGGTAAAGTCGTCGTTCGTGAAATTCTTCTTCCCGATGCGGATAAAGCTTCCGTCCACCCGCACGTTCACCGCCAGGTATCCCCATCCGCTTCGGTGCAGTTCAATGGTATCCCGGCTGTTCCGCTCAATGGCGGAATACTCCCGGCGCTGCTCGCCGATCTGAAGCTCCACCGGGCTCTTAAGACCCAGACCGATCATAAACTGCTCCACCTGGCCGTAACGGTTGCCCCGCCCCAAAAGCCCGTCGTATAAGCTGCGGATCTTCATATCCTGCATGAACGGCACGCCGGCAAAATCCCGGTATTCGAAGATCTGGACCGCCGTCTCATAGTTCTGTTTGGCAAGGCTTACGAAATCCTTCGGCTCCTTAAGCTTCTTAAGGGCGCGGCCGGAGACGCCCGACTGCACCGCAAACGAATAGGGTACCGTGAACTCTCCGCCGTTGGTGATCAGACTGAAGCTCCCCTCGATCGTATCGCCATATTCCAGATATTCGCTGTCGATCTCATACATGACGTGGTTGCGGAGTCCCCCGAAGGAAGCGCTCAGCACCCGGACCCTCGGATTGGAAGAATAAGCGAGACCCTTGATGTGAAGTCCGTTCTGGCTGGTGATATACAGTTCTTTCTTTTCAAGCCCGCCCGCGTCGATCTCGACATGATCGAGGCTTTCCGGCTGGATCGCAATCGTCGGAACCTCCATGTCGATGATGCCCTTGGCCAGGCGGTTGATCCGTTCTCTCATGTGTTTTCCACCTGTCTTACATGTTAATGGGTCATCTCTTTCAGACACATTTCATCCATTATCACTATCTTAGCACATTTTCCCTTGATTTACTATCCTAAAATTGGTATGATATTAAAGAAATGCCATAAAATCCGGAGGGA
>CANQBX010000012.1 GCA_947589095.1 uncultured Lachnospiraceae bacterium
CAGACCAAGGTGCGGGAGCAGATCGCGCAGAAGCTGGAGCAGCACGATATCGGCCTGCAGGTGATCAACGTGACGATCCAGGATTCGGAACCGCCGACCACGGAGGTCATGGAAGCCTTCAAGGCGGTGGAAACGGCCCGCCAGGGCAAGGAGACGGCCATCAACGACGCCAACAAGTACCGCAACGAGAAGCTGCCGGAAGCCGAGGCGCAGATCGATAAGATCATGCAGGAGGCCGAGGCACAGAAGACGGAGCGGATCAACGAGGCGAACGCCGAAGTCGCCAAATTCAACGCCATGTACGAGGAGTACGCGAAGAATCCGGAGGTGACCCGCCGAAGGATGTTCTACGAGACCATGGAGGATGTGCTGCCCAGGATGAAGGTCATTATCGACGGTACGGACGGCACGGAGACGATCCTGCCGCTCGACAGCTTCACGGCGACGGCGGAAGGCACGGACGGCAGCACGGCATCAGGCTCCGGGAATCCGGGCAGCGGGAATAACGCCGCGGCTGACATAACCAGCGGGGAAGCAGCCGGTGGGGCAGAGTAAGCCGACTGCGGATATATGCCGGTTGTGGCGGGCAGCCGATGAGACGGATCAGACTGGCTGCGGATTTGCTTCGCTGTGCCGGGCCGCAGCCGCAGTAAAGTAAGCCGGCTGCGCATCTGCACCGGTTGTGGCGGGCAGCCGCCGCGGCAGCGGGGCGGTGTGTGACAGCAGAACGATATACATCACCATGGAGGGAGCTTATGGAAGGAACAGTTCTTGGATTTATCATATGGATGCTTTGTGGTATGCTGTTTGCCGGAATCGGTATTTTCGCCTTCTTCGCGAAGAAAGCGATGCGCTTCTGGGCGAACGCGGAGATGTTCCCGGTGGAGGATGTGAAGGGGTATAACCGGGCGGTAGGGAAGTTATGGCTTGTCTACGGTATCGTCTTCATCCTGCTGGGCCTTCCGCTTCTGGCCGGGCAGAATACCCCGCTGATTCTTCTGGTGACAGTGCCGGGCGCCGTGATAGGAACGATTGTCGTCATGTGCGTCTACACGCTGGTCATTGAGAAGAAATATCGCAGAAAGTGAAAGGGCTGTAGTCAGGGAGATTTGATTTGAAATAAAAATTCAGGAAAGGAAGACAGTTATGAAGAAGAGAATTGCGAAGTTTTTGGCAGTTATTATCGTACTTGCGGCGGTCATCGGCTTAAGCGGCTCGGTGGTCATCACGAGGGAGAATGAATATAAACTGATCCGCCAGTTCGGACGCGTGGAGCGTATCATTGATACGGCGGGCATTTCTTTTAAAGTACCGTTCGTGCAGACGGCGGATTCCCTCCCGCGGGAGATTCTGCTTTACGATCTGGCGCCGTCAGACGTCATTACGATGGATAAGAAGACCATGCTGACCGACAGTTATGTGCTCTGGCGGATCACGGATCCGCTGAAATTCGCCCAGACGCTGAATTCTTCCGTGACCAATGCGGAGCGCAGAATCGACGCCGTAGTCTATAACTCGATCAAAAATGTGATCAGCAGCTTAAGCCAGAACGACGTGATCAGCGGCCGCGACGGCGAACTGTCCGAGGCGATCATGAACAACATCGGAACCAGCGTGGATCAGTACGGCATTCATCTGCTGGCCGTGGAGACCAAGAAGCTGGATCTGCCGGCGGACAACAAAGAGGCTGTTTACGAAAGAATGATCTCCGAGCGCGACAAGATCGCCGCCACTTATACTGCGGAGGGCAAGTCCGAGGCTCAGGTGATCCGCAACACGACGGACCGCGAGATTGCCATCAATATTTCGAATGCCGAGGCGCAGGCGGCGGCTGTGACGGCTGAGGGCGAGGCGGAGTACATGCGTGTTCTGGAGGCGGCGTACAGCACGCAGGACCGGGCGGAGTTCTACGCGTTCACGAGATCGCTGGATGCGGCGCGTGCGTCGCTGACCGGCAGCAACAACACGCTGATCCTGCCGGCGGATTCGCCGATCGCGAGTATCTTTATGCAGTAACGATGGCTATATATTTGCGGAAAGTGCCGCGATATAAAAGATGTTGGAAAATGTTTTGTATAATGACGTAACTGGGAGCGCCGGGAGGAAGAATGTCCGGCGCTTCTTTTTTGCATTTCCATGCAAGCAGAGTTCCGGTGACGTCCTGCTTGCATTCATAGCTGACATAGTATTCCCGGTCTGTTGGAGGCTGATGGCTGAAATTGCGAAATTACAGGAAAACGGGTGACAGACAGAGAATTCGGTTGTATAATTCTGGTATTATAAGGCAGGAGAGTATTCTATCCTTCACGATTACTTCGGACGCGGCGGAAACGATGTGATGAAGCGGATTCGCTGTTTATGGTAAAGACATTTTCTAAAAAAACGTCTATTCTGAAGTGTGTCGGTAACAGAAAATGAGTTTGCCGTGCTGGGAAAATTCCTCGTATGCGGGTCAGCGGGCGGAGAAAAGTTCCTTGCGGAGTAGCTTTTCCTGCAGGAGGAATCTCTTGGCAGGCATCAGGCCTGCGAACGGAGGAGGAATTCAGAATGGATATGGTAAGGATCGGTGCATTCCTAAAAGAACTGCGCGTGCAGAGCCGCATGACCCAGGAGCAGCTTGGAGAGAAGCTGGGTGTGACGAATAAGACCATTTCCCGCTGGGAATGCGGGACGTATCTGCCGCCGGTGGAGATGCTAAAGGAGCTGAGCGACCTGTACGGGCTTACGATCAATGAGATCATAAGCGGGCAGCGGCTGAATGAGGAGCAGTTCCGCCAGCAGGCGGAGATGAATATCGCGGATGCGCTTAAAACCAATGCGTTTACTTTGAAGGAAAGAGTCCGCTATTATAAACGAAAATGGCTGCGGGACCACATTTTCAGGATCGTTCTCTGTGCGGCCTCATGGATCGTGCTGATCGTTTCGCTTAAACTACAGGGAGTGGACGCGTATCTAATCGGTACGATCGGCGGGCTTCTTGCGGTCATTTTCTATGTGTATCTGAATAACCAGATGATGCGGTATGTGGAAAATCGGGCTTATGACGGAAGTGGAAAATGAAAAAGATGCTGAAGCGGAAAGATGTTAAGCCGGAAAGCTTATGAAGAGAAAATGCGGTCCCGGCGATTGTGCTTTTGACCGGATTATGATATGATAAACGGCGCAGAGAAGAACTGCGATGATGCGGCCGGTGAGATGCGAACCGGCAGGCAGGAGGAATTACAGTATGAAGATAAGAGATATTCTGGCGCAGGAGCGGCCGACGCTCTCCTTTGAGGTGTTCCCGCCCAAGACGGCGGATAAGTATGAGAATGTGGAAGCGGCGGCGAAGGAGATCGCTCTTCTGAAGCCGGATTTTATGAGCGTGACCTATGGGGCGGGCGGCGGAACCAGGCGGTATACGATCGATATCGCGGATAAGCTGAACAATGAATACCATGTGCCGACGCTGGCCCATTTGACCTGCGTTTCTTCCACGCGGGAGCGCGTCCACGAGATCATGGACGAGCTGAAGGAGCGCGGGATCGAAAATATCCTGGCGCTGCGCGGGGACATTCCCCAGGACGGACATGTGGAGAAGGACTTTAAGTATGCGTCGGAGCTGATCCGGGAGATCAAGGCCAGCGGCGATTTCTGCATCGGCGCGGCCTGCTATCCGGAGGGGCATGTGGAGTCGGTGAATAAGACGGCGGACATCGGATTCTTAAAGGAGAAGGTGGAGGCCGGCTGCGATTTTGTGACGACGCAGATGTTTTTTGATAATAATATTATGTATAATTTCCTCTATCGGATCCGGGAGCGGGGGATCACAATCCCGGTGGTGGCGGGGATCATGCCGGTGACCCATGCGAAGCAGGTTGCCAATATCTGCCGGATGTCGGGAACATATCTGCCGGCCCGGTTCAAGGCGCTGGTGGACCGTTTCGGCGATCGGCCGGCGGCCATGAAGCAGGCCGGAATCGCCTACGCGACGGACCAGATCATCGATCTGATCGCCAACGGAGTGGATCACATTCATGTGTATTCGATGAATCATCCGGATGTGGCGGCGAAGATTCGTGAGAATCTGTCGGAGATATTGTGAGGGCTTACGGCTGGAATGCTGCTTGAGGTCGGTAGAATAGAAGTGTGGATTAGGCGTTCTTGCGGCGGAAAACCGTATAGGAGACGGATGAAAGATCTGTCGATGGGATGGAATGTGGAAGAACAAGTCAGAATGGTCCAAGGAAGAGCCAGACAGAATAACCCGTCTGTGTATAAAACATGCCGGAGTGGCAGTTAATCATAAGTGGTATGGATTTTTTCTGTAGATTGTAGAGGCAGTGAGGAATTGATCATGGATATCGATTACAGGGAGACGCTTCGATATCTCGGTTATAAGAATCAGGCGGCGGACGACGCGGTTCTGGCGCTGGTCCGTCAGTGCTGGGCGGAACTTGACCGCACGGCGTCGCCGCGGTCATTCTGGCGGGAGTATCCGCTGACAGTGGCTGGAGGTGAGATCGACGCCTGTGTATTTCAGACCAGGAGCCGGGCGCTTGGCAGAAATCTTCGCGGATGCGAGAGGATCCTTGTGTTCGCGGCTTCGCTGGGGGCAGGAGTGGATCTGCTGATCCAGCGATATGAGAAGCTGCAGATGAGCAAGGCGGTGGTGATGCAGGCCGCCGCTGCTGCGTATCTGGAGCAGTACTGCGACAGCGTCAATGAAGAGATTCGGCAGCGGTATGAGGCGAATGGGTGGTACCTGCGGCCAAGATTTTCTCCCGGGTACGGGGATTTCTCACTGGAGTGTCAGACGGCGATCGTGGCTGCGCTGGAGGCCGGAAAACGCGTGGGGATCACGCTGACGGACAGCCTTCTGATGGCGCCGTCCAAGTCGGTGACAGCGGTGATCGGAGTCGGGCGGACGCCGCTTGCGTGTGAAGTGAAGGGCTGCGAGGCCTGCGGGAAGACGGACTGTGAGTTTAGGAGATGACAGTCTTTTAAGAGTGCTGGGACGATATTAAAGCAGGACTGCGGCGATGTCGCGGCGAGAAATTGAAAATACAGACCAAGGATGAAGATTGCGAATGAACATCCGGATAAATTCAAGCAGAAAAGGAATACGGATGTTGAATATAGAAGACAGAAAATTGCATGGGCGCCTGTGCAGCGGAGAAATGTAGGAACGTCCGGATATGGATTTGCGGAGGAATATGATTTATGGGTATCTTGGAGACAATCAGAAAGCGGAAACTGTTTTTTGACGGCGGCATGGGGAGCCTTCTTGTGGCGAAAGGCCTGCAGCCGGGAGAACTGCCGGAGACCTGGAATGTGACGCATCCGGAGGTGCTGCAGGAGATCCATCTGCAGTATCTGCGGGCCGGAAGCGACGAGATCACGACGAATACATTTGGGGCTAACGGGCTGAAGTTTGGAAGCGACGGGGAGTTTTCGTTAAAGCGCCTTGTGACAGCCGCGGTGGAGAACGCGAAGATCGCCAGAGAGCGGTTCGCGGAGGAGCGGAGAGCGTTGGCCGATGGAATGCCTGCCGATGCGACGGAAACTGTGGAATGTCCGGCGGCTATACAGATGGCGGAGAATTTAACAGACGGTGCGGCAAAGGCGGTATGGAATTCGCCGGGCAGCGCAGCAAAGGCGGCTGGTAACCCGGTAAGTGATGCAGTAGGATCGGAACACTGCGCGTACATCGGTCTTGATCTGGGACCCACCGGCAAGCTCTTAAAGCCGCTCGGCGACCTGGCTTTCGAGGATGCCTATAAACTGTATAAAGAGGTTGTAATCTACGGCGCGGAGGCAGGCGCTGATTTCGTGCTGGTAGAGACCATGAGCGACGGCTACGAGGCCAAGGCTGCGATCCTGGCGGCGAAGGAGAACTGCGATCTGCCCGTATGCGCGACGATGATCTTTGATAAGAAGGGAAAGCTTCTGACCGGCGGCGACGTGGCTTCCACGGTGGCCCTGCTGGAAGGGCTTGGCGTGTCCATGCTGGGCGTCAACTGCGGCCTGGGGCCGGTGCAGATGAAGGAGATTCTGAAGGAGATCCTTAAAGTGGCGTCGGTGCCGGTGATCGTGAATCCCAACGCCGGACTGCCGAGAACCGAGAATGGAAAGACGGTCTACGATATCGACGCGGATGAATTTGCCGGCGTCATGGAAGAGATCGCCGATATGGGCGCCAACGCGCTGGGCGGATGCTGCGGGACCACACCGGAGCATATCGCGAAGATGACGGCGTTGTGCCGGAATAAGAAGCAGATACTGCCGGAAGAGAAGAACCGGACGGTCATTTCTTCCTACGCCCAGGCGGTGGAGATCGGACAGTCTCCGGTGCTGATCGGCGAGCGGATCAATCCGACGGGCAAATCGAAGTTCAAGCAGGCCCTGCGCGATCACGATATCGAATACATCCTGCGGGAGGGCGTGACCCAGCAGGATCACGGCGCTCATGTGCTGGATGTCAATGTGGGCCTGCCGGAGATCGACGAGCCGTCCATGATGGAGGAAGTGGTCCGCGAGCTGCAGAGCGTCATCGACCTGCCACTGCAGATCGATACGTCGAATATCGAAGCAATGGAGCGGGCGTTGCGGATCTATAACGGCAAGGCGCTGATCAATTCGGTCAACGGCAAAGAGGAATCCATGCGGGCGGTCTTCCCTCTGGTGAAGAAATATGGCGGCGTGGTGGTGGCGCTGACGCTGGATGAATCCGGCATCCCGGAGACGGCGGACGGCCGGATCGGGATCGCGAAGAAGATCTACCGGGTGGCGGCGGAGTATGGGATCGCGAAGAAGGATATCCTGATCGACGCCTTATGTCTGACGGTCAGTTCCGACAGCAAAGGAGCGCTTACGACCCTGGAGACGCTCCGGCGCGTGCGGGACGAGCTTCACGGGAAGACCGTGCTGGGCGTGTCTAACATTTCCTTCGGCCTGCCCCAGAGGGAGATCATTAACGCTTCATTTTTCACGATGGCGATGCAGAACGGGCTGAATGCGGCCATTATCAATCCGAATTCCGAGGCGATGATGCGGGCGTATTACAGCTTTAAGGCGCTGGCGGATCTGGATCCTCAGTGCGGGGAATATATTTCCGTGTACAGCGGACAGACGGCGACGCTGGGACAGTCTGCAGCGGTGGGAAGCAGCGCGGGCTCCCTGACAGGAACCGGTAAGGCAGCAGGGGCCGGGGCGTCGGGCACGGCAGCCGGGCGTGCGGCTGGTTCCGCAGGCGGAACGGAAGGTGCGAAATCACTCGGAGGCAGCGGAACTGCAGACGGAGAATTGGCTCGCTGCATTCTCCGCGGTCTGAAAGAACAGGCACAGGCGGCAGTGCGGGAGCTTCTTGCGCAGCGCGATTCGCTTGCGATCATCAATGGGGAGATGATCCCGGCTCTGGACCAGGTGGGCAAGGGCTTTGAGAAAGGTACCGTATTCCTGCCGCAGCTTCTGATGAGCGCGGAAGCCGCCAAAGCGGCCTTCGAGGTCATCAAGGAACATATGAGCCGCAGCGGCGAGACGCGGGAGAAGAAAGGAAAGATCATCCTTGCGACTGTGAAGGGAGATATCCACGATATCGGTAAGAACATCGTGAAGGTGCTCCTTGAGAATTACGACTATGAAGTGATCGACCTGGGCAAGGATGTTCCGCCGGAGATGGTGACCGCAGCCGCGGCGGAGCATCATGCACCGCTGGTAGGCTTAAGCGCCCTGATGACAACCACGGTCCCGGCCATGGAGGAGACGATCCGGCTTCTCCGCCGGGAGACGCCCTGGGTAAAGATCATGGTGGGAGGCGCTGTTCTGACGGAAGAGTATGCAGAAACCATCGGCGCGGACCGGTACTGTAAGGACGCAATGGCGTCGGTGAATTATGCAGAGGAGATTTTTGCGGGACAAGGCTGACCGGCTTAGGCCGGTTCAGCCTTGTTTCCCTGCGGGCGGAGCGTCGGTGACGCCTTGCCTGTATTCTCCGGCGTTTTGGGAACAGAGAAGCTGATACAGGTTCCCTGCCCGCGGATACTTATGACCGAGAGGCCCGGGTTGCCAGGGTAAGAGAGAATGAGCCTGCGGTGGATGTTCTTCACGCCGATGCGCGAATTGGAGCCGGGTTCTTCGCGGTCGAGAGAAGCGCGCAGGTTGTAAAGAGTTTTCTTATCCATGCCGGAGCCGGTGTCGAGTATGTGGATGCGCAGACAGTCTTCGCGGTTCAGGATTTTTATTCGTATAATGCAGCGATCCTCCGGTCCGGAAATGCTGTACCGGATGCTGTTTTCAACGAGAGGCTGGAAGAGGAGCCGCAGAACAGAGTATTTTTTGCATTCTTCATCATAATCCCATAAAAGGGAGATCTGCCCCGGATAATGAAATTTCTGGATCTCAAAGTATTCTTTGCAGGCCTGGATCTCTTCGCCCAATGGGACGGGAGTGGAGGAGTCCTCCAGGGCATATCGCAGGATATCCGACAGATAATGGATCAGCTGGCTTGCCGCGGCCTGATACCCTTCTTTCTTGATGATCTCCATATCGATCGACTGCAGCGTATTAAAGAAAAAGTGCGGATTGATCTGAAGCTGCAGAGCCATCAGATCGCTTTTTGTTTTCTTAAGCTCGGATTCCCGGATCTGAAGCGTCAGCATATTATTCCGGATGAAGGTCTGGATTACCTGATTCAGGATCAGATTGTATTCGTCCAGTTCCCGTTTGTTCTCCAGAATAGTCGAATCGGCCTGATACGTCCCTCTTTCAACGTTGCTGAATATATCAAGCAGGCGTTCGATCTGATTAAAACTCCTGTTTGTCATGTAGAGGCTGAACAGAAGGCAGAACACCGCGGCGGTAATAACCCCGATGATGACGCAGTAAATGATTTGATACAGGAGCTGGTAGATATCCCTGCGTGGGACAAGGGAGAGAAAATGCAGGTTCAGCTTTCCGAGCGTGCAGTCGGTCAGAATATAGGCGTCGCCCCTGTAATGGACCGTGCCGGAGACTCCCCGGCTTTTTTGGCTGCCAAAGGTAAGCTGGGAAAGGATATCCCTATCGGGATCAAACTGCATAGACTGGGCATTCGGATTGGCAAAGAGGAGCTGTCCGGATGAATCCGTCACGATGATCGCCTCGTTCGGATAGTTCTCAATGGAAGAAAGCTTCTCGGAAAGCGTCTGAATATTTAGGTTCGTTACAAGGACCCCGTCATAATATTTGATCCTTCGGAAGAGGGTGACAGCCGTATGCTCCGATTCAAATTCATAATTGGAGAAGGAGCGCTTCTCAACCCAGCTTGTTACCCCGGGATCCTGCTGCAGATAACTGTCCAGCCAGCCGGTATCGGTGGCGGAACGAATCGTCTGAACGTCTTTGTTGGTCTGATAAAACATATCATGGTTATTCGCCAGATAGATATATATGGATTCCACATTGTTAAAATTGGTAACCGAGTTTTCCAGGATCGAGGAGATCAGGTCTTTGGCGATGTATTCCTTGTAGTCGAGCGATTTCTGATTCAGGATCTTATGAAGCGAACCGGAAACAGCTGTGCTGTTGTTAAAGATCGCGGCAAGGCCGTCGCTCTGGGACATGATCTCATTAATCAGTTCCGAACCGATGAGAAACGTACTTTCTGATTTTTGGTTAATATCCCGGCGGATACGGATAAATGAATAAATTGACAGAATAATCCCCATGATAAGAACGGGAAGGGAAAAAACAAGAAAATACTGAAAAAACTTGCGGAAGAAATATCTTCGTTTCATGGTCTAGTCCTCCTGTATGGGATCGGACGGCGCGCGGCCTATGCGGTCGCGGAATTCTCTCGGCGTAATGTGGTAATACTGTTTGAAAGCCCTGGTGAAGTTTTTGGGATTGTCGTATCCGACCATCAGCGAGACTTCATAGGTCTTATAGTGGATATCCTTAAGGATTTCGGCGGCTTTTTCCATTCGGCACCGGGCGAGATAGTCGGAAAAGGTTTCTCCGGTGATCCGGCTGAACAGCCTGGAAAGGTAGCCGGGACTCAGACTGACGGAGACCGCCGCGCTTTCCAGAGAGGCGTCTGTCAGGTGAGAGGACACATACTGTTTTACTTCGGTGGCAATGCGCTCATGGTAAGAAAAATCATCTGCGGCCCGGAAATTCTCTTTCTCCTCCCGCTCAGGAGGCTGCATCTGCTCGCTGATACGGAGTACGGCGGCAGAAAGCTCCTCGTATTTGATCGGCTTAAGGAGAAAATCGTGTACCTGATACCGGATCGCCTGCTGGGCGTAATTGAACTGACGGTATCCGGTCAATACGATCACATGGATAAAGTTCTGGCTTTCCCGAAGCATTTGAACCAGCTCCAGTCCGGTGATCCCCGGCAGACGGATGTCCGTGAGAAGAATATCCGCCGGATTCTGCATCAGATACCGGTATGCGTCCTGCCCGTTTGCAAAATCGGCCACAACGGATACATTGAGGCTGCTCCAGGGAAACAGACTTTTCAGACAGTCCCGGAGATTGGTCTCATCTTCTACGATAACGAGTCTCAGCATGCGATACCTCCACCTTTGCGCGCGAAAAGATACTTTATGTCATATAATGATACTTTTGGTTTTATGTTAGCATAATAAAGGACTTTTTGTCAATACCGGCGCCTTTTTTTGGCGGTTGGAACATGTTACAGTACAGATACAAAATTAAAAAAGGAGGATAACTGTATGAAAAGGAAACTAGCTGCTTTAGGACTATCTGTGGTCATGGTGTTTACACTGGCCGCATGCAGTCAGGATCAGGTCTCCACGGCGACGCAGGAGGAGTCACTCAAAGAGACTACGGCCGCTCAGACGGCAGAAGAAACGCAGGCGGCAGAAACATCTGCCGCGGCGCAGACGGATGAAGATGTAACGCTGCGGTTTATGTGGTGGGGCAGTGATGTACGTCATCAGGCTACGCTGGACGTGATCGCTCAGTATGAGGCCCTCCATCCCAATGTCCGGATCGAAGCGGAGTACGGCGGCTACGATGGGTATTTTGAGAAGCTGACGACTCAGCTTTCCGGGGGAACCGCTGCGGATATTTTCCAGTACAACGCGAATACCGTCAGCGATCTGCTCGCGATCGGAGATGTGTTTACGGATCTGAGCGATTACACGGATATCCTGGATATTTCCGGCTTCGATGAAGGATTTCTGGAGAGCTTTTCCTATGACGGCGACACGATGATCGCGCTTCCTTCCGGTATAAACGGAGGTATATGGCTGACGAATACGGCGCTGCTGGATGAAGCCGGGATCAGCATGGAGGACATTAAGACATGGGATGACTTTATCGCGGCCGGCATTCAGCTTCATGAGTACAATAACGATTATTACCTATTTAATATCGACATTGATACGCTTGGAAAGGAGCTGTTCGGATCCTTCATGGCCCAGCTGACAGGAGAGGATCTGATCGATACGGAGAATTACGAACTGAATTTTACCAGAGACGATCTGGAAAAGGTGTTCACCCTGATCGACAGCTTCTACAAAAATAATGTGGTGGAGCCTGCGGCTGACAGCGCGCCTTACGCTCTGCAGATCAATACGAACCCCAAGTGGATCAACCACGAGCTGGCGATGGCCTATGGCGCGACCAGCAACGTCTATACCGGATATTATGATTTTACGGAGGCAGCCGCAATGGATATGCCGATGTTCGAAGGAGCGAAGGAGAGCGGTATCCTGTATATGCCTCCTCAGATGATCGCGATATCTTCTTCCTGCGAGCACCCGGAGATCGCTGCTGATTTCCTCAACTATTTCTATAATGATGAGAACGCGATCAACACATTGAAAGACTGCCGTTCGATCCAGCCGACCGAGAAGGGAAGAGAGATCTGCGAGGCGAACGGATATCTGGATCCGGTTCTGGTCAGCGCGGTTAATAAGGCGGTGGAAACGGGAACCAATCACCAGAATATCTATACGCCGGCGGAAATTGTTACGATCTTCCAGGACGCTACGGAAAAGCTGGCTTACGGTCAGGCAGATGTAGAGAGCATTACGGATGAGACCATGACGCTTCTGGAGGAAGCGCTGGAAAGATTCCGGTAATCCGGTGTCGGGAGATGCCGCGGGCGCAGGGCGGCTGCGGCATCTTTCTTGTCTTCCGGAATGCAAATCATGTACTGGGGGCTAAAGCGTTTTACGGGATCTTGAAGTCATCAGAATCAAATGAGTGAGACAGGGGGATTAGGGATAGGATGAAACGAAGAATCGGGAAAATAGAGGGATATCTCTACATTCTTCCATGGATTGCAGGTTTTTTGCTGCTTCAGTTTCTGCCTTTAATCAATTCCTTCCGGTATTCTCTGACGAATATCCGGCTTGGAGGAGATTATGATTTTATCGGACTTGATAATTATGTGAGAATGTTCACGAAAGACAGGGATCTGGCCGGTTCGATGTGGGTAACGCTGAAATATATCCTCTTATCGGTACCGTCGAAGCTTCTGTTCGCGCTGGCGGTGGCGATGCTTTTAAATATGCGCATAAAAGGGATACGGATATTTCGAACCATATATTATCTTCCGTCGATACTGGGCGGGAGCGTAGCCATATCGGCTTTGTGGCGGGTAATGTTTATGAAATCCGGGATCATCAATAACCTGTTCGGACTTTCCGTCAACTGGCTGGGGGATCCCCGGTACGCGCTTGCAACGATCACACTGATCGACGTCTGGCAGTTCGGTTCCTCCATGGTGCTGTTTTTTGCAGCGCTTAAGCAGGTATCCCAGGATCTTAAGGATGCGGCGCAGATCGACGGCGCGGGAAAGCTGCGCGTTTTCTTCTACATAACCCTGCCGATGATCAGCCCGATCATACTGTTTAACCTGGTAATGCAGACGATCAATACGCTTCAGAACTATACATCGGCTTATGTGGTGACAGGCGGAGGCCCGATCAAATCGACCTATGTCATGGGCCTTAAGATATATGAAGATGCTTTCGTCAAGTCGAACCTTGGCTATGCCAGCGCGGAATCATGGCTTCTGTTTGTCTTCCTGCTTGCGCTTACGGGAGTGATATTCCTGTCGTCAAGATTCTGGGTATTCTATGCGGACGAAGGAGGATGATGAGGAATGCGTAAGAAGATCGGAAAATGGTGTTCGTTCCTCTTTGTGACGGCTTTGGGAATCTGTATGATATACCCCTTGATCTGGCTGTTTTTCGCGTCTTTTAAGACAAACAATGAGATCAATCTCGGTACGGCGCTGCTTCCGGAGCACTTCGATCCGTCGGGCTTTGTAAAGGGATGGCGTTCGACCGGACAGTATACGTTTACAGACTATTTTATCAATACATTTGTTATGGTGATACCGACCGTACTGTTTACGGTTCTGTCCTGTACGCTTACCGCTTATGGGTTCGCCAGATTTCGCTTTGCCGGGAACCGGTTTTTGTTCGGTCTCATGCTTTCCACGCTGATGGTTCCGAATTCGGTGCTGATCATCCCCAGATATCTTTTGTACCGGGATGTCGGGTGGCTGAATACATATATGCCGTTCTGGATGCCCGGACTTTTGGGGTGTTATCCGTTTTTTATCTATCAGGAGGTACAGTTTTTGCGGGGGGTCCCGCGGGAGCTGGATGAGGCGGCGAAGATTGACGGCTGCGGTTCTCTTCAGATCCTTGTGCGCATCCTTGTGCCGATCCTGAAACCGTCGCTGATGTCCGTGTGCATTTTTCAGACGATATGGACGTGGAACGATTTTATGAATCCGCTGATCTACATCAACAGCGTGTCGAAATACCCGATCGCCCTGGCGCTGCGGATGAGTCTCGACGTGGCGTCCTCCGCGAATTGGAATGAGATCATGGCAATGGCGTGTGTATCCATCGTTCCGCCGGTTATCCTGTTCTTCTGCCTGCAGAAGTATTTTGTGGAGGGGATCGCGGCTACGGGACTTAAAGGATAGAAGTGAAGAATACGGAAGGAGAGAATGAAAATGGCTGAATTTGAATTTCGCGGGCTTGAGATCCATGATTCGACACAGATCTGGAATCTGGATGAGATCCGCAGGCGGCTGGATTTCATGGTAAAGAATCACATGAACGCAATGGTATTCCATGAGCCGGGAATCGAAGACAAGATCGTTTTTCCGGCAAAATTTCTCGGAGGGAGCGGCGATCCGGCCAGTTATTACGACGCGTTTCTGGAAGTGGATCATGCGATCCTGTTTCATGCGCTCAGGGAGAATCTGAATCTGAACCGCAGGGATTACATGAACCATGTGATACGGGAGGCCAAAGAGGCCGGAGTGGATGTGTATTTTGAGAATAAGGAGCTCTGGTTTTCTGATTTCATCCTGAAATACCGGAAGGAACTGATGCAGGACGGCGTCATCTGTCCCAGTGATCCGTTCTGGTATGAGGAATTTCTGCCGTACAAATATAAGGAACTGTTTCTGGCGCTGCCGGATCTTGCGGGGATCGTCTGCTCCATCGGTACAGGCGAAGCCAGGCTGGCTATCAGCAATACATTTGCCTGCAGCTGCGAGCGCTGCCGGAATCTGGATCCGGTGGATTGGTACAAAAATATGATCATGGCGCTGCACAAGCCGTTCCATGAGGCCGGGAAAAAGCTTATTATCCGTGATTTTATCTATACAAAGGATGAACAGGAGCGCTTCCGGAAAGCGTTTATGGATATGCCGGAGGAGATTGTTCTTTCCCTGAAGAATACGCCCCATGATTTTTATCCTACCTTCCCGGATAATCCGCTGATGGGGCAGGTATCGCCTCACCCGCAGATTACGGAATACGACGTAAACGGCCAGTTTTTCGGATGGGGAGCGCAGCCTTCGGCTATGCTTCAGGATATCCGCAGAAGGCTGCGCTATGCGAAAGACCATCAGGTGACCGGCTTCCTTGCGAGGACAGACTGGGAAGGCGTGCAGGACTGGACGTGCTTCGATAATCCCAACATGGTAAATCTGTACGCGATAGCGGCCTATGCCGAGAATGAGGATACAAGAGAGGAAGAGATCTATCTGCGATGGCTTTCGGGAGAGCATATGATCCGGGAGGATCTGACGCCCGGTCAGCTGAAGCGTTGCGTCGATACGGTGAGAGATATCATGGATGAGACCTGGCCGATCGTGGAAAAGACGAATTTTGTGAACGGATGCCTGTTTTCCAATGACAGCTGCATGCATCTTACTCCGGATCAGTTTACCTTCATCGGAGGAACCCATCACAGCCTGAGCGAGTGGGATCCGGAGAAGAAGGATGCCCTGGAAATGACGGTGGAAAATATTGAGCGGATCCTGCGAGATAAGGATGAAGCGCAGATGCTGTGCGAGAAACTGGCCGATAAGGTCTGCGCCGGCAATATGGGTCTGACAGAGAAGGCTTATGAAGATCTGAAAGAACACTTTGAGTTCATGCGCTGGCATGTGCGGGGATTCAGACTGACTGCGAGAGGGTACTGCTTTGGCCGGTATGTGAGGGAAGTAAAGGCGGACGAAGTGCTCCTGAACGGGCAGACGGCCTTTGAACTGCTGGCCGGTACGATCCGTGAGATGGAAGAATACCATGACGCGGTCTGCAAGGAGCCGTTCATCAGCAAATATCCTTACGACGCGCAGCTGAATCCGGAGCGGATCCGGTTCTATACGGATGCCCTGAGGCAGATCGCATTGGCCGCGAAGCGGCAGAAATGAGGCGGGTATGAAAAGTATCGTAATAAACCGAGAGATATTCCGTGATAAAGTGATGGGGTGCTGGCTTGGGAAAAACGCCGGAGGAACGCTGGGCGAGCCGGTAGAAGAGAAGTTCGGAAAGGATGAAATGTTCCATGTGGACTGGTATCCTTCCCTGCCGGAAGGCGGGATTCCCAACGACGATCTGGAACTCCAGCTTATCTGGCTTCAGCTGATTCTGAAAAAGGGACCGGGAATCACCGCGGCGGATTTTACCGAAGCATGGATGGATTGTGTGGCGTACAATTTTGATGAATACGGATTGAGTAAGGAAAACATGCAGAAAGGGCTTATGCCTCCGGTCTGCGGCTGGAATAATAACGCGTTTCGGGACTGCATGGGAAGTCCGATCCGCTCTGAAATATGGGCCTGTCTGTCTCCGGGATGCCCCCGGACAGCCGCATGGTATGCTTTCCAGGATGCTGTTGTGGATCACGGCGGCGGTGAATCCGTGTACGGAGAGATATTTAATGCGGTTCTGGAATCGGCGGCATTTGTCAACAGCGACAAATTCGAATTGCTGGAGCTGGCGCTTGCGTCCATACCGGAATCGTGCCTGACCCATCAATGCGTAAGGCGGGCGATCGACAATTATCACAGCGGCATGGAATACGCCGATAACCGAAACGATCTGAAGAATGCATTTTATAATCCGGTAGCGCAGTATTCGCCTCTGAATCTGGGGTTTCAGACAATAGGATGGCTGTATGGCGAGGATTTCGGAGATTCGATCTGCAAAGCGGTAAACTGCGGATGGGACACGGACTGTACGGCAGCTACACTGGGCGCTGTTCTGGGGATTATCGGAGGCGCGTCATCCCTTCCGGATCGATGGCTGAAGCCCCTGGGATACCGTATTTCCACGAATATGACGACCGGAGGGATCCGCAACCTGACGGCACCTACCGATATCCGCGAGCTGACCGAGACCGTATGCAGGCAGGCAGAAAGGGTATGCGAATACTGGGGGAATCCGGTCCGGTTCGAGGATGACGCGAAGATGGACAGCGGCGTTCAGCTTGACGTTCCCGACCTGTCGTGGATGAAGGCTTACCGGCCAAATGAACTGCTGTATGACCTGGGAGGGATCCGCGCGGCGGTTGCCTATGATAAAGACGCGGCCATTCTTGGCGACCGGCCTTCCCGCATCGAATTGAGACTGTATAATGATCATCCGATCGAAAAAAGAGTGCAGACGGTGCTTTGCCTTCCCGACGGTTTTCATGCGGATCCGGCGGGACAGCAGAGATTGGATCTGAAACCGGACGGATGCGTACAGGTATTCTATTCGGTTACGGCGGGGGCAGAGGCGATCAGGGATGCAAACCGAGGATGGTTTCAGATCACGATCGAAGGGGAGCCGGCGCCGCAGACCGTTCCGCTGGTTCTCCTTGGAGGCAGCCGCTGGCTCTTTTCCCCGTTCTTTGAGGGAAAGCAGCTGGACGACGACTGCGGCGTTTTGGAAAACCGGATTTTTGACGGAGCGCCGGAGAATTTCCGGGAACAGTGGAATCCGGGAAACCGTCTCTGCCTTGAGAATGATTTCACCGGAAAAGGCGTGATCTACGGGCTGCATTATATCTATACGCAGGAAGAGCGGGAAGTGGTTCTCGGAGTTCCCAACAATGGCTATATGAAGCTTTTCCTGAATGGAGAATTTCAGCACAGGACGGTCCGGAAGGTTCCCGTGCGGGCAAATCTTGGCAACGGAGGCGCTCTTGGCGATCTCTCAAACTATTGTGTTACGAAGCTGAAGGCCGGATGGAATCAGATCCTGATCAAACTGGAAGCCTCCGATATGCCGCAGGATTCGCATTTCACGATCGGCGGTATGAGCCGGGTATGCAGTAAGAACCATGGTATGCCGGTTCTGGGAATCATCCGTTCTGCGTTCCCGTGGGAGGGAAGAACCGCACATATGAAATCCTGCATAAAGCCGGGGTATCTGTCCAGAACGGTAAGAGCAGATGACAGAAGGATGGAATTCGATAGTAAAAACCAGGAGATCGTGCAGCATGATACCAGGGTCGACGTGCTTTTTATCGGCGATTCCGTGATTCAGATGTGGGAGCTTCCCGTTTATTTTGCCGACTGCGGATTGCGGATGATCAACAGGGGGATCGGCGGCGACCGGACAGGAACCCTTCTTCATCGCTTCCGTGCGGATGCCATTCAGCTGAAACCGTCCGTCTGCGTGATCATGGCGGGAGTGAACGATTCCTGGGAACTGGAGACGGATCCGTGGAAGCAGGAGCCGGCGGCGGAAGTGGAGAGCATCCTCAGAGACGCGCTCGCCAATATGGAGGAAGTCCTGAAAATGTCTGCGGATGCCGGTATAAAGACAGTTCTCTGCTCAGCGCTTCCCACGGCCATGAACTGGACCCAGCAGGATGCGCAAAGAAATGTTTATGTGAAGCTGTATAACGACGGCCTGAAGGAACTGGCTTTGCAATACGGAGCCGCATATGCGGATTTCTATCGTGAATTTGTGCGCGGCGGAAGTGCTTCCGTGAAACCGGAGCTTACCCGGGAGGGCCTGCATCCAAATGTATTTGGCTACGATATTATGGCCCGAATTCTGAAGGAAACGATGGGGTGGGGCGGTCAGTCTGCCGGATCCGCACTCTGAACGGAGGAAGTCTCCAGAACTCTCCAGTCCTCCTCCGTACATTCCGCGTGGCTGTAACGTGCCTTCTCGTACAGGCGGTGCAGCACGGCGTCTTCCAGACCGGCGCTCTGCTCCAGCTCGCGGGGGGAAGCCCATTCGCCGGGCAGGCCGATGCATTTCTGCTGCTTCCGCCCGGTCAGGATCTGTTTCTTATAATATCTGCGTATACGGGCCTCATAGGACAGAAAGTACCGGAGGCCCTTTTTCTGCGGCGCCTGTTCCGGTTCAGGGGAACTGAGGTGCGCCAGAATATCCAGGGTCGGCTTTAAGTAGATCTTCTCGTCCTCGTCAAAATGACGCGGCCGGGTGACGAATTCCCACACTTTGCCGGCGCCCTTGCGGATCCCGTAAAAGCAGAGAACAAGGACCAGGAGCATCGCGCCGTATTCGACGATCGCGGACAGGACCGCGACCCAGGCCGGAGGCGGTCCGGGATTCTGCACCTCGCCCAGAAGCGCCTGCATATCCGGGTTCGGTGTGGGCGGAGGCGTCGGGGTATAGTCGATGGGCATCTCAGGGACTTCCGTTACCGGGCGGTTGGCGAACCATTCCGCGATGGCGCGCCACAAGGGCTCCATCGCATAAGCCGTCACAACGATGCCGATGAGCGCGGCGATCAGAAAAACCGTCATGCAGAACGAATTGACATAGGAGATCTGCTTTAAGGGCATATGATCCGTATCCTTGAACAGATCCAGGAACCGGTAATAGGAGTTTAAATTTTTGTGGACGATATAGACCACCACCAGGGTCAGGAACCCCACGAAGCCGGCCAGCTTAAATCTCGCTCCCGATTCCGGGGCGCCGTACCGGACCATAAAGGCCCCAAGAAGATAGAAAAGTACAAGGAAACCAGCCAGGGCCCCGTAGAAATTCGTGCGGTCCCTGGATATCCAGTAGTTAAACCATTTACGTGTACGAATGGCCATAGGGCACCTCCCAATCATAAAGCTCGGCGAAGCGGAGCGGAGCGATACGAAGTTCATTGTCCGGCCGCCGGGGCAGGATCCACTGGGAACCGATGCTCTGACGGCAGAGGGCGTCGAAATGCTCTGCCAGAGATTTCCGCTGTCCGGGAGAGATCATGACATACAGCGTCGAGTCCGTACTGAAGCTGTTGCTCCTCTTATCGATCATGTAGAAGAGCAGCTCTTCCATGGTGACATGGCGGTTCTCGCCGGCGATCTTCGCGCCGGTGTTAAGACGGATGCCGGGAGAGGCCTGCTTATTGGCATACAGCGCGTCCAGAGCAGAGTTCGGATCAGCGTTTCGCATGCCGTGGGCGCCGGCTGTTCCGGTGGACAGCTGGACCCGCGCCAGAAGCTCCAGGATGCTGCGCAGATGCTCCTTTCCGGCGCCCGCGTCCAGGCGGGAGGGCAGCCCGGTAAGGCAGTCGCAGCCGTTGGACCAGATGGCCACGGGAATCCCGCGGTCGATCATCCATTTGGCCATGGAACCGGCAAGACGGATGGATTCCTCGGTCAGATCCTCGTCGGTCCAGAGGCGTTCCGCTTCCATATCCAGCAGGATCGTCACGTTCCAGGAGGAAGCGGGCGTGTAGACATTGACCTTCAGCTCCCCGGTATGGGCCGTGGCCTTCCAGTTGACGGTCTTATAGGGATCGTAGGACTGGTATGGCCGGACGGACTGGGTCTCGAAGGGATCCTTAAGAAGCGCCTGCCTGGCCAGAATCTGGCCCATCAGATTCTTAAGCGGCAGTTCCAGCCGGACCGGGTCGGCCGGCCCGGGATACACATACATGAAGGTATCCTCAGGAACCGTGGCGACGCAGTGGCCGAAGAAGAACAGGTCGTAGCTGACCAGGTCGATACTGCCGATATGATAATATCCCCGCTTTTTGCAGGTGAAGTCCAGTGTCCGGCGGATCTCCTGCCACGGCATGCAGGAGAAAATGTCGCTCCGGTAGTTCTGGTCGGTGATCTTGAAGTTGTTGGACGCGGAGAAGACCAGGTACCGGCCCATCTGGAATTTCACATGAAGCACCGGAAGCGGGAGAAACTTGCGGTTGGTGATGATCTCCTTTAACTGTCCGGTATCGCCTTCCACGGCGGCCCTCTGTACAAAGGAGAGCCGGGCGGTCAGCCCCCTGTCCCAGAACTTCTGGAAAAGCCGTCCCTGAAGTATCATGAACAGCCATGCGGCGATGATTGCAACGGCGATCTTCATAGACGTTTTCCCCAGTCTTCGGTAGGAAGCGGCACGGTCTGCAGGATACGTGTGATTATCTCTGCGGCGGAGGTCTGGGTGCCGAATGTACGTGCGGTCACCAGGCGGTGTGCCAGCACCGGCACAGCCAGAGTTTTGATGTCCTCCGGAACCGCGTAGTCCCTTCCCAGTACCAGCGCGTGGGCGCGGACGGCGCGGTAGAACGCCAGGCTTCCGCGGGGACTGACTCCGCTTAAGATCTGGCTGTCATTACGGGTAGCCTGGATCAGTTCGATCATATAGTCCATAAGGATCGGATGGACATAGACGTCCGCGGCCAGATCCCGCAGTTCGGCTAGCTGTGCGGCGCCGCAGACCGGCGTCAGGCTGTCCAGCGGGCTGGTCTTCCCGAAGCGGTTCAGGATCGCCAGTTCTTCCTCCTTATCCGGATATCCCATGGGAAGCTGCATCAGGAAGCGGTCCATCTGGGCTTCCGGAAGCGGATAGGTGCCGGCGGTCTCGATCGGGTTTTGGGTAGCGATCACGAGAAACGGTTCCGTGAGCGGCATCGTGTCGCCGTCGATGGTCACCTGGCGTTCCTCCATGGATTCCAGAAGACTGGACTGGGTCCTGGGCGTGGCGCGGTTGATCTCGTCGGCCAGAAGGATATTGGTAAAGACCGGGCCCTTACGCAGGACGAAACGGCTTTCCTGCTGGTCGAAATAATTCAGTCCCGTCACATCCGACGGCAGAAGATCCGGAGTGAACTGGATCCGGGCGAAATGAAGATCCATGCTTTTAGCCAGCGCCTTGGCCAGCATCGTCTTGCCGGTGCCGGGTACGTCTTCCAGAAGGACGTGGCCCTTAGCCAGCAGGGCGGCCAGCAAAAGATCGATGGTGTCTTGCCGGCCTACGATGACTTTATTGATATTTTGACGAAGTTCATTGATGCGTGCGGTCTGTTCCATCTGATTTCCTCCTGACATGCAGACGCGGTCTTCCGTTTCCTTCGGCATACGGTAGCGCCTGTGTTATTGTCTTAAGTATACCACTGGACTGGCTCTTTGCGCTATATGTTTGTGTATAATTATGAAAAAATTTTGTGAGAGGACTGCCTGACATTGCAGATGCACTTATGGGAGAGTACTGGTTGGTGAGGGGCAATTCCGTCTGGTGGGGGTTACTGCGCACATGGTCGTGAAAGGTACGCGAGAGGAAGTCCCGCCGCCTGCGCTCATAGTTCCGGATGGAAGAGGTTCTAAGACGCGAAACGGCCGCCTCCGGGGCACCGTCAAATTCGTGAGAAATCCTGAAAGGATTTCTCACTCAGCTTGCGCTCCGCCCCTGACTTGAGGTCAGGGGCTCCGACCCCGGAGGCGGCCGCTTCGCGCCTGAGAACCTCTAACCATCCTTCACAAATCGCGCAGACGGCGGGACTTCCTCTCGCTGTGTTTCCGCGGGATGCAGGCGGTGAAATGTTGGCAGGAGGCAGCAGAAATGCGAAGATAGGGAGCGCCGCCGGTCAGAATGATCCTCAAAATCAGTAGAGCGCCGCTGTTTTCGTCAGAATGATCCTCAAAATCAGTAGATTTGAAAGATACAACCGCTCCTTCAAACCTTCTGCAGGCGATAACGCAGCGGGACAGGCGGGGGCGGGGCACATCCCGGACGCGATTTACGAAGAAGGGTTAGTCTTTCTTAATGAAAAAACGCCAGTTTGAGGGTCGGAGCCCATGACCACAAGTCATGGGCGGAGCGGCAACCTGAGCGTGAACTCATCAGGAGTTCACGCGAATTTGCCGTTGCCCTCAAACCGGCGTTTTTGAATTTAGAAAGACTTCCCTTCGGAGTCATGAGCGTTCGGGATGTGCCCCGCCCCCGCCTGTCCCGCGTACCTCCCGCGACCACATAAGCAGATATTTTCGCTTTAAATACCCTTCCGAGAGTCACTATTTATGTCGCTAAACAACCTTTCCGCGTCTCCGCATTTATCGTTATAGTCCCCAACTCCGCATTTCCTCAAATTTTCGATTGCCATATCATTTCCGCAGTGCTAATATAGTATAAACAGCAAAATACGAAGAAAGTGTCACTGGCGCTTTCTTCGCATGGAAATACAGGAAACGTGCCACTGGCACGCTTTCTGCATGGAAATGCGAAAAGAAGAATGAATACATAACATGAGGAGGAGTCTTATGTTTCCGATCGTGAAAGCAGAAAAGCTGGCGGACAAGATCTACCTGATGGACGTGAAAGCGCCGCGGGTAGCCAAGTCCTGTCTGCCCGGCGAGTTTGTTATCGTTAAGATCGACGAGGTGGGGGAGCGGATCCCCTTAACGATCTGCGATTATGACAGAGAGGCCGGGACCGTCACCATCGTGATTCAGGTGGTGGGCGCGTCCACCCAGAGGATGTGCGAACTGAAAGCCGGCGACGCGTTCCAGGATTTTGTGGGGCCGCTGGGCAATCCGTCCGAGCTGGTGAAGGAGGATCCGGAGGCGCTTAAGAAGAAGCATATCGTGTTCGTGGCCGGAGGCCTGGGGACCGCCCCGGTCTATCCGCAGGTCAAATGGCTCCACGAGAACGGCGTGGACGCGGATGTGATCGTGGGCGCGCGGAATAAGGAAATGATCATCCTGGAGGACGAGATGCGCGCCGTGGCGGGCAATCTCTATATCACCACCGACGACGGCTCCTATGTCCGCAAGGGCATGGGCACCGACGTGCTGCGGGAGCTGGTGGAGAAGGAAGGAAAGCACTATGATCTGTGCATCGCCATCGGCCCGATGATCATGATGAAATTCGTCTGCCTGCTGACGAAAGAACTGGATATCCCGACGGTGGTCAGCATGAACCCGATCATGATCGACGGGACCGGCATGTGCGGCGGCTGCCGTCTGATGGTGGGCGGCCAGGTGAAGTTCGCCTGCGTGGACGGCCCGGAATTCGACGGCCATCTGGTGGATTTCGACGGCGCGATGAAGCGCCAGCAGATGTATAAGACCCAGGAGGGCCGCGCGCTGCTGCGCCTGCAGGAGGGCGAGAGCCATCACGGCGGCTGCGGAAATTGTGAAGACGGAGGTGCCAGGTAATGGATGTGCTTAAGAAGGTTCCGGTCCGCGAGCAGGACCCGAAGGTGAGAGCGACGAATTTCGACGAGGTGTGTCTCGGATACAATAAAGAAGAGGCCATGGCGGAGGCGTCCCGCTGCTTAAAATGCAAGAACGCCCGCTGCATGGGCGGCTGTCCGGTGTCCATCAATATCCCCGGCTTCATCAAAGAGGTGGAGAACGGCGATTTCGAGGCGGCGGCGAAGATTATCGCCCGGTCGTCGGCACTGCCGGCGGTCTGCGGCCGTGTCTGCCCCCAGGAGACTCAGTGCGAGGGCGTCTGCGTCCGCGGCGTCAAAGGCGAACCCATCTCCATCGGCAAGCTGGAGCGGTTCGTAGCCGACTGGTCCCGGGAGAACGGCTTCGTGCCGGAAGCGCCGGAGAAGACCAACGGACACAAGGTGGCGGTCATCGGCTCCGGCCCGTCGGGACTGACCTGCGCGGGCGATCTGGCGAAGCTGGGTTATGAAGTGACGATCTTTGAGGCGCTGCACCAGCCGGGCGGCGTGCTGATCTACGGCATTCCGGAGTTCCGTCTGCCGAAGGACACGGTTGTGAAGACGGAGATCGAGAATGTGAAGAAGCTGGGCGTGAAGATCGAGACCGATGTGGTCATCGGAAAGTCGCTGACCATCGACGAGCTTCTGGAGGAAGAGGGCTTTGAGGCGGTCTTCATCGGCTCCGGCGCCGGACTTCCGATGTTCATGGGGATTCCCGGCGAGGAGGCCAACGGCGTATTCTCCGCCAATGAGTACCTGACAAGAAGCAATCTGATGAAAGCGTTCCGCGACGATTACGATACGCCGATCGCGGCCGGGAAGAAGGTGGCGGTCGTAGGCGGCGGCAACGTGGCCATGGATGCGGCCAGAACGGCTCTGCGGCTGGGCGCGGACGTCCATATCGTCTACCGCCGCAGCGAGGCGGAGCTTCCGGCCCGTGCCGAGGAGGTTCATCACGCGAAAGAGGAAGGCATTCAGTTTGACCTTTTGACCAATCCGACGGAGATCCTGACCGATGAGAAGGGCTGGGTCCGCGGGATGCGCTGTATCCGCATGGAACTGGGCGAGCCGGACGCGTCCGGACGGAGAAGACCGGTTCCGATTCCCGGCAGCGAGTTTGAGATGGAGCTGGATACGGTGATCATGTCCCTGGGAACATCTCCGAATCCGCTGATCTCCAGCACCACGAAGGGCCTGGAGACCAACCGCCGCAAGTGCATCGTGGCGGAGGAAACCACCGGCAAGACCAGCAAGGACGGCGTCTACGCCGGCGGCGACGCGGTGACCGGAGCGGCTACCGTGATCCTGGCAATGGAAGCCGGGCGCGCGGGAGCGAGAGGGATCCATGCGTATCTGTCGGGAGAGAAAGCGGAGGCGTGATGATTTCGGCAACGGCTGTCGCGTGATCATTCCAGCAGCGGCTATCGCAGGATTAATCCGGAAGTAGCCGTAGCAGGACCATTCTGACAGAGACCGTCGCGGTGGTGAAGAATTTCCTTGACGTAAGGCCCGGGAATATGCTATGATGAATCCGGCTTAAGGAAAGAGCGGACAATGAGAGAGCAAGGCAGTTTGTGGGGGAGCCCATTGATTTCCTTGCTCTTTTTTATCGCATATGGAATCGCTTGTACAAGTCTGTATAAAAGGAGACCAGCTATGAACAGTCAGCGATATGAGGTAGACGTTGCGGTGATCGGCGGAGGCGTGATCGGCTGTGCCATCGCCAGGGAACTGTCCAGGTACGATCTGCGGGTGTGCCTTCTGGAGCGTACGGAGGACGTCTGTTCCGGCACGTCCAAGGCCAACAGCGCGATTATCCACGCGGGATACGACGCGGCTTCCGGTTCCCTGATGGCAAAGATGAATGTGGAGGGAAACCGGATGATGGACCGGTTGGCCGCGGATCTGGATATTCCGTTCAGGCGCAACGGTTCTATGGTGCTGTGCTTTTCCGAGGAGGATATGCCGGGTCTGCAGGAGCTTTATGTGCGCGGCGTGACAAACGGCGTACCGGGCCTGCGTATTATTTCCGGAGACGAAGCGCGGCAGATGGAGCCGAATCTGACCGATGCGGTTGCGGCGGCGCTGTACGCTCCCACCGGCGGCATCGTATGTCCGTTCAACATGACGGTCGCGCTGGCGGAGAACGCCTGCGAGAATGGGGTGGAGTTCCGCTTTCTCACGGAAGTGACGGAGATCCAGAAATACGGAGAAGGATATGAACTGACTGTGCGGGAAGCCGAAGTATCTGAGACCGGCGCTGACCGGACCATCACAGCCCGTTTTGTGGTCAACGCTGCCGGCGTCTACGCCGACCGTTTCCACAATATGGTCAGCCGCCGCAGGATCTCGATCACGCCCCGCAGGGGTACATACTGCCTGCTGGATCGGGAGGCGGGCGGCCATGTGGATAGGACTATTTTCCAGCTTCCCGGCAAATACGGCAAGGGCGTTCTGGTAACGCCTACGATCCATGGGAATCTTCTGATCGGTCCTACGGCGGCGGATATCGGGGATAAGGAAGGCACGTATACGACGGCGGAAGAACTGGCGGAGGTGACGGCAAAATCTGCCCGCGGTGTAAAGGATATCCCGTACCGGCAGGTGATCACGTCGTTCGCCGGGCTCAGGGCGCACGAGGCGGGACATGAATTCATTCTGGGAGAGCCGGAGGACGCGCCGGGATTCTTCGACGCGGCCGGGATCGAATCGCCGGGGCTTTCCAGCGCGCCGGCTATCGGCGTGTATCTGGCGCAGATGATCGCACGGAAGGCCGGAGCATCCATGAAGGAGCATTTTATAGCGACGCGGAAGGGAATCCCCCATGTGGCGGCCATGGACCGGGAGAGCCGGGCCGCGCTGATCGCGAAGCGGCCGGATTACGGAACCATCGTCTGCCGGTGTGAGAATGTGAGCGAAGGCGAGATCGCAGACAGCATCCGCCGTCCGCTGGGCGCCAGGTCGCTGGACGGCATCAAGCGGAGAGTGCGGCAGGGAATGGGCCGCTGCCAGGCGGGTTTCTGTACGCCCAGGACCATGGAGATATTGTCGCGGGAGACCGGGATCCCCATGGAGAAGATCTGCAAGAACCAGCCGGGGTCGGAGATGATCACGGGCGGGGTATAAGAAGGATCATCGCGGAGAAGACTGGCCTGTGCGGCGGAAAGTAGAGGATAGGATATGAGGCATCATGATATTGTGATCGTCGGCGGAGGCCCCGCGGGTCTGGCGGCGGCTGTGGCGGCGAAGAAAGCCGGGATAACGGATATACTGATCCTGGAGCGGGACAATGTACTGGGAGGCATTCTGAACCAGTGCATTCATAATGGCTTCGGGCTTCACACCTTTAAGGAAGAACTGACAGGGCCGGAATATGCGGCCAGATATATCGCCCGGGTGGAAGAGGAGCAGATTCCCTATTGCCTGAATACGATCGTGGCGGATATCACGCGGGACCGTCAGGTCACTTACATAAACCGCGAGGAGGGCCTGGTCACGATCCGGGCGGGCGCGGTGATCCTGGCCATGGGCTGCAGGGAGCGTCCGCGCGGCGCTCTGAATACGCCGGGGTACCGTCCCGCGGGGATCTATTCGGCGGGAACCGCCCAAAGGCTTATGAACATCGAAGGTTATCTGGTGGGAAAGGAAGCCGTGATCCTGGGCTCCGGCGACATCGGACTGATCATGGCGCGGCGCATGACGCTGGAAGGCGCGAAGGTGAAAGCGGTCGCCGAGATCATGCCTTATTCCGGTGGATTAAAGCGCAACATCGTCCAGTGTCTGGACGACTACGGGATCCCGTTAAAGCTGAGCCACACCGTAGTGAATATCCACGGAAAGGACCGTCTGACCGGCGTGACCATCGCCGAGGTGGATGCGAATAGGAATCCGATTCCGGGAACGGAAGAATACTATTCCTGCGATACGCTGCTTCTGAGCGTGGGCCTGATCCCCGAGAATGAACTGTCGAAGGGCGCGGGCATTTCCCTGAACCGTGTCACATCAGGGCCGAATGTGAATGACCGTCTTGAGACGGAAGCGGAAGGTATCTACGCCTGTGGCAATGTGCTCCACGTCCACGATCTGGTGGATTTCGTGTCCCAGGAGGCGGCGCTGGCCGGGCAGAATGCGGCGGAGTATGTGATGGGGCAGAACGCGGCGCAGGCGGCCGGGCATACGATCCCCCTGGTCGCGGCGGACGGCGTACGCTATACCGTTCCGCAGTTCCTGGAAACGGCAGGTATGCGGGATTCCGTTACCGTCCGGTTCCGTGTGGCGGACGTCTACAAAGACCGGTATATTTCCGTATACTATGATGATAAACGGATTTCCCGGACGAAGAAAAAGGTTCTGGCTCCCGGAGAGATGGAGCAGGTGGTTCTGACAAAGAAGAGCCTGACGGAATATCCGCAGACGGAGCGGATCACGATCCGGACGGAGGTGGAGTGATGGAAGTAAGGGAAATGATCTGCATTAACTGTCCCATGGGCTGCCCGCTGACCGTAACCATGAACGGGGACAGAATAACTGTGACAGGCAATACCTGCCCCCGGGGCGCGGATTACGCGAAGAAAGAGGTCTTAAGCCCCACGCGCATCGTCACATCCAGCGTACGGGTAAACGGAGGAACCATCGCCAGGGTATCGGTGAAGACGAAGACCGATATTCCCAAAGGGAAGATCTTCGATGTAATGAAGGAAATCCGCGCCGCCCGTGTGGACGCACCGGTGAAAATGGGGGATGTTGTGATTGAGGACTGCGCCGGGACCGGCGTGGAAGTGATCGCGACGAAGAGCGTCGCACGCGCGTGAGAGTGTATTTTATGCAGGCAGTATACAGTTTGCGATTTGGGAACAAGGCGTATCGATAAGGCGCAATGGTTTGCTTTGAAAAACATAGCAGGGAGATGATATCCGATGAGCACGTTTAAGTCCGACTGTCCGGAAAATGTGGGCAGGGGGGAATTTGCATCTCAGAAAACGGACACGCCGGAAATGACGGACGACAGGATCCGGGCGGAAAAGCTGAAGGAGATCGATCTTTTTGTACTGGACCTGGATGGAACCTTCTATCTGGGCGACCGTCTGATCGACGGCGCGCTGGATTTTGTGAATTATGTCTGGAAGAGCGGAAAGAAGATATTATTCTTTACGAACAATTCCTCCCGATCCCCGAAGGTCTATATGGAACGGCTGGCGGGGATGGGCTGTCCCATCGGCCGGGACCAGATCATGACCTCCGGCGATGTGACGGTCGCGTATCTGAGGGAGACTTATCCGGGGAAAACCGTTTATCTGGTCGGTACGCCGGCTCTGGAGGAAAGCTTCCGGCAGGAAGGAATCTGCCTGTGGGATCCGGAAAACGCCGGACCGGCCGGCCGGATGGCCGCTTCACGGCCGGATATCGTGGTTGTCGGCTTTGATACTACGCTGACCTATGAAAAGCTGGAGCGGGCCTGCACCTACATTCGGGAGGGAGCCGTTTTCCTGGCGACCCATCTGGATATCAACTGTCCGACCGAATACGGCTTTATGCCGGACTGCGGCGCCATCTGCGCGGCGGTTACGCTGTCCACGGGCGCAGAGCCCAAGTATCTGGGGAAGCCGTTTAAGGAGACCGTGGATATGGTGCTTCTGAAGACCGGCGTCCGCAGGGAGAAGGTGGCGTTCGTGGGAGACCGGCTCTATACGGATGTTGCCGTAGGCGTCAGCCACGGCGCGAAAGGATTTCTGGTGCTGTCCGGGGAGACGAAGCCGGAAGACATCAAAAACTCCCAGGTAAAACCGCATGAAGTGTACGGTTCCCTGGGAGAAATGAAGCATCTTTTGTGTGGTGAGAAACCCGGTCAAAAGACTTTCGGAAAATGACGCACTCACATCTGGTGTATGACGCAGATACTGCTATCCGGTAGGATACTTCTGATCGGCAAAAACAGCAAAAATGTGTCTGAAGTGGATAGCAACACGGGAACGGTTATACGGCCCTGGCCGCGCCGGAACTGCCGCCTACGACCAGACGGCTTTGGTATTCCAGCCGGTGGATCGTGCCGGACTGCGCCTCAAACGGCTGCTTTTCCATCTTTTCTGCAAGAAGGCGGATGCTGCTTCGTCCGCGTTCCACGATGGCGTGTTCCACGGTCGTCAGCTCCATGCCGTGGAACCGGGACGGATAGATATTGTCAAAGCCGCAGAGGCTGATATCCTCCGGAATCCGGCGGCCCTCGTCAATCAGCGCCTCCCGGACGCCGTAAGCCACCATATCGTTGATGGCCACCATGGCGGTCACCTCCGGACTTTCATCCAGGCAGCGCTTGGCCAGCGAATAGCCCACCTCATGCTCCACGTCGATCACATGCAGTTCCTGTTCCGAAGACACATCCTCGCTGAAGATGGTCACACTTCCGGAAGGGCAGGACTGGTGGTATTCATCCTGAAGCCCCATGCAGCGCTTTATCCGTGAGGAATGCTCTTCATTCAGCGTTGTGGACAGATACGCGATGTGTTTGTGGCCCATACCGATCAGATGGGAAGCCATCATACGGCCGGCCTCGTAATTATTGACATCCACCGTATCGATCTTGATGTCGATGGAACGGTCCCCGACCGTGACCATCGGTACCTGAAGGCTGGCCTCCTCGGCAAGCGGCGGCTGCTGCGGGATCATCGCGAAGATCACGCCGGCCACCATCTTCTCTTTCGCCAGTTCCAGCGCCTCGCGTTCGGCCTCCTTGTCCCAGTAGGTGGTGTAGATCAGGCTGGAAAATCCGCGCAGGCGCGCTTCCTGCTCCATACTCTGGACCAGGGTGGCGTAGTAGGGATTCATCATGGATGGACAAATGATCAGGATCAGCTGACGCTGGTTTCGATGCGGAGTACGGTGCTTCTGCACATAACCGAGCTCCTGGCTGGCATTGTTAACATTCTGAACCGTTTCTTCCGAAAAACGGGAAAGGTTGCGGCCGTTTAAGATCATAGAAACACAGGCGGTCGACACGCCCGCCTTGTCGGCAACTTGTTTGATTGTAACTTTTTTCATACATTTCCCCCTGCTGATATGGTAGGCGGTTGACAAAGCTTCTACTCATTATTTATTGTAACATTTTTTCAACGTAATATCAAGTAAAATGAATGAAAAGTCCGGCCTAATATATTGACGAAATATCATAATATATGGTAAGTTATGTATACAAAGAAAATATATTTGGCGGAGTATTGTGGAATCCATGCAAATTGATGCTGAAATATCAAAAAGTTCAATAGATAATTTTAACCAAAGGAGATTGCGGCAATGAAAGTGATTGCACACAGAGGTTACAGCGGAAAGTATCCGGAGAACACGATGCTGGCGTTTGAGAAGGCCGTAGAGGCCGGATGCGACGAGATTGAACTGGACGTCCATATAACGAAGGACGGGCAGGTGGTGGTCTGCCATGACGAAGTGCTGGGCCGGACGGTAGACGGCGCGGGTCCGGTGAAGGATCATACGTATGAGGAACTGCGGCAGATGAATGCGGCCAGGCTGTATCCGCAGCTGACTGAGTTCGAGAGGATTCCGCTGTTTGAGGAATACTGCGCATGGGCGGCAGGACAGAATATTTCCACGAACGTGGAGCTGAAGACCGGATTCTATTATTATGAGGAGATCGAGGAGAAGACGGCGGAGATCGTGAAGCGGTACGGCCTGCAGGCCCGCATGATGTTCTCTTCGTTCAATCACGTGAGCCTTCTGCGGATGAAGCAGCTGCTGCCGGAATGCGAGTGCGGCGCGCTGATCAGCCGTTTCGGTATGGGCAACGCGGGATACTACTGCAATCGGTATGGGTTCGAGTGCTATCATCCGGATCATACGGGCGTGACGGACGAGATTCTGGAAAGCTGCCGCCGGTACGGAATCCGTATCAATGCCTGGACGGTCAATGATATGGAGGATCTGGCGAAGGCTTATGAAAGAGGGTACGCGGGAGTGATCACCAATTATCCGCTGGAGTGCAGAGAGTGGCTTAGTAAGAAGGAGTAATGTAATTCGGACAGCGCGCCGCCGGTGCCTGTTTTTGTGGGTTGATAGGATGCGGACAGCGCGCCGCCGACGTGCTGACACGATTTAAAAAGGCGGTCTTCTGTTGGAGGAAGACCGCCGTCTACAAAGAAGGGAGAAGAAATGGGAAAATATCGTCGCATTTTTGTAGTCGTCATCGATTCTTTAGGCATCGGCGCCATGCCTAATGCCGCGGAGTACGGCGACGCCGGGACGGATACGCTGGGGCATATCGATGAGAGGATGGCAACCTTTGCAATTCCGAATCTGGCAAAATTGGGTATGGCCAATCTCCATCCGCTGATTCATGTGGCGGCAGCGGAGAAGCCGCTGGGCCGTTACGCCAGGCTTTTTGAGGCCAGCGTGGGCAAGGACACGATGACCGGCCACTGGGAGATGATGGGACTTCATATCACGAAGCCGTTCAAGACCTTTACGGACACCGGGTTCCCGCAGGAGCTTCTGGATGAACTGACCCGCCGCACGGGACATAAGATCGTGGGAAATAAGGCGGCCAGCGGCACGGAGATCCTGGATGAACTGGGCGAGCATGAAATCGCGACCGGCGACATGATCGTCTATACATCGGCGGATTCAGTGCTGCAGATCTGTGGCAATGAGGAGACCTTCGGTCTGCAGGAGCTGTACCGGTGCTGCGAGATCGCCAGAGAACTGACGATGAAGGACGAGTGGAAGGTGGGCCGCGTCATCGCGAGACCCTATGTGGGCAAAAAGAAAGGCGAATTCAAGCGCACCTCCAACCGGCACGACTATGCGCTCAAGCCCTATGGCAAGACGGCGCTGGATGCACTGAAGGCGGCCGGCTTCGATGTGATCAGTGTGGGCAAGATCCGGGATATTTTTGATGGTGAAGGTATTACGGAGGCGTATAAGTCCAAGAGCAGCGTACACGGCATGGAGCAGACTATCGAGATCGCAGATAAGGATTTTCATGGACTTTGCTTCGTGAATCTGGTAGATTTCGACGCGTTGTGGGGGCACAGGAGAGATCCGATCGGCTACGGTCAGGAACTGGAGCGGTTCGATGTGAAGCTGGGCGAGCTGCTGCCGAAGCTTAAGGAGGACGATCTGCTGATCATAACCGCCGACCACGGCAACGATCCGACCCACACGGGGACGGATCATACGAAGGAAACGGTGCCGTTTTTGGCGTATTCGCCATCCATGGCAGACGGCGGGGCTCTGCCGGATCAGGATACATTCGCGGTGATCGGAGCCACGGTGGCGGATAACTTCGGCGTGAAGATGCCGGAGGGGTGCATCGGGGAGTCGATCCTTGAGATGGTTGAGTAGATTTTGAAGGCAGATTTTGGAATTGCCGGAGCTTCTTTGAGCGGCACGGGCGGCCGGAAAACGGATGATCGGGGATATACGGATAGATGAAAAGTGGATGGCAGAAATAGCACGACAGCCTGAAAGAGATGAACTGATAGCGTGGATAATCGGCAGTAGATGAATCGGAAGTGTGTATGGAGAGCCGGAAAGCGGAAAGTACAAGGAGGGCATCTGCGTGAATTTGCGACTGGTAAAAGCGTCGTATGACAATAAGACGCTGGTCTGCGACATGATGGAGGAATGGTACGCCTCCGGCGAGCATATTGTTCCGTGGGCGATCACGAAAACGGACTGCCACGACTATGACCGCTTTCTGGCCGGTCTGGAGCTGAAGGAAGAAGAAGACGGAAAGGTTCCCGATTCCACTTTTTTCTGCCTGGATACGGACCGGAACATCTTAGTGGGAGCGGTCAATATTCGGCACCGCTTAAACGACCGCCTTCTGCTGGACGGCGGACATATTGGCGACGGCGTCCGGCCCTCGGAGCGCGGCAAGGGAGTCGCCACGGCCATGATCGGCCTGGCGCTTGAGGAATGCAGGAAGCTCGGGATCCGCCGGGTGCTTATGGCGTGCGATAAGGATAACATTGCTTCCGCCAGAAGCATTGTCAAAAACGGCGGTATGCTGGAAAATGAAGTCGTTGTGGACGGAGAGACGGTGCAGAGATACTGGATATCTGTCTCTTAAATGCTCCTGCACCGTTGTACACAGAACTGGGAATTCTGGTGATGAGCATTTATGATTTTCTTCTGCGAGAAGATAGATTGGAGGGAAAGATCTGATTCGAAGCTGCCTTTGATGTAGTAACTGGTTTATGACAATAATGTGTGAAGGAAACAGAACGATGAAGAATTCATGGCTTCCGCCAGAGATTGAAAAGAAAGTGAACGGCCTGCCCTATACGGAGAATACCACTGGTATGTCCGGGGCAGGCGTACTTATGTATGAGGATATGGTCTTAAAGATCCAGCCTGTTGCCCCATGGACGGAGCGCGAGGTGACGATGCTTCAGTGGCTTGCGGGCAAAGTCCCCGCGCCGGAGGTGATCGCCTGTGAAGAGCGGGAAGGGAAGATCTATTTGCTGATGACGCGGGTGAAGGGAAAAATGGCGTGCGACGAAGAATTTCTCGACCGGCCTGAGGTGCTGATCCCGCGCCTGGCAGAGGCGATGCATATGCTGTGGAATGTGGATGTGTCGTCTTGTCCGGTCATGCGGGATCAGGAGACAGAACTTGCGGAGGCGCGGTTCCGCGTGGAACATGGTCTGGTGGACATGGACAATGTGGAGCCGGCCACCTTTGGGCCGGGCGGATTTAAGGATCCGGAAGCGCTGCTTTACTGGCTTGAGAATAACCGGCCGTCCTATGAACCGGTGCTGTCCCACGGCGATTTCTGCCTGCCAAACGTATTCTTCACGGAGACCGGGATCGGTGGCTTTATCGATCTGGGGGACGCCGGCGTGGGCGACCGCTGGCGCGATATCGCACTGTGCCGCCGGAGCCTGCGGAGCAATATGGAAGGGAAATACGCGTCGGTAAAACGCAGGGTGGACGCGGACCGGCTTTTTGACGCGCTGGACGTCGCGCCGGATCCGGAGAAACTTAAGTGGTATCTGCTTCTGGACGAGTTGTTCTGAGAGAAGCGGAAAGCAATCCCCTGTTCCGGCCGCTTGTTTTTCTATCAGGCGAAGTATGAACTTTTAAGATTATGGCTGAAAATGGGACCGGCCGGGATTTGACGGCTTGCGTCCCTTACATTTTTATGCTATGATGGTAAACTGATATGACAAACTTCCATGCGCTGCTTAAGCGGTGCATCTACATCATGATGCCCAGGAGGACGAGATGATTCAGAAACTGATCGAGAAGATTCAGAAGACCAAAGCACCGATCTGTGTGGGACTGGATCCCATGCTCAGCTACATTCCGGAACACATTACAAAGAGAGCCTATGCCGAACTCGGCGAGACCCTGGAGGGGGCGGCCGAGGCCATCTGGCAGTTTAATAAAGAAATCGTGGACAATGTCTGGGATCTGATACCGGCAGTGAAGCCGCAGATCGCCATGTACGAGCAGTTCGGAATCCCGGGGCTTGCGGTATATAAGAAAACGGTGGACTACTGCCGGAGCAAAGGACTGATCGTCATCGGCGACGCCAAGCGCGGCGATATCGGCTCCACATCCGCGGCCTACGCGACGGCCCATCTGGGACATGTGAAGGTGGGTTCGGCTGTTCTGGCTGGATTTGACACAGATTTTGTGACGGTGAATCCGTATCTGGGTACTGACGGCGTAAAACCGTTCGTGGATGTATGCGCGGCAGAAGATAAGGGAATCTTTGTGCTGGTGAAGACCTCTAATCCGTCCAGCGGCGAGTTCCAGGACAGGCGGATCGACGGCCGGCCTCTGTACGAGCTGGTGGCCGATAAAGTGGTGGAATGGGGCAGCGCTTCCATGGACGGAACCTACAGCAACGTCGGCGCGGTAGTCGGGGCTACCTACCCGGAGATGAGTAAGATCCTGCGTAAACAGATGCCGAACACTTATTTCCTGGTGCCGGGTTACGGCGCTCAGGGCGGCACGGCCCAGGATCTGAAATACTGCTTCAATGAGGACGGCCTGGGAGCTATCGTGAATTCCTCCCGCGGCATCATCGCGGCTTATAAGAAGGCGCCGTATGATAAGTTCGGAGCGGAGCATTTCGGCGAGGCGTCCCGGCAGGCTGTGATCGATATGGTCGCGGATATTGGGAGCGTATTGTAAACGCTGCGCAGAATCTTGCTTTTCCCAGTGATCTGTAGATAGAAGCGTTTTATTGGTGAACTATGATTGTTGTAAGTGCGGTTCTGCATAAGCTGTACTTTGAAGAAGTAAAGAATTGTGTTTAGCGTTAATTAAGTAGGAGTATCTATGTCTAAGATAAAAATGACTGCAAAAGTCGTCAGCCAGGAGATGATCGGCACCGACATCTACAGTATGTGGATCCAGGCTGAGGGGATCGCGGCCCAGACCCGCGCGGGTCAGTTTGTCTCGGTCTACACGAAGGACGCGTCGAAGCTTCTTCCGCGGCCCATCAGTATCTGTGAGATCGACCGAGAGGCGGGCACATTGCGCCTGGTCTACCGGATCGCCGGAGGCGGCACGAAGGAGTTCTCCGGATACAGAGCCGGGGATACGGTCACGGTGCTGGGCCCCCTGGGAAACGGCTTCCCGGAGATCGCGGCGGACCGGCATGCGTTTCTGATCGGCGGCGGTATCGGAATCCCGCCGATGCTGGAGCTGGCGAAGGAATTACATTGTGAGAAGACGGCGGTTCTCGGTTACCGGGACGCGCAGCTTTTCCTGAAAGAGGAATTCGAATCTTATGCGAAAGTAGTCGTCGCTACCGAAGACGGCAGTGTGGGCACGAAGGGAAATGTGCTGGACGCGATCCGGGAACAGGGACTGACGGACTCTGACTCCGTCATCCTTGCCTGCGGCCCCACGCCCATGCTTCGCGCGCTGAAGGCCTTCGCGGCGGAGCATCGGATCGAATGCTGGCTGTCCCTGGAAGAACGAATGGCCTGCGGCGTCGGCGCGTGCCTGGCCTGCGTCTGTCAGACCGGCGAAGTGGACGCCCATTCGAATGTACACAATAAGCGGATCTGCAAGGACGGGCCGGTGTTTGAGGCCGGGGAGGTGGAACTGTGATCGATACGAGAGTGACCATCGCCGGCGTGGAACTGAAGAATCCGGTCATGACGGCTTCCGGAACCTTCGGTTCCGGGGAAGAATATTCGGAATTTGTGGACTTAAGCCGCCTGGGCGCCGTGGTGACCAAGGGCGTCGCCAATGTCCCCTGGCCGGGAAATCCGACGCCCCGCGTCGCCGAGGTCTACGGCGGGATGCTGAACGCCATCGGCCTGCAGAATCCGGGCGTTGATGTGTTTGCGCGGCGGGATATTCCGTTTCTGAAGAGATACGATACGAAGATCGTGGTCAATGTCTGCGGGCGTACCGCGGAAGACTATATCGACGTGGTGGAGCGGCTGGGCGACGAGCCGGTAGATCTGCTGGAGATCAATATTTCCTGTCCCAATGTGAAGGAGGGCGGCATCGCTTTCGGACAGGATCCAAAGGCAGTGGAGGATATTACCCGGCAGGTGAAGAGCCACGCCAGGCAGCCGATCATCATGAAGCTGAGCCCCAATGTGACCGATATTACGGTCATGGCGAAGGCGGCGGAGGCCGGCGGCGCGGACGCGGTCTCACTGATCAATACGCTGACCGGCATGAAGATCGATATCCATAAGAGGACGTTCACGCTGGCCAATAAGACCGGTGGTATGTCCGGCCCGGCCATCAAGCCGATCGCGGTGCGTATGGTCTATCAGGCGGCCAACGCGGTGAAGCTGCCCATTATCGGCATGGGCGGGATCGCGACGGCGGAGGACGCCATCGAGTTTCTGCTGGCGGGCGCGACGGCGGTTTCCGTTGGAACCGCGAATTTCTTCAATCCTTGCGCAACGGTGGAGATCGTGGAAGGAATTGAGAACTATATGAAAAAATATGGGATCGCCGATGTGAAAGAACTGATCGGCGCGGTCAGGTGATATAAAGTCGGAGCCGCATGTATGGAATCGGATAAGACTTTGTGCAAAGCAGAGCAGCCGGCAGTCGGTTATTGGCAGCCGATGCAGTTTTAAGTAAAGAAAACTGCAGTTGGGCTGGATAAAAGAATATTACAGAAACAGAAAAATAACTCGTGAAGCACGGAGAATTGCAGCAAGATAGTAAAAGGAGAAATGTGGTAATGGAAAAGTATAAACAGGAATTTATAGAGTTCATGGTGGAAAGCAACGTGCTGAAATTCGGCGATTTTACCTTGAAAAGTGGGAGAAAGTCCCCGTTTTTTATGAACGCGGGCGCCTATGTGACCGGCTCCCACCTGATGCGTCTGGGCCGCTACTACGCGGCGGCGATCCACGAGCATTACGGAGATGATTTTGACGTACTCTTCGGGCCGGCGTATAAGGGCATTCCGCTGAGCGTGGCGACGGTGATCGCGTTCCATGAGATGTACGGCAAAGAGATCCGTTACTGCTCCAACCGCAAGGAAGTCAAGGATCACGGCGATACCGGGATCCTGCTGGGCAGCAGGCTGCAGGACGGCGACAAGGTCGTCATTATTGAGGATGTGACTACCTCCGGCAAGTCGATCGAGGAGACGTTTCCGATCCTGAAGGCCCAGGGCGACGTAACGATCGTTGGACTGATGGTGTCCTTGAACCGTATGGAGCGGGGCAAAGGCGAGAAGAGCGCCCTGGAGGAGATCAAGGAGCTTTACGGCATCGAGGCCAACGCGATCGTGACCATGGCGGACGTGGTGGAGCATCTGTATAACCGGGAATGCCAGGGGCGGATCGTGATCGACGATACATTGAAAGCGGCGATCGACGCATATTATGAGCAGTACGGCGCAAAATGAAGACCGGCGCGGTCAGGTTTCTGTTGTTTCGGAACGCCGGGTCGTCCTGGTATGCTGGAATCGAAACCGTGCTCGCATGAAAGCGTGCAGAAGGGAGAAGAATGATGGAGAAGGTCTATAGAACGATGAGAAATACCGGAGCGGCCAATATTGCGGTCGGCATCATCATGATCGTGGCGGGACTCAGCGCCGGGATCGTAGCGATCGTCAGCGGGGCGGTTCTGCTTAAGAGAAAATCAGAGCTGACGTTCTGATCATACTTCAGGATGCGGGAAAGGACGCCTGCGGCGCAGCTTACTGCATCCGCCGTGACGGATTAGACTGGAGCACAATTATGTTTTCAAAATATACGAAGAACCAGAGGCGCGTCCTTGTGGTATTTTTCCTGTACCTGTCCGTGCTGATCTATCTGGTGCTGTTTTCCGAGACTTACCGGAGGGGCGGAGGTCTCGGCGGTTATGCCTATAATCTGGAGCCGTTTAAGGAGATACGGCGGTTTTACGGAAATATCGAGCAGCTGGGATTCAGGGCGGTGTTTGTCAATCTGGCCGGGAACATCCTTGCGTTTATTCCCTTTGCTTTTTTCCTTCCTGTAGTCAGCGAGAAGGCAGGAGGATTTTTTCAGACAGTGTTTCTCACCTTCATTTTAAGCCTGTGTATCGAGTGTACGCAACTTGTTACGAAGGTGGGAAGCTTTGATGTGGATGATCTGATACTGAATACGGCGGGCGGGCTGATCGGCTATCTGCTGCACTGGATCGGCCAGCGGATCTGGATGAGGAGGAAATCAGGTGCCGGGACATAAGAATAGCAGGTTCAGGCCGAAGCGTCGTCCTCTGTCCGAAGAGGAGCGGGAGGCGCTTAAGGCCAGGCAGGAGCGGAAGGAACGGAATATCCGGGAGCAGAAGGAAGCGGCCGCCAGCCGCGTATCCTATGTGCGCAAGCCTGTTTCCGGGCGGAGCGTCATCGGAACGGTTCTGACGGTGATCGCCCTCGCTTTTGGCGGGTATTGCCTTTATCTTGGCTATGACACGTATGGGCAGGTGCCGTTTTCGGCCGGCGGTCCGGCGCTCTGCAGCATGCTTTGCGGCGCGGCGGCATTTGTATATCACATCTGTGCCCTGCGGGAGCGGGACACGAACGGAATCCTGTCTAAAATTGGAATTGTTCTTGCGGCGGCGCTGCTTCTTGCGTGGATTGCGATTTTAGTAATCGGAACACAGGGATTATAAGAAATTCGTTATCATAGAATTCCTGCGGGAGAATGCACAGGCCTGCAGGTAATCGTGAATTTCAGCAGAAAAGAGGTAACAGGGATGGATTATCGTGAATTCTGGCAGGAGGAAAATGAATCCGTGCGGGAGCGGTATGAGCTTTCTGTTGAGCGGCTCGGCCTGATCCGGACGGAGGAGACGGTACCGGAGCCTTTTCGGGCATATTTCAAGGCGGTGGCGGAGTTTATGACGGACGCAGCGCTGGTGTATGAGATGAACGACACCGGGGCGTTCCGGGAGATGCCGCTTGACAGGCTGAAACAGGTGAATGAGGCACTGTACCATGGCATTCTGCCCGGAGCGTATGATACCAGCTACGCAAATCCCTCCTATGCGGCGGCCCAGTTGGGAGAGGATTACGGAAAGCTGCTTTCCTATCTTTTGTCGGAGATCCGCGGGCAGATCGTATTCGCCCATGAGTGCCGGCTTACGGAGCTGACCATTTTAAATGAGCTGTTCATTGAAATTTATAATATGTTTGAGGAAGAGGAACTTCCCTCGCCGGAACGGATCCAGGAGACGATTTACTGGTTTATCAGCGATTATACGGATCTGACGGCGGAGTACCGGCTGCGGGAGCAGGTGGATCCGGCACTTTCATTTGCGAAAGACATCGTGACGGGGGCGGATCTGTCGGATCTGCGGTACCTCTATTTCTATGGGGAATATGTGTCCGAGGAAGAACTGAAGATCGCCCGCTTCATGAACTCGCTGCCGCAGAAGACCATCGACTGCATGGCGGACACTTATACGGAGGGCTATCGGATAGGCTTTACCGTTATGAATGTGGATCTGTCGAAGAAGAAAAGCGTGGCGGTGGTCTATGAGCTGGGCTACGAGCGGATGTTGAAGAAGGCGATCGAGAATTTTACCGCTATGGGTCTGGATGTGATCGTCTATCGCGGCGGCGTCTGGTCCATGGACCGGCAGGGCGGCCGCAGGGCCGGCTATCACGGTACATCCCCCAACCGGCAGTATGATTACGACCATCGCTTTGACAGCGCGGTCTATTACCAGAAGGCGTATACGGACCGCAGGCAGGCGGTGCTGGGCACGGTCTATGAGACGTATAAAAAGCAGTGTGCGGATTACGCGGGACCGGCGGTCATCGAGACCTTCGGCGAAGCCGGTTTTGAGCCTGTGAACAAGCCGGAGGCGTGGGCGCTCACGGAGAAGCAGGAGAAGCTGAAGGTAGCGGCGGCGGGCACGGCGGCCCTGCTGCGGGAGAAATATATCCCCAGCGATGAGACCAGCTTCACGATCATCGCGTTCCCGAAGCCGTCCATCGGCCCGGATTTCGAGGAAATATTTGCGGAGACCATCCGCATCAATACGCTGGATTATGAACTGTATAAGAAGATCCAGCAGAATATCATTGACCGTCTGGATCAGGCGGAATACGTGATCGTCACCGGCGCCGGGGACAATCACACGCATATGAAGGTGATGCTGCATAAGCTTTCCGACCCGGCGGCCCAGACGAATTTCGAGAACTGCGTGGCGGATGTGAATATACCGCTGGGAGAAGTATTTACTTCCCCGGTGCTTACCGGAACCGAGGGCGTGCTGGAGGTCAGCAGCGTCTATATCGGCGAGTTCCAGTTTAAGAACCTGCATATGGAATTTAAAGACGGGAAGATCACGGATTACAGCTGCGCCAACTTTGACGACCCGGCGGAGAATAAGAAGCTTTTAAAGCAGATGATCCTGCAGAACCACGGCACGCTGCCCATCGGGGAGTTTGCCATCGGTACTAACACGGTCGCTTACGCCATGGCCCGGCGGTTCGGCATCATCGACCGTCTGCCGATCCTGATCGTGGAGAAAATGGGACCGCATTTCGCGGTGGGAGACACCTGCTACAGCCGCGCGGAGGATTCGCCCATGTATAATCCCAACGGCAAAGAAGTGATCGCCAGGGAGAACGAGTGCTCGGCGCTGCGCCGTACGGAGCCGGAGAAGGCGTATTTTAACTGCCATACGGACATCACGATCCCCTATCCGGAGATCGGCGAGATCTATGGCGTGACGGCGGAGGGGGAGAAGCTGCCGGTCATTGCCGGCGGGCGGTTCGTCGTGCCGGGGACGGAGCTTTTAAATGAGGCGCTGGAATAGATGATGGAGACGGACAGGAAAAAACAGTTGGATCCGCAGTTTTTGTTGTTATCCGCTTTGGGTATGATTTTCGTCGTGGACGGTCATATAAACGGCAATTATATGGATCTGGGAGGTTTCTTCCCATATTATTCGTTTCATGTGCCGCTTTTCTTCTTTATTTCCGGGAATTTCTACCGGGATCAGCATCTCGGACAGATTCCGGCATACATAAAGAAAAAGGCGCTCCGGCTTATGCTGCCGTATTTTATCTATAATGCCGTCTATGGATGTATAGCATGGCTTCTGCATATGGCCGGTTTTACGATGGGCGGAGAACTGACCATACAGAATCTATGTGTTGAGCCGTTTATCACGGGGCATCAGTTCGTTTATAACCTGGCCGCGTGGTTTGTTCCGGCTCTGTTTGTCGTTGAGATCGCGAATCTTCTGATCCATCGTATTTTTTATAAGCTTTTGCAAAATGAGTCGGGATACCTTCTGATTGAACTGCTGGCCGGGATGTGCGGAGTTATGCTTGCCATGTCCGGTAAGAATACCGGCATATATTTGCCCATTGTCCGGACATTATTCTTCCTTCCCTTTTATCAGGCCGGCATATGGTGCAGGAAAACGGCTGCGGCGTCGAAATGCGCGAACAATTTTTTGTATTTCGGCGTTATTTTTCTCATCCAGTTCAGTCTGCACCTGAGCGGGTGCCGTCTGGTAAATGAAACAGTATTTTGCCGGGACTTCACAAATCCGTTCGTTCCATATATAGCGGCGGCCGCCGGCATCGCTTTCTGGCTCAGGGTCACAAAGATACTTGCGCCGGCTTTCGAAAAAAGCCGCTTCGTGTCCTACTTCGGCAGCCACACCTATGCGGTTATGACGCACCATCTGATGGCTTTGATGGCCGTAAAAACGGTGCTGGCGCTGATTGCCAAGTTCACTCCGCTGTTTGGCGATTTTCAGTTCCATTTCTATAAAACAGATATATGGTATTATTATCTTCCGGGCCAGTCGGCGCATTTTAGGATCCTGTATCTGTTCGTTGCCATTGCCCTGCCGCTTTTGTTTCAATCCATTCTTGAAAAAATCTCCCGGTTCACCCGTTCCCTGAGGCGCAGAAGATATCCGGCGTCGTGAGGATACCGGGTAAATGTGAGCGGTTCGTCCAGTCCGTCTTCCATGAGGGAGATCACATGCTCCCGGCTGGTCAACTGCTCTAAGAGGCTGAGCGCCCGCAGGTCGCAGAGAGCTTCGTAGAAGACCGCCATATGAAGGGATTCCAGCGGTTGGCCGTCCGGTCCGGGGTAGACTAAGAAGGAATCGCCGGACGGGAAAGCACCGTCCGCGTCCGTGACGGCAAACGGGTCGATATGCCTTTTAGAGAGTCTGGAGTTATAGAAATTAAAGCCCCACTGCAGGAATCCGGCCGCCTGATATTTATAAAGCTGCAGACCGATGATCCGGTTCCTGGCGGAAGGCATGCCGAAGAAGCGGTTGGAGACCTGGTAATTCTGGGCGCAGCAGTAGTAGACCCACAGATCGGCGGGACGCCGTCCTGTGAGGAACGGCTCCAGCGCGCTGGTGGCGATGATGGGCGTCTCGCAGATGCCGTCGGTAAAACAGCGGTAGTGGCTCATGGCGTCCATGATCGGGAAACCATTAAGAAGACCGGCTGCCTGCGCTTTGGCCGCCTGATACTGGGAAAGGCATGATTCATCCGGTTCATCGGAGATATGGAAGACCGTGCGGTCCCGGATCCCAAGCCGCTTAAGCTCGCCGGTCAGGGCGGGCAGGAAGGCGTTCAGAAACTGACGGTAATCTTCGCCGAGGGCTTCGCTTTCCCAGCCGAAACGTTTCTTCAGAATGCCGTCTTCCGTGACCATGATCTTCGGACAGTGGGCGGCGCCCCACTGGGTGTAGAGATGCGCCATTTCGAAATATTCAATACCGCAGTCCAGGCACATGGCAACCCAGCGTTCCAGTTTGGAGAAATCGAACGAATAGACGCCGTCTTTGAATTCGATGCCGACTAACTGGATCGTGGTCCGCTCGCCGCCGACATCCGTATCCAGCGGAGGCGTGAAAATGGGCGTGAGGATCATATTGAGGCCCCGCCGCACGCCCAGGCGGATCTGGCGGCGCATGTATTCCCAATGGGTCTCGGAGAAGACCGGGAGCTTATAATAATCCGCGATGCAGTCGCCGTGGAACCATTCGGTGACGATCAGCTGCTGTTTGGGCAGCACCGCGTCGATGACTTCTATCGGCGTCTGCAGAATAACAATTTTGTTGTTTTTATCAATCTCGTGCGTTTTTGCCTCTTCTGACAATTTGAAGGAAGAGGCAGGAATATTCAAAAGTCCTGTATCTGCTGAATTCTGATCTGAAATATCCTTAGGATATGCCTTATCTTCGTCGATATGAATCGTTATTGTGATCGGGAATGTACCCGCGGGTGTATTCTCGGTTGTTTCAATCTCAATCCAGAAGGCCGTCCATACATTGCAGGGAAGAGAGCACTTTCCATCTTCAAGCGGAGTCAGAAGATCCGGATACAGACCCGGCCTGTCGGATAGGATATTCCCGTCCCGCGTATCATTTACCGGGAGCGTTGAGGGCATCAGATCCACGCGCCGCAGAGTGATCGAAGCAGCGATAGAAGATGCCGCAATGATCTGCACAGGAACAGAAGCATCTGTGGAGGCGTTGCCATCCTGAAATAGAGCAGAAGAGGACGCCTCTTCCGATGCTGCTTCCGGCGTATCTACAGGCCGCAAGGCCGCCTGGAAAGCGAATGTATCATTTTTCAGCATTGTAAAGGGAATTCCGCAGGCGGCAGGGGATTGTTCCGGGAATATCTTCTCCAGGCTTGAAGCAAGAACGGACTGAATGATCATAATTTCCTCCATGATTCACGGGCCGCTGTAAGCAGCAGGAGACTGTGGCTGGAAACAAAAAACTCCGGAATCTCTCCCGGAGTTTTAGGATCCTTATTCGATTAGGCTCTCTCGACTAATCCGGAACGCAGGCAGGAAGTACATACGTACATCTTCTTGGTTCCTCCGTTGACCTTCACTCGAACGGACTTCACATTGGCTCTCCACATCTTATTGGATATTCTATGTGAATGGCTTACCGCGTTTCCAAAGTGTACGGCTCTTTCACAGATTGCACATTTTGCCATGATCGCACCTCCTTATAACCGATTAAAGCCTGCTTATGGCTCCACAACATATTGTATCTTACCAGATTGCAGGAGAATTTGCAAGCGAAATTTTCGATGAAATTAAAATATTTTGCGGAAAAGCAGTGAAGGAGCGAATCCGGCTATTTTTGTGAATAACTGTCAATAGACACATCCGCGATAATATGCTATACTTACTTCGTATGCAGTTCCATAATCTGGCATCTGGTAAACACGATAAAGTGTAAGATAAAGGAAACGTGGAGATACTTCCATAAGAACGAGAATCGGTAAGGGAGGTTTCGGAATGAAAGGACGAATCAACAATAAGCTGGGCGAGATCCGGATCAATCCCGAAGTCATTGCCAAGTACGCCGGTCTTACGGCGGTGGAATGCTTCGGAATCGTGGGAATGGCCGCTATCAGCATGAAGGACGGCCTTGTGAAACTCTTGAAGCGCGACAGTCTGACGCACGGTATTACGTTAAGTATTGAGGACAATCACATTACTCTGGATTTCCATGTGATCGTGTCCTACGGCGTCAGCATTTCCGCGGTTGCGGACAATCTGATCGAGAACGTCAAATATAAAGTGGAAGAACTGACCGGCATGGAAGTGGATAAGATTAATATCTATGTCGAAGGCGTCAGAGTGATCGATTAAGGAGGAAGCATCCCGTGGTTATGAATAGAATGGACGCAAAGACCCTGCAGAAAGCGTTTCTTGCGGGGGCGAAGGAATTAGAGTCTAAGAAGGAATGGATCAATGAATTAAATGTCTTCCCGGTGCCGGACGGCGATACCGGCACGAATATGACGATGACGATCATGTCGGCGGCCCGCGAGGTGGCAGCCATGGAAGAGCCGACCATGGAGACGCTTGCGAAGGCCATTTCCTCCGGCTCCCTCCGTGGCGCCAGAGGGAACTCCGGCGTGATCCTGTCCCAGCTGTTCCGGGGCTTTACGAAGGAGATTAAGACGCTGGATGTGATCACCACCGCGACGCTTGCCGGCGCCTTCGTGCGGGCCAAGGAGACCGCGTATAAGGCGGTCATGAAGCCGAAGGAAGGCACGATCCTGACCGTGGCCCGCGGCATGGCGGACAAGGCGGTGGAGATGGCGGCGAAGACGGATGATATCATCGAGTTTGCGGAAGCCGTCATTGAAGAGGGAGACCGGGTCTTAAGCCAGACGCCGGAGCTTTTGCCGATCTTAAAGCAGGCCGGAGTCGTGGATTCCGGCGGTCAGGGCCTGATGCAGGTCATGAAGGGCGCGCTTGACGGACTTTTGGGCCGGGGGATCGAATTCACCGGCGAGGCTGTACATCCGGCAGGAAACGCTGATTCATCGCAGACAGCCGCAGGCGGTTCGGGTCAGGCCGGGACGCCGGCAGGCGGCGGACATACGGCCGCGCCGTCCGGCGCGGTTCATGTGGATACCGCCAATCTTGAGACTGCCAATATCAAATTCGGCTACTGTACGGAATTTATCGTGAATCTGGAGAAGGATTACGATGACGATAAGGAAGCGGAATTCAAGGCGTATCTGGAAAGCCTGGGAGATTCCATTGTCCTTGTCTCCGACGACGAAGTGGTGAAGGTCCATGTCCATACTAACGATCCGGGCCTTGCGATCCAGAAGGCGCTGACCTACGGTTCCCTGTCCAGGATCAAGATCGATAATATGCGGGAGGAGCACCACGAGCGGCTGATCAAGGACGCGGAGAAGCTGGCGGCGCAGCAGAAGGCGGAAGCGGCGGCGAAGGCAGCGCAGGAGGGCGGCACGGCCGGGAGGACGGCAGAAGGCGGCATCGGAGCGACCGATTCAGGCAGCGTTTCCTTCGAAAGCGCAGCGGCGCAGATGGAGAGCATGGCGCCGGCAGCAGTTCCGGCGGAGGAGAAGCCGCATAAGGACTACGGCTTTATCGCTGTATCTGTCGGCGATGGCTTCGCTGAGATTTTCGAGGGCATCGGCGCCGATTATCTGATCGAGGGCGGCCAGACCATGAATCCCAGCACCGAGGATATGCTCAACGCCATCGATCAGGTGAACGCCGACACCATTTACATCCTGCCCAATAACGGCAATATCATTCTTGCGGCCCAGCAGGCGGCTCATCTTGTAAAGGATAAGAGGATCGTTGTGATACCGTCGAAGACCGTGCCGCAGGGTATTTCTGCAATCATCAATTTCACACCGGATCTGCCGCCGGAGGAGAATGAGGCGAATATGATCGAGGAGATGCAGCACGTCAAGACGGCTGAGATCACCTACGCCGTCCGCCACACGGTTATTGAGGATAAGGAGATCGAGGAAGGCGATATTATGGGCCTTGGCGACCATCATATCCTTTCCGTGGGCAAGTCCGTGGAGACTACAGCGCTGGAGGCGCTTCGGAATATGCTCGATGAGGAGTCGGAGCTGGTCAGCATCTATTACGGCCAGGATATCAGCGAGGAAGAAGCCGATACGTTCATGGAGAAGGCCCGGGCAATCTGTCCGGAATGCGAAGTGGAACTGAATTATGGCGGGCAGCCGATCTATTATTATATGATTTCTGTCGAGTAAGGCGATGGGTACGTATTCCGTGCGAATAGAGTACCAGTGACGCTCCGGAGGTATTCCATGTGAACAGAGCGTCAGTGTGCTCTGGAAGTATCTATCCCATGCTGAAGGGCTTCAGCAGCGCGCTTTCTGTACTGGTCGGAGAGATATATAACCGGAAGGTTCTCTGCGAATCTTCCGGTTTTTCCGCTTTCGGGATGTTCCGGCGTCCGGCGGAATTACGATGTGGCTGTATCTTATTTCTACGGCAGGACAGGCGGTCCTATCCTGCGGTCTGGAGAATCAAATGAAAATCGGGGGGAAAATAGAAGTATGAAACAAGAATATCTGAAGAAGTATTTTGGCTACGACCGGTTCCGGGAAGGCCAGGAGACGCTGATCGACGGGATCCTTTCGGGCCGGGACGCTTTGGGGATTATGCCGACCGGGGCCGGCAAATCCATCTGCTATCAGATCCCGGCGCTGATCCTTGACGGGATCACGCTGGTGGTCTCGCCGCTGATCTCTCTGATGAAGGATCAGGTAGGCGCGTTAAATCAGGCCGGCATCCACGCTGCGTATCTCAACAGTTCTCTTTCATCGGTTCAGTATCGGAAAGCTCTGGAACTGGCCGGGCAGGGCCGGTATTCTATCATCTACGTCGCTCCGGAACGACTCCTGAATGAAGAATTCCTCACTTTCGCATGCAGCAGGAAGATCTCAATGGTGGCAGTGGACGAGGCCCACTGCGTATCCCAATGGGGGCAGGATTTCCGCCCCAGTTATCTGCGGATCCCGGAATTTATCGGACGCCTTCCGTCGCGTCCGGTAGTCAGCGCGTTCACGGCCACGGCGACAGCCCAGGTGCGGGACGATATCATCGATCTGCTGAAGCTTCAGGATCCGCTGGTGATTGCCACGGGATTTGACCGGAAGAACCTGTATTTTGGCGTGGAGACGCCGAAAGACCGGTACGCGGCGGTGAAGGCGTATCTGATGAATCATCCGGGCGAGAGCGGTATCATTTACTGCCTGACCCGGAAAATGGTCGACGACGTGTGCGGCCGTTTGATCCGCGACGGGTTCGCGGCAACGAGATACCACGCGGGGCTGGAGGACGAGGAACGGCGAAGGAATCAGGACGATTTCATTTACGACCGGTCCCCGGTCATGGTGGCGACCAATGCCTTCGGCATGGGGATCGACAAATCCAACGTGCGTTACGTGCTCCACTATGGGATGCCGAAGAATATCGAATCCTATTATCAGGAGGCCGGCCGTGCGGGAAGGGACGGGGAACCGGCGGAGTGTATCCTGTATTACAGCGGTCAGGATGTGATCACGAACCAGCTGTTCATTGAAAATAACCGGGACAATCAGGAGCTGGACGACTTCTCCCGCGCTTTGGTACAGGAGAGGGATCGTGAGCGCCTCAAGAAGATGACATTTTACTGCTTTACCAAAGAATGTCTGAGGGATTATATTCTCCGGTATTTCGGGGAGTACGGCAATAATTACTGCGGAAACTGCAGAAACTGTCTGACGCAGTTTGATACCGTGGATGTGACGGAGATCGCCGAAAAGCTTCTGGGGTGCGTGAGGACCAGCGGGCAGCGCTACGGGACGACGGTCGTGATCGATACGGTTCATGGGGCAAGTACGGCCAAGATCCGGCAGTACCGGATGGACCAGAATCCATTTTACGGCAGCTTAAGCAAGACGCCGGTCTACCGGCTGCGGCAGGTGCTTCAATATCTGCAGATGCAGGAGTATCTGACGGTGACGGCGGATGAATATGCTGTTGTGAAGCTGACGGCGCGGTCGCGGGAAGTTCTGGACGGGTCGCAGACGGTTACGATGAAATGGGCGAAGGAGCAGGTTCGTAAGCCGGCGGCTGCGGGCGGCGCGGCTGAAGGTGCAAACGGCTCGGCGGATAGCGGCGGGAAGACCGGGAAGAAAAAGCGCCGCGGGAAGGCGGCTATAGCCCTGGGTAATGCGGCGGACAGCGGAAAAGGCGTGGCTGATGGCGCGGAGCCGCTGTTTGAGAAATTGAGGGCTCTGCGTCTGGAGATCGCGAAGGAGGAGAAGGTGCCGCCGTACATCGTGTTCTCGGATAAGACGCTGACCCATATGTGTATCGTGAAGCCGGAGACGAAGGAAGAGATGCTTACGGTGTCTGGAGTCGGGGAATATAAGTATGGAAAATACGGGGAGCGTTTTCTGGCTAAGATCCGCGAGGAGAAGTAAGCGGATACTGGAAAATGGAACTGAAATCAGAGATTGAAACTTGACATGCGCATGTAATATGCGTATAATATGGGCAAGGAGATATATGACAGCGCGTGAAATTTTAAAAGAGCTTCATAGAGACGGTTGGTATGAAACAGGGCAGGAGGGGTCACATTTGCAGCTGAAGCATCCGACAAAACCGGGTAAAGTCACTGTACCAAAACATTCCGGCGATATTGCGCCGGGGACATTAAAAAGGATCTGCCAGCAGGCGCAGATCGCAGTTCCTGTGCAGAGAAAGGGTTGATGGAAAATGATGAATCTGACGTATTTGGCTGTTATGGAGCCAGGCAAGGATGGCTCCTATAGCGTTTTTTTCCCGGATCTTCCAGGGTGCTTTAGTTATGGCCGGGATCTTGAAGAGGCGCAGAGGATGGCGGTGGAAGCGGCCAGTCTCCATGTATACGGACTGGAATGTGACGGTGATGCAGTACCTGAACCGTCGGTACATTTGTCTAAAGAAGACACAGAGGGAAATGTTGTCATGCCTGTGACGATTCACCCGGATCTGTTCCGCATCAAGAAAGATAATGAGCGCATTAAAACCAACATTACGCTTCCAGCGTGGCTGAAGCGGATGGCGGAGGAGCAGAAGGTGAATTATTCACGGCTTTTGGAGGCGGCATTGATCGAATATCTGCAGATTTCGAATGTGAAAAATCGGTAGATGAAGTACAGAATGGATTTTGGTTCAGCGGCCTGCCATGTTGCTTTTCCATTCCGCGTAACGTATAATAAAAACGGTTGCAGTTATGCGAGAGAGAGGAAAGTAAATGGGAACGGGAATCATCATATGCGGCATGAACGGCAGCGGCAAGAGCACGCTTGGCCGGGCGCTTTCTGAGCGGCTGGGGTTTCATTTTATCGATATTGAGGATCTGTATTTTCCGAAAAATGATCCGTCCTATCTGTACGCTTCGCCGCGTACGCGGCAAGAAGTGGAGCAGCTGCTCTGGGAGGAGATCCAGGAGCATGAGAATTTCGTCCTGGCGTCGGTAAAGGGCGACTACGGCGAGAGGCTCTATCCGTATTTTACGCATGTCGTGCTGATCGAAGTCCCGAAGAATATCCGGATGCGGCGGGTCAGGGAGCGGTCGTATAAAAAGTTTGGCGCGAGGATGCTGCCCGGCGGGGATCTGTACGAGGAGGAAGAAGAGTTTTTTGAACTCGTAAAGTCGCGGCCGGAAGATATGGCGGAGAAATGGGCGGCTCAGTTGAAATGTCCCATTCTGCGGGTCGACGGGACGGAGACGGTCGATGAAATCCTGAAAAAATGCGTGATTTCGCTCTGAAAAACATTGAAGAAATGCACAAATCTGTTTTATACGGACAATAGGCGGTAAATAGCAAGCCGAGACGTACGGACAATAGGCGGTGGACGGTTTGAACTACATTACGATTATAGAAGACGACAAAGCGCTGAACAATGGAATCGCGCTGGCGCTCCGAAACGCGGACTATGCGTTCCGGCAGTACTATGCGCTTAAGGAGTATGATCCCGCGGAGAAGGCGGATCTGATCATCCTTGATATTAACCTTCCGGACGGAAACGGATTTGATTTCTTAAAGAAGCTGCGGCAGTCCTCGGATGTGCCGGTGATCGTGTTGACGGCCAACGATCTGGAGACCGACGAGGTCATGGGTCTGGAGCTGGGGGCGGACGATTATATCACGAAGCCGTTCAGCCTGATGGTGCTGCGGGCGCGGATCGACAAGGCGCTGAAGCGCCGGCCGAGGGCAGAGGAGAACATATACGCCGACGGACGGTACCGGTTCGATTTTGACCGGATGGAGTTCGCGAACCGGGGTGCGTCGGTGGAGTTAAGCAAGACGGAGCAGAAGCTTCTGCGGCTGCTGGTGCAGAATAAGGAGCAGACGCTGACCAGGGACTTTCTGGTGGACCGGATCTGGACGGACGGCGCGGAATACGTGGACGAGAACGCGCTGTCGGTGACGGTGAACCGGCTTCGGAAGAAGCTGGACGCGGCGGAGGTGATCCGGACGGTGTACGGCATCGGGTATGTGTGGAGCGCGAAAGGACGCTGAGGCTGATCGGGTGTTCAGGGGAGACGGATATGATCGGGATCTGTGGAGGAAAATGCGGGACAAGGATGAAACAGAAAATACTGATTATTGAAGATGATGATACAATTCAGACACAGTTGAAAACCCTACTGTCGGGTAATGGATATGAGGCTGACGCTGTCACCGACTTTTCAAGAGTAATTGAGCAATTCAAAGCATTTGCACCCCATCTTGTTTTGCTGGATATAAAATTGCCGGGAAACAGCGGCTTTGAAATCTGTTCACAAATCCGCAGCTTTTCCGATATTCCCATTGTGTTTGTAACAAGCAGCAATACAGATATGGATGAACTATACAGTATCATGCTGGGCGGAGATGCTTTTATCACAAAGCCGTATAACACAGCGATATTGCTTGCTAAAATCGCTTCCCTGCTGCGGCGGGCGTATGCGTCCGGGCAATCCGAAACGCTCGCATGGAACGGCGCGGATTTACATTTGGAAAGCAGTTTGATAGAATATAACGGCCGGAAAGCAGAACTGACAAAAAACGAACTGAAAATTCTTTACTATCTTTTTAAGAACGCGGGCAAAATATGCCCCCGCAGCGATATTGTGGATTTTCTCTGGGACAATCAGCTTTATGTGGACGATAATGCCCTGAGTGTGAATATGACCCGTATCCGTGAAAAGCTGGCGTCTATTGGGCTTACAGACTTTATCAAAACAAAGCACAGACAGGGGTACACGTTATGAGCGGCAGGCAATATCTGAAAAATCAGCTGCCCGTTATTTTCATCAATCTGCTGGGTATGCTCGCCCTTGCACTGTTTTTGACTGCAGGCGGGAATGGGATTCAAACGGTCCTGTTCGTCCTTGCCGTCTGGCTGATCATCCTTGTTTCCTGTCTGCTGCTGTTTTACTATTCCCGGAAAAAGCATCTTGATAAATTGCTGGATATGGCAGAGAAGCTGGATGAACGGTATTTGCTGCCGGAAATCATGCAGGCGCCGGAACGGGCCGATGAACAGGTTTTCTATCAGATTATGAAGATGTCCGAAAAATCCATGCTGGAACACATTGGCGAGATACAGAGGGAGCGGCAGGAATATAAAGAATACATCGAACAATGGATCCATGAAGTCAAAACGCCGATTACGGCTATGAAGCTGATCTGCGAGAATAACCGCTGTTCCTTTACCAGAGAACTGATGGCCGAATTGGAAAATATCAGCCGTTTCACGGAGCAGGCTTTGTATTACGCCCGCAGCGAGCATACGGAAAAGGATTATTCTGTCCGTGAAATCCGTCTAAGTGATGTGGTACATGGAGCCATTGCCGACAACAAGTATCTTCTGCGGCAGAACAATGTGACCGTTACCGCGGAGAATGTGGAGTACAGTGTCTATTCGGATGATAAGTGGCTGCGTTTTATTTTAGACCAGCTTATCAGCAATGCAGTAAAATACCGCACAGGCCAGCCGGTTTTGCATTTTTCTGCCGTCAAAGAAAATGACAGCGTTATCCTGTCTGTTGCGGACAACGGCATGGGCATACCGGAAAGTGACCTGCCCCGCATTTTCGAGAAAGGATTTACCGGACAAAACGGACGGACGATCCATAGTTCTACCGGAATCGGCCTGTATCTTTGCAGGCGGCTTTGCGACAAGCTGGGAATCGGTATTGCGGCAGGTTCCGGGGGAGAAGGCACCACCATTTCTCTTTCCTTCCATATTAACGACTTTGTGACCGGGGTGCAGGGCTGATATGCTCTGCACTTCTTACATTTTTGTAAGAGCTGCGTAAGGAAATCGGATACAGATAGCCATGAATACCGATTACAATAAAGGCATGACCGGATACAAAAGGCCATGAATACAGATTACAATCAGGGCATGAAAGATTTGGAAAGGCAGGAGGACGCATGGAACCAATCTTGAAATTGGAGCATATCCAAAAAATTTACGGCAGCGAGGGGAACATCACAAAAGCCATTCAGGATATCAGCTTTTCCGTAGAAACAGGTGAATTTCTGGGAATTATGGGAGCGTCCGGCTCCGGGAAAACAACGCTTCTCAACTGCATTTCCACCATTGATACAGTGAGCGCAGGGCACATCTATCTGGGAGGAACAGACATTACCGAGATAAAGGCAAAATCCCTCGCCCGGTTCCGGCGGGAGAATTTGGGATTTGTGTTTCAGGATTTCAATCTGCTGGATACCCTGACCGTCTCTGAAAACATTGCGCTGGCGCTTGCGATCAATAAGACCCCGTCGAAAAAAGCGGAACCTCTTGTCCGGGAGATTGCCGACAGGCTGAACATCCGTGATATTCTGGACAAATATCCCTACCAGGTATCCGGCGGTCAGAAGCAGCGCTGCGCCTGCGCCAGAGCCATCATTAACAATCCAAAGCTGCTTTTGGCGGATGAACCGACCGGGGCCCTGGACAGCCACTCCTCTCAAATGCTTCTGTCTACGATACAGAGTATCAATGAGCAGATGGGAGCGACGATCCTTATGGTAACGCATGACGCTTTTACAGCCAGCTATGCAAACCGTATCCTCTTTTTACAGGACGGAAGGATTTTCACAGAATTGAATAAGGGCAGAGACAGCCGGAGCGCCTTCTTTGATAAAATCCTGGACGTCCTTACCATGATCGGAGGGGGACAAAGCCATGTATGCTAAACTCGTTTTAAGAAATGCAGAGCGGTCTGTCAAAGACTATCTGATCTACATTGTAACCATGACGATCTGCGTCACACTCTTTTATTCATTCCTCTCTATTTCCAGCAGCTATTACCAGCCGGATATAGGCAGCGAATACGATTTTACAATGTTGAGTGACGGGATGAAAATGGCAATTTGTGCCGTCACTTTGGTACTGCTGTTTTTGATACGGTTCGTCAATAACTATATGCTGCGCCGCAGGCAAAAGGAGTTTGCGATCCAGGCCGTCATGGGTATGGAGCAGAGAACCATCGGAAATCTGTTCTTTGCGGAAACCTTTGTCATGGGGATGATTTCGATTGTGACTGGGATTTTCCTCGGCGTGTTCTGTTCGCAGTTTATGACTGCCATGCTTCTGACTTCCTACGGGAAAGGCTATGAACTGTCATGGACGCTGTTCCCGGATACCGTACTTCTGACGGTCAGTTTCTTTACCATTAGTTTTATTGCGGCAGGGATGTTCAACACCCGCACCATCAAGAAAACAAGAATCATTGATATGCTTGCGGCAGACCGGGAAAATGACCCGGAACTGAAAAGAAGCCGCTGGATTGTCGCAGCTGCCGTCCTGTTTGAACTTTTCACAATATGGATGGCTGTGGCAGGCGTCCAAAAGGTCTGGTTCTATTATGACAGCCGTTTTGAGCTGCCGGTAAAAGTCATGTTCTGGGGAAATATCATTCTGCCCGCATCGGCCCTGCTTTGGTCTTTGTGGTGGCTGATCCGAAAGAAAAAATACGGTTTTTCAAAATGGATTTTGGGGCTGCTCATCTGCTCCGTCCTGAATGCCTGCACAGCGGCCAGTGTACCGGCTTTCATCAATCAGTATTATCTTGCGATGGGGGCAGGCATGATCAATCAATATTTATTGTTTGTTCTGGCTGACCTGCTTTTTTTCATCTGTTCCCTGATCTATCTTGCCGGCAGCTTCATCGCCGCATGGAAAGAAAAATCGCCGGAGCACAGATACAAAGGCGAAAACCTGTTCTTCTTCGGACAGATTACATCAAAACTGAATACCACCAGCAAGACGATGACGCTGATCTGCGCGACTCTTGCGCTTGCCATTTTCCTGTTTATTGCCGCCCCAATCCTGACAGGCTGGGCTTCAGGCTATCTGGATATACGGTCGATGTATGACGTGCAGATCTTTTCCAGATACAATAATGTATATGATGAAGAAAATCTTCCCGGCGATGATTATGGAATTGTAACGGACTACCTCGCAGATCATGGGATTCAAACCGATTATGACTGTACGTTTAACCTCTGCCTTCCGAAGAAAGATGATTTTCACAATCGGTTTAAGTATGATTTTCCTGTCGCAGCAATTTCATTAAGCGATTACAACACAATTCGGGAAATGCTGGGATACGAGCCGGTTTCTTTATCGGAAAATGAATATACAACGCAATGGAAGGCAATCGCCGCCGAGGAAGAACGAGACAGCTTTTTGGAGGAGCATACCAGTGTTATGACAGACGCGGGAGAATTGACACTTTCCGGGCAGCCATATTACGAGGAAGCAATCGGCGAGACGGTGTACAATTCCTACACGGATGTAATCTATGTATTTCCGGACCGTGTCTGTGAAAAGCTGCTTCCCGTAATGCGCAACCGCTACATCACTGTATCCGAAAGCATTTCCTATGAAAACGCCCGCGAATTGGAACAGGCTTTCTCGGACGAGTATCCGGAAGATACAGATACCGGCGTCAGCTATGGTATCCGATTGCGTACCCTGCAGATCAACAGTACAAAAGCGGGCAATTTTGTATTGCAGGCCTCCATGCTTTACGGCGCAGTAGTGCTGATGGTCATTTGCCTTACGGTATTATCTTTGCAGCAGCTATTGGACGCGGGGAAATATAAATATCGTTTCGGCGTTCTGCGAAAACTGGGCGTAGAGGAAGAAAGAATAGGAAGACTTGTGCTGAAGCAATTAGGCGTCTGGTTTGGCCTTCCCATTCTTGTGGCCGTCATAGTTGCCGCTGTTGTGATTGCCTGCTTTATCCAGGCTGTTTCAGCAGAGATTTCAGCGTATATCGGATTTGGAGCCCTGATGCCGCAGATGGGGATGATCGCGGGAATATTAGCGCTGCTGCTGATCTGCTATTTCATCAGTACATGGATACTCTTTAAGCGCTCCATCAAACCATAACGCTGTTTAAGCAACCTGTGATTGCGGGAACAGAAAAAAACGCGTATGCCGGGTGGTAGATTTTTCGACAGGAGCATGATATATTGGCATCGATACACGGCCGTGCAAAATAAGTAAGAAAGGAAATTTTGTTTATGAGTTTTGGCAAAAATTTACAGCATCTGCGGCGTATGTGCGGAAATATTACGCAGGAGGCTTTGGCGGAAAAGCTGAAAGTCAGCCGGCAGACTATTTCAAAATGGGAACTTAACGAATCGACGCCGGAAATGGATAAGGCCATAGAGCTTTGCGGACTGTTTAACTGTTCATTGGACAATCTGTTTCGCGAAGAGATGGGCGCCTGCGACGAAGCATACACGGATCTTCGCGTGGAGATCGTTCCGGGGTTTCGGTATGTGAAGCACGCGGTGATCAGCAGCGATCCTGAGGGGGACGCCTTTAACTGGGTGCTTAACATCGCTCGCGACAATGGCGTGGAGCATCCCCGGGTGATCGGCTGGGACTTTCCGTATGTTTCTATGGAGCAGATAAATGTTTACCATATGCACGGCTATGAGGCTGCGTGGATTCTGCCTGAAGATATAACGCCTCAAAATGTGGAAATCAAGGAGCAGAAGGCTCACAGATATGCCGCGATCCACATCCCTGAACCGTTCAAAAATCCGTTTGTGATCATTCCTAACGCATATAAGACATTAATGGAATATATGCGTCTCAACGGTTTGGAGCATACGGACAAAGACGTGATCCCGTGTTTTGAGACGGACGGCGATTCCATGGATGTTTATATTGCCTGCATATAGCAGTTATACAGCGCATTTGCAATTTGCCATTATTCTTGTTTTTTGGTGTATGAGTCGGTTTTATAACTGAAGCGATGAAACGCGATCTCGTCTGAATGGTCAGATTCAAAAAAGATTATAAATCAGGTACCGCTGTATGGGAATGAAATCCTGTACGGCGGTTTTTCTAAGTGAAGATGTACAACGTATTGACTGGGAACAGGGGCAGCCGGAACAGGGGACAGGAACAGGGGCAGCGCGTTTCACGGATGTAATTTATATAAATTAAATGCAATATATACTTGACATCCGCTCTGGAATGTGGTATTTTTGGGGTAAACAGGAGGCCGACGCAGGTAAATAGCAACCCGAGGAGGAGGCCAACGCGGCAGGCCGAGAGGATAAATTAAGAGCCATGAGCATGTGAGCAGGCCCGACTGCCGCACGCCTGCCAGCAGGAGGTGGGAAATGAGAAATCTGAGACTCAAATTCAGACGTATCGAGTTGGAGATGTCGCAGACGATGCTTGCTGAGAAAGTGGGCGTCACCCGGCAGACGATCGGGCTGATCGAAGCGGGAGATTATAATCCGTCGCTTAAGCTCTGCATCGCGATCTGCAAGGCGTTAGGCACTACATTAAATGACCTGTTCTGGGAGGAGGATGGCAAAAATGAAAAGCAATAAGAACATTTTAGATGAACGGCAGGAGCAGATATTGCTTCGGATCGAACACAATGGGTGCTGGCTGGCTTTCTGGGGACTGCTGGCAGCTATAATCGTACAGCTTATTTTAGACGTTGATTTCAGGAATCTTGCGGGGGAATGGATCGTATTTATGCTGCTTTCCCTGTATTTATCCGTGGGATCTATCAGGCAGGGAATATGGGACCGCCGCCTGAAACCGGATGTGTCGTCGATCGTCGTCAATTCTCTGATAAGCGCGCTTGCCCTGGGAATCCTGGGCTTCGTTCTTACAGTCAGACGATTCCCGGACAAGATTTTAGGTTCCATGGCTGCCGGAATCGTATATGCGGTCATGGCATTCGTCGTCTGTTTTGTGGTAATGCAGTTATTTGCCTGTGAGTTTAAGAGGAAACAGTCTAAACTGGAAGAAGAACCGTCGGAGGGAGAGGAAAATGATAAAGCAGATGTTTTATGATGAATATCGTACGGTCAATCTTGCCTTTCATGATGCGTTAAATAGCAGAGATCCTGAGAAAGTAAGATCTCTGGCGCTGCAGCTCCACGCGCTCGTCCATCCCGCATGTGTCTCCGGCGGCAGCGAAAAGACCATGGCGGACTATGTGGCGGAATATATGCTTTCCGGACACCAAAATGATCTGGCGCCCAGACAGCCCTGGGAGACAGACCTTCATTACGCCGGTACGGACCGGGTCCCCATGGTGTGGCAGCTCTGGCATACCGCGCGGATAGAGGATCTGGTCAGCAATATCCTTCTGGCGGATCAGGAGCAGATATTTAACGACAACTGGCAAAAGAAGATCGGTTCGCCGATCACCGACACGGGCAATGCCCTGGAGGCTGAGGAAGCGGTCCGATTTGGCAAAGCCATCCGGCCGGAAGCACTTTATGAATATATGATCGAAGTCGGGACGAATACCAGGAAGATCATAGTGGGACTTAAAGACGAGGCGCTTTTCGAGATGGTCCCTGAGGAATGGGTCATGAAGATCTATGAGGCAGGCGGCGTTACTTCTGACCTGCGTTCTGTATGGCTGCTGGTATTTTGGGGAAGGCTCACCCGCGCCGGGATGCTGGAAACACCCATGACGAACCATTACATGATGCACATCCCGCCTTGCCTTGATAACCTTCCGATCATATCTGCTTAAAGCTTGCGTTTCGTGGAGGAAATTGAATGAAACGGGAACTCGGAATGGCTCGCGATTAAATTTATCAGAACAGGAAATAAATTCATCTTTTCGGGGAGAAGAGAGGCAAATCGGGAAATACTGACATGGTCTATTTTGATGAAAATGGAATTGTAATTCGGGATCTGCGGCAGAGCGACGCCCAAATCATCACGGATGAAGAAATCGCGCAGGGCTGGGATGCGACAATAGACAAATACGAAATGAGACTGAGACACCAGGCCGAAGGCAAAGCGGTCGCATTGGCTGCCGAATGGAACGGCAGCATCGCCGGATACATTAACGTTTATCCTGATGCCAAAAGCGGCGCGTATGCGAATCAAGGCTATGCGGAGATCGTTGACTTCGGCGTTCTGGAGAAATACAGGCGCAGAGGAATCGGCAGCAGGCTCATGGATATTGCGGAGCAGATCGCATTTTCTTATTCGGACGTGGTATACCTCGGAGTGGGGCTGCACAGCGGATACGGAAGCGCCCAGCGGATGTATGTCAAGCGCGGATACATTCCGGACGGGAGCGGCGTCTGGTATAAGGATCAGATCTGTGAACCGTATCGTGATTGCTGTAATGACGATGACCTGGTATTGTATCTATCCAAACATAGAAAGTAAGGATGGCTTGCAACCTCAAGCTGCAGAAATGCAAACATAAGCCTGCGGCAATTATCCGGGATTGTCTGTACAATATCTTCCGGATCTGGTCTGATGGTGTTATACGATCCGGTGCCGGACCGAGAACCCGGATGCAACCAAATTCTCGGCCGGTCAGATTATGATACAGGAGCGGGGTGATTATCGCCCCGCATGTAGCCTTTCAGTCAGGGCATCCTGCAGGATGCGGGAGAGGCTCAATCCAGCGTCTGAAGCCATATCGTCCATCCATTTGGGAATGCTGACCGTGCGCCGGACAGCGCGTTGATCTCTGACGACAGCGCAGATGAGATTCGCAAACTCATCGGGAGCAGTTTTGATAGACGCCATAGCTGTAGCGGAAGGAATCTCCATCTTATTATCTGCCAGATATTCAATCCATTGAGATAGTGCAGATTGTGCCATGTGCACGGCGTTTGCCATGTTTTTACCCTCGGTAATACATCCAGGGAGATCTGGATATGTTATGGTAAAAGAGCCATCTTCATTCGCATGAAAAACTGCAGGATATACATATTCTGCCATAGCCATCCTCCTTATTATCTATTTTGAAGAGCTGGCGCGGGCCTTATCTCAAACCCGCCGTCTTTAGGATTGCTCTTGCTGTGTATTCGTTTAACTCTCTGTGCCTTGGGACTTGTATCGGCCGGCAGCCGTCTTTTGAGTAGATTGTGTGATCTCCGTCATCTCTGGCCATTTCGTATCCGGCTTTTTCTAACTCTTTGATTAAGTCCCTGCGCTTCATCATCTCACCTTCTGGTCATAGTATATTACATAAATTACGTAATGTCAATGTTGAATTGCGTAATTTATGTAATATGTTTTTTTGGATTTTTTCATTTCTCAGGCAAAAGGAAATACTGCACCCTATATACTTTGCAATATCCCGCTATACTTTTTCTGACGGAAAGGGTATAATGTTCTCAGCGAGAGATCATTGTTTACAGGAGATAATTGAATGAAACGAGAACTCGGAATAGCGCGCTGCGGACTGGCATGCTGCTTATGCAGTGAGAATGAGCATTGCAGCGGATGTAATTCGGGAGAATGCCCGGGCAAGGACTGGTGCGAAAACAGAAATTGTTCCATTGAGAATAATTACACGCATTGCTATGAATGTAAATCTGAATGCAGAAAAGGCTTGCTTTCCAAAATCAAGCCTTATGGATTTACCTTGTTTATCAAAAGATACGGAGAAAAAGCACTTTTAGATTGCCTTGAGCGGAACGAAAAAGCAAGCGTTGTTTATCATCGAGAAGGGATTCATGGCGATTATGATGACTTTAATGATGTTGAGAAATTAATTAAATTTATCAAAACAGGAAAGAATGATATCAACAAGACGATTATCAATGCGGTCATAAAAAAGGCGGAGGCATTGTGCCCGGATTCTCTGGCTTTGATTGGCATATACGGTTCCGCCGCCACTGGAGAAGAACACAAAAAATCCGATCTTGACTTACTGATTCTGATCAATGATAAAAACGGGTGGGTACTGGCCGACGGATTCATATTGGACGATATTGACGTAGGATATGATATTTACTGTACAAGCTGGGATATGCTTGAAAGCGACGCCCAGTGTAACCATGCGCATTTATCAAAGCTGTTCGATTCCGTGATTGTTTACTGCAAGGATAAAAGCTCGCTGAAAAGACTGGATGAGATCAGGAAAGAGGCTGCGGGTCTTCTTGCGTCAGACAGACGGTATGATAAGGCTGACTTCGCATATTGTGAAGCAAAAAAGAAATTTGCCGAGTCCATCTTACAGAATCTTTATCAAAGGTCAGAAGCTGCGCAGGCGCTGCCATTCTATTTATAGAAGATGCAGTGATGTTATATAATGGCCGGTATTTCAGAAAAGGAACCAAGCGGACTTTTGATGAACTAAGACAGCTTGATCTTCCCTTTGATCCTGAAGTCATAATTACGGACATCATTAGGGCGGAAACAGTTGAAAAGATAAGATCCGGACTGACGGAACTGCTGGTTCTGACCAATGAATACCTGAAAATACCGAAGCAAAAAGCACTCTCCGCTGCAGCGAATCTGGGGGGAACTTATGAGGAAATGTATTCGAACTGGAAAAACAAAATGGCAGAAGCGGCAGACAGAGACGATAGGTATTCTTCTTTTATGAATTTGCTGTCTTTACAAGAGATGATTCATGAGATTGCGGAAGAAATCGAAGTAGACGATTTTGAAATTATGGATAAATTTGATCCGCAGGATCTTGAAAATAATGTAAGCGTTTTTGATAAAGCCATGAGTAACTACCTTGCGGAGTATGAAAAAGTGGGGATGCGTCCCAAACGGTATGGAAGCGTGGAAGAATTTGAGAAAGATTATTGGAAAGCAGTTCAGAATAACGGAAAATAATTAGGGATTATGAACGGCTTTGGAGCAAGTTTATTTATAATCGTTCTTAAGGTTGAAATATAAGCTGCGGTTATCTATAATCAAGGAAAATGTGCTTATATGACAGGAAAGGGGCGTAGTTTTATGACCAGAAGGTATGTTATTGCTCAGTAGTCTGAGCTTAAATAAATGAATGAATCGTAAGCTCAGATGAATCCCGAAAGTATGATTGGGAGGAGCATTATGAGCTATATTAAGGCAGAGAATGTGCTGCCACAGGAATTAATAGAAACGATTCAGCAATATGTGGACGGAAAACTGATTTATATTCCATGCAAAGAGAAACAGGAGTGGGGCAGCGCGACTTCTGCCAGGGTTTTCTTTCGTGAGCGCAACGAAAGAATTTATGAAACCTACAAAAGCGGAATGAGCGTACAGGATCTCGCCCACCATTTTTCTTTGTCGGAGAAAAGCATTCAGAGAATTCTCAGGGATCAGCGGCTTGCCGAAAAGGAAAACGTTGAAAGCATCTGAGAATTCGGATATAAAAGTGTATTTCCGTTGCGGAGGCTGCGGGAAAAAGCAGGAGTTTATGAATTCCTGTAAATTCAGAGTAAATGCCAACGGCAAAAGCGTGGATGTCTGGCTGATCTATCGGTGCAAAAAATGCGGGCATTCCAAAAACCTCACAATTTATGAGCGGACACGTCCGGGCAAGATACCTGCGGATCTGTTTGAACGCTTTTTAAGCAACGACATGGAAACTGCCCTGGAATATGGCAGAAACATAGGTTTTTTGAAGAGAAACAATGCTGAACTCAAGTGAATGTCAGCCGGACCCCAGTCCGGCCGATTGTAATAAATAAAAGCTTGACCTTCTTAAAGTACCGTAGATTTCTTCCCATTTGAGTGGTATAATGTTAATTGCATGGCGGACGATTGTTCGGCAAATCGATGTTGTAGAGGTGAGGTGAAGTCGGTATGGAAATGTCAACGATGCACTATGTTTTTCACTACAAGAAAAACAGTTTGGCTGAAAAAGAAATAAATCAAATCGCTGATATTCAGGAGGGATGCTATACATTTATCAGCGACTGCCTTCATGCTGACGCAAAGGGCAAAATCCACTATCATTTGTTCGATACTCCACAAGAGGTAGGAAAGCAATATGCAATTATCCACGACGAGGAGGATGATGAGCCATGCAACGGCTTTGCTCTTCCGGATATCATGAGCAAAGACGGTATGAATCATGTTTTTGCCGTATACAGCGAAACAATAAAATGCATCGGTTTCCATGAAGACGCACATATTATTTCCTATTCGATTTGCAGACCGGAGTCGCGGTTCATCAGCGAAGGGCTCGCCATGTTTTTTGATCGGTACTGGTGGGGAATCGATAATTATTCCTGGACGAAATGGTATATTGAGCAAGGAAAGAATCCGTCTGTCATCGATCTCTTGGAAAACAGTCATTTCCGTGAATATGACTGTGAGTTGACCTATCCTCTCGCGGGTGCATTTACAGGATTTCTGATCGAACGATTCGGCACGGAAAAATACGTTGCGTTTTATAAACGATGTGCTGAAAAGACGGCGCAGGCTCTTGAGCAGGCCTTTGGGATTCCTGCTGTTCTTCTCGAAAAGGACTTTCTTGGCTACATGAAAATGTTTGATTTGCGCGAGGACATCCGCGAGTTGATGGTAAAAGATTTTGGCGAGTGCTAATTTCTCATTTGTAGAGAAAAGCATAATCCAATGTTTGAAATAAAGCGGCTTGAAAAATAGAAGATCATCGGTAACGATCCATATGAACAATGGTATCGATTTATTTAGTCAGGAGGTTAGCAGTGGTTTTCATAACGGGAGACTGCCATCAGGATTTTGGGAAATTCACGAGATATTTTTTCCCGCAGCAGAGTGAAATGACGCGGGATGATATCGTCGTCATTTGCGGGGATTTTGGTGGAGTCTGGGATGGCGTATCGGCGCATGAAAATTATGTTGTAGACGAGTTAAATGACAGAAGCTTTACAACGGTTTTCGTTGATGGGAATCATGAGAATTTTGATCTGCTGTCCCAGTATCCGGTATGCGAATTCCGGGGAGCTAAGGCGCATCAGATACGTGAGCATGTATTTCATATACTGCGCGGCGAGATTTTTGTGTATGACGGGGCTAAGTTTTTCTGTTTTGGTGGAGCCAGTTCCCACGATATAAGAGACGGGATTCTCAGCAGAAAGGACTTTAATTCGGATGATGATTTCTATAATGCCGTGTATATTTGGAGAAAGACCAGAAGACAGTTCAGGATCGAGGGCGTTTCCTGGTGGCCGGAGGAATTACCGTCTGAAGAGGAAATACAGAATGGTTTGAAGAACCTGGAGCGCGTTGGCAATTCCGTAGATTTTGTGGTTACTCATTGCCTGCCGTCGTCGGTCCAGGCAGTATTTTCTGACGGGAAGTTTAAGACAGATGTGATCACAGATTATTTTGAGGAGCTGATAAAGAAGATCCAATTTGGCAGCTGGTATTGCGGCCATTATCATGTAAACCAGAGGGTACTTGATAAATACATGATATTGTATCGTGACATGGTAAGAGTAATGTAGGTAAGTTGGAGACTGAATTCTACAGTCAGAGTTTATGCGGCAAAGTTATCGGCGGAATTTTTCGATATCCGAGAAACATGTATAATTAAAACTGAATTAAAAAAACTGTCTCATTGCATTGCTTATAAAAATAAGATATGCTTGAGGCAGGAGGTGTGTTTATGGCTAATGAAGATAAAAAAGATTTCAACGCTATGCTGAACGACAGCAAGGATATGCCGAAGTTCCAGACGATCACAGATGAAAAGAGTATAGAAAAATACGGCGGGAGCAGAATGTATTTCGCTCCGCCGATCGACTACGACAGAATTATGAAGCGCGTTCCCTGCGGAAATGTGATTACTGTCGGGAAAATCCGTGAGTATTTTGCGAAATTAAGCGGTGCGGATTTTACGGAACCGATTACGGCCGGAATTTTTGTATCGATTGCGGCCTGGGCCAGTTATCAGCGCTCCGAGGATAAAACTCCCTATTGGAGAACGCTGAAAGCGAACGGGGAGTTAAATGAAAAGTATCCCGGCGGCGTCGAAGCGCAGAAAGCGATGCTGGAAGCGGAAGGCCATATGATCATTCAAAAGGGTCGCAAAAATATCCGGTACTATGTAAAAGACTATGAAAAGGTTCTTTTTGAATTGGATTAAACAAGAGGCCCGCGCTATTACGAGTCCCTGCACACAATTTGATTGACTGCTCCTTATTTGCTGGTTACAATATAGATGGGTGGTAATATGGGTTAAGGCTGTTTCATAATATAGTTGGGAGACAAAGTGATAAAGCCGAAGAGTTACAGAGGCAAATTGATCGTCGTAAGCATATCACGGTAATGTTGAGACACTTCATGGAAAATATGCTAAAGCACTGAAAATGATGGGGGTTCGGGGATGATAGTATATTATGGCAGTAATATGATTGTGGATCAGCCAAGGCTGGTTCGTCAGAACAGAACGCTGGACTTCGGATATGGATTTTATACGACAACCAACCGGAAACAGGCAGTTAACTTTGCCGGCAAAGTGACAGATCGGAGAGAAAGTGGTTTTCCCTGCGTCAGTATGTATGACGTGCCAGAATTAGACGAACTGAAAAGCAAATATAAGGTTCTGATCGGACGTTTATTGCATATGAGGAAGGTATTTTGACCAGAGATGAAACGATTGCCAGGCTTAAGGTAAAAAAACTGTTTGATCAGATGACTTTCACCACGGAGTTGGCCTTGAAAGAGCTTAAGTACATCGGACAATTTGATGCAGGGAGGGATCAGAATGGGTGAAGCGAGTATCAAAGCAATGCTGGAGTTCATCATTCCTCGCCTGATTCGGATGCTGATGGAGAGGCGGTCACTGACAGAAAAGGAAGCTCTGACACAACTGTATAGTTCCGAACTGTACCGTCAGTTGGAGCGTGAAGAAACGAAGCTCTGGCATTTGAGTGTTCTAACATTATATGATTTGTGGGTGGAAGAAAAAGAAACCGGCCATATCACTTATCCGGAGGAGGCTTGAAAATGGATGAGAAAACCGATTTCATTGTATATTGCATCGAAGAATATAAAAATGCGAAAGGAATGGATGGGAAAAGCGTAATTGACCTGTTTAACCGCTATCGAGTGATTGATTATATCCGCAATTATTATGAAGCGTTGCACACTACCGGAAGACAGTATATCGTGGATGACATTAGTATGTATATTGAAGCACGGCAGCTTTCGATGGTTTAAGATTTTCCCTTAAAACAGAGTATAATTGGAAGAAGACGCAAGTTTATTTATAAATGTTCTTAAGGTTGAAATAATTGCATGGCGGACGATTGTTCGGCAAATTGGGATCTATGGAGGAGACAGAAAAGCAGATGCAGGTCATCGCTCACAAAATGGAATATAAAGGCGGACAAATGGTGTCTGGTTTGCGGCTGAGACATTATTCCAACTCCGATTATCGGAAGTACAGAAGAGTTTACGAAGAATGCTTCCATGACATGAGAGAGGCATTGCAGCGGTATCCTGTCGATATTTGCGCGAGTCGGGAAAAGCTGGAACAGGAAAAAGGTAATATCTATATCTTTGAAGTCGATGGAAAACTAATCGGCTCTGTTGCGATATACGGAAATGAAATTGATGATTTGATCGTGGCAAAGGAC
>CANQBX010000013.1 GCA_947589095.1 uncultured Lachnospiraceae bacterium
ATATCCTTTCCTGCAACACTAACGGCAACTTTTTTGCCGGGGTCTTTAGAAGTGGAAGTTAACTTTTCACTTCACTCAGAGAATTGCAGGAAGAAGTTATGGCGGGGAACGGGTTATCGCTGCGGGAGCAGCTGGATGATTTCTTAAATGAACAGCTTGATCAGATCGTGATCAGCAATCCGCGGGATAAAGAGGATGCGCAGAAGATCAAGGTGCGTCCTCTGTATCTGCGCCTGCCGGCCGGCAAAGGCGCGGGAGACGCGGATCCGGCGGCGGAGGAAGGTCTGGCTTTCCAGGCGGAGGAATTCCGGGGAAAGCAGGCGTTTCACCGGAATATGCGGAAAGAGGAGACTCTGGCGTATATTGAGGAAGCGATGCAGAAGTATAAGCAGATGGAACTGCGGTCGGAGCTTGGAAGTATGCAGGTGCTGGTCAGCAAGGCCGGGAAGCAGACGGTGAAGGTGAAGAAAACGCAGTTGGAGCGGAAGGCGGCCGGGGAAGAAAAGGCCGGTTTAGAGACAACCAGGACAGCAGAAACGGATCGGACAGTAACAGAAACGAAAAGCGCAGGATTGCAAAAGGCCGGAAGAGAAGAACGAAATCCAGAAAAGGTCTGGCAGGTTGGAACGGATAATAAGCCAGCCGGTGTCCATGAGGCGCAGCTGCCGAAAATGAGGACTCTCGCCCACAACCGACGCAAGCGCTATATCCTGGAGGAAGGCCGCCCGGTGCCGTTCCTTAAAGATCTGGGAGTCATGACCGCGGATGGAAAGATCGTGAATTCCCGCTACGACAAATTTCGCCAGATCAACCGTTTCCTGGAATTCATCGAGGACATTCTCCCGCAGCTTCCGCAGGACCGGGAAGTGCGGATCATTGATTTCGGGTGCGGCAAATCGTATCTGACTTTCGCGATATATTATTATCTGCACGAATTAAAGGGACTGGACGTCCGCATCACCGGCCTGGACCTTAAGGAGGACGTGATCGAACACTGCGGCCGGCTGGCCCGGCGGTACGGTTATGAGAAGCTGGAATTTCTTCACGGAGATATCGCGGATTACACCGGAGCGGACCGGGTGGATATGGTAGTGACGCTTCACGCCTGCGATACGGCCACGGACTACGCCCTGGCGAAGGCCGTCGGATGGAATGCGAAGGTGATCCTCTCGGTGCCGTGCTGCCAGCATGAGCTGAACGGACAGATGGAAAATGATCTGCTGAAGCCCATTTTCCATTACGGGATCGTGAAGGAGCGGATGGCGGCGCTGTACACGGACGCGCTGCGGGCGGAGATCCTGGAAAATCACGGCTACCGGACACAGATTCTGGAGTTCATTGATATGGAGCACACACCAAAGAATCTGCTGCTGCGGTGCGTTCGCAGCGGCAGACGCAGGGATAACGGGGAGCAGATCCGGGCCGTCACGGAGTTTCTGGGCGTGGAGCCGGCGCTCCTCAGACTGCTCGGGCTCACATGAAGCCGGCGCGAAATGGAAGTATCTGGAAGCCATGAGACGGCATGAAATCCGCATATATGGGACATCCTGATCCTGTAATCGTTTGAATACCGGAACCGTGCAGGGTTCCGGCGGTACAGGAGTATGCAGGAGGACATGGATATGACGAAACTGGAATGCAGTGTAACGAATTGTCTCCACAATGCGGAGAACCGCTGCTGTAAGCAGGCGATCATCGTGGACGGACATGAAGCGCGGGAGAATTATGAGACGTGCTGCGGGAGCTTTGATCAGAACGGGGAAGGTTCCTATAAGAATCTGTTCAAGACGCCCGAGAATCGTCTCGAGATCGATTGCGAGGCGGTAAACTGCGTCTACAACCGTGAAAACCGCTGCGCGGCAGAGCGTATCGGCATTGTCGGCGACGGCGCGTCGGAGGCCGGCCAGACGGAATGCGCGACATTTTTATTGCGCTAGGTAAGAGAAGCAGCAAAGGGCCTGCGAACCGGAAATCGGAGCAGGCTCTTTTTAGTTGCAAAAATTTTGGGCTTGCTATATAATGAAAAAGATTTCCTGTACAGGTCGATAAAATGAGTGATACAAAGGGGTTAGTGTCGTGAAACTGATTTTTCGTTATATGAAACCGTATGCCAGAGCGATTGCCGCCGTTATGGGGCTGAAGCTTGCGGCCACTATGGTAGAACTTCTGCTGCCGTATATTCTGGAGCATATCATCGATGTGACCGTTCCCACCGGCAACCTGGTGCAGATACTTCTCTGGGGGCTTCTGATGATCCTGACCGCTGTCGCCACCCGGCAGCTGAATGTGACGGCTAACCGGGGCGCGGTGGAGAACGCCCACAACGTCTCTTATAACATCCGGCAGGATCTGTTCATCAAGACAGCCAATCTGTCCGGCAGCCAGTTCGACGCATTCGGCCTTCCGAGCCTGATCAGCCGCATGACCAGCGACAGCTACAACGTCCAGTCCTGCGCCCAGTCCCTGCAGACCCTGTGCGTCCGCGCGCCGATCATGCTGGTGGGCGGCATTCTGATCACGATGACCATGGACTGGGTACTGTCGGCGGTGCTCTGCGTAATGTTGCCGATTATGCTGGTCGTTATCTTAAGCGTGTCCCGGTACGGGATCCCTCTTTACAATAAAGTGCAGGAGAGCCTGGACGACGTAGTCCGGGTCATGCGGGAAAATATCACCGGTATCCGCGTGGTAAAAGCCCTTTCCAAAACGGATTATGAGAAACGGCGTTTCGCGGCCAGTAACGACGCCATGACCCGCAACGACGTGAGGGCCAGTACGGTCATGGCCCTGCCGGGACCGATCATGCAGCTGTGCCTGAACACGGGTCTGACGCTGGTGGTCTTTATCGGCGCGATCCGTGTCAATAACGGGCAGATGAATCCCGGCGTGATCCTGGCGTTCCTGACGTATTTCAACATGGTTCTGCAGGGCGTCATGGCGATCAACCGGATCTTCATGATGATCAGCAAGGCGTCCGCGTCGGCGAACCGTATCGCGCTCATTATGGCGGCGCCGCAGGATCAGCGCGTCCTGTCGGAGGAGGAGGCGAAGAAGCCTGCCGGCGATGAATTCATTCGGTTCGAGCATGTGAATTTCAGCTACGGTGAGGCGGGTACGGCCCAGGCCGAGGCCTTCGGCGGCAGCAGCCGGGAGCAGTGCCTTTATGATATCGATTTCTCCATTCGGCGAGGCGAAAGCCTGGGGATCATCGGCCCTACCGGCTGCGGCAAGACCACGATCGTCAATCTGCTGATGCGCTTCTACGATGTGGAGGACGGCGGCGTCTTCGTGGACGGGAAGGATGTGCGCAGCTACGAAAAGGACGACCTTCACCGGAAGTTCGGCGTGGTCTTCCAGAACGATATGGTGTTCAACGACACCCTGCGCCAGAACATTTCCTTCGGGCGCGACATCCCGGAGGACAGGCTTACCCAGGCGACGAAGGACGCCATGGCGGCGGAGTACATAGCGGGTCTGGACGGCGGTCTCGACTATATGGCGGATATCAAGGGCGCCAATCTGTCCGGCGGACAGAAGCAGCGTCTCCTGATCGCCCGGGCCCTGGCGGCGAAGCCGGAGATCCTGATCCTGGACGATTCCTCCTCGGCTCTTGACTACAAGACGGACGCCTCCCTCAGGAAGGCGGTCTTTGAAAATTACGGCGGTACGACGACGATCCTGATCGCGCAGCGCGTCAGTTCAGTCATGAACATGACCAACATCCTGGTCATGGACAACGGGCGCTGCATCGGTTACGGAAACCACGAGCATCTGCTGGAGACATGCCCGGAGTATAAGGACATTTTCAACACGCAGATGGGCGCGCTGGCGTAAGGAGGAAGAAGAGATGAATAATAGTTTTCTGAAGAAAAGCGCCAGCCTGTGCCCGGAAAGGAGGCGGTGAGAATGCCCGGAAGAGGAGATCGGGGCGGCAAAAAAGAGAAGCCCAGGGACGCGAAGAAATCGCTTCGCCGGATTCTTTCTTACCTGAACGACTACCGGTGGCCGGTGATCGCGCTGACTCTCTGCGCCTTCATCAGCAATTTCGGCAACCTTCTCGGGCCGAATTTCGCCGGGAAAGCCATCCACGCGGCCGGCGCGGGCGCGGGGAAGGTGGATTTCGACGTGGTATTTTTCTATGGGAAATGCATGCTGGCGGCCTATCTGGCCAGCGGCCTTCTCACATTTATCATTAATATCGGCATGATGCGGGTCAGCCGCAATGTGGTTCGCAGGATGCGCAAGGACGTGTTCAACAAGCTGATGACCCTGCCGGTCGGGTTCTTCGACCGGAATCAGGCGGGCGACATCATCAGCCGCGTCAGCTACGATATCGACGTAGTGGGCACCAGCCTGGCGACGGACGTGGTGCAGATCATTACCAGCGTCGTCACGGTGGTGGGATCCTTTATCATGATGTGCGCGATCTCCCTGCCGCTGGTGGTGTGCATGCTGGTGACGATTCCCATGGCGATCCTTTATACCAGATACATGGGACGAAAGACCAGACCCCTGTATTCGAAGCGAAGCGCCGCCTACGGCCGCATGAACGGTTTCGTGGAGGAAATGTTCACCGGCCAGAAGACGATCCTGGCTTACGCCTACGAGGACGGCGTCTGCGAAGATTTCAGCGGGATCAACCATGCGGCGGCCAACGCCTACCGGGACGCGGACACATTGGGCATGACCATGGGCCCGACCGTCGGATTTATCAATAATCTGGGCCTTTCGCTGATCGGCCTGGTGGGCGCACTGTTCTATCTGTGGGGCATCGTGGATCTGGGACAGATCTCTTCCTTCGTGCTGTATTCGAGGAAATTCTCCGGCCCGATCAACGAGATCGCCAACATCATCAATGAGATCTACTCGGCCCTGGCCGCGGCGGAACGGGTCTTCCGCCTGCTGGACGAGCCGGAGGAGATCCAGGATATCTATAACGCCAAGGTGCTTACGGAGGTGGAAGGCGACGTGGAGGCGCAGCATGTGTCCTTCGGCTATGTGCCGGGCAGGACGATCCTTCATGACCTGAACCTGAAGGCCAACCCGGGACAGACCATCGCCATCGTCGGGCCCACCGGCGCCGGCAAGACGACGATTATCAATCTGCTGATGCGGTTCTACGATGTGGACGAGGGCGCGATCTATGTGGACGGCAATGAGATCCGCACCGTGACCCGCGACAGCCTGCGGCGGACCTACGCCATGGTGCTGCAGGATACCTGGGTGTTCCGCGGAACCATTTACGACAACATCGCCTACGGCAAGGAAGGCGCCTCCATGGAAGAGGTGATCGCCGCGGCCAAGGCGGCCCGCATCCACAGCTACGTGATGCGTCTGCCCGACGGCTACCAGACCGTCATCAGCGAGGATGGCGGTAATATCAGCAAGGGCCAGAAGCAGCTTCTGACCATTGCCCGGGCCATGCTTTATAATACCCATATGCTGATCCTGGACGAGGCCACCAGCAACGTGGATACGTCCACGGAACGGCAGGTGCAACAGGCCATGCGGCGGCTGATGGCGGGCAAGACCTGCTTCGTCATCGCCCACCGTCTGTCCACGATCCAGAACGCGGACCGGATCCTGGTGGTGGATCACGGCGACGTGGTGGAGCAGGGAACCCATGAGGAACTGATGGTGCGGAAGGGGTTCTATTATAAGCTGTACGCGTCGCAGTTCGAGTAGAAAGACAGGAAGCCGGATCCGAACCGGTTAAACGGAAGCAATCCCATGGAGGTGCGGCTTATGAATATTACGGTTATCGACGGACAGGGCGGGAGACTCGGCGCCCAGCTCGTGAAAGAAATTACGCTTCGGTTTCCCAACGCGGAGCTGACCGCGATTGGTACAAATGCGGCCGCGGCCGCGGCAATGCTGAAGGCGGGAGCGAAGAACGTCGCCACGGGCGAAAACCCGGTTGTAGTAGCCTGCCGCAGCGCCGATATCATCATCGGCCCGATCGGCATAGTGATCGCGGATTCGCTTCTCGGAGAAGTGACGGAGAGGATGGCCCTCGCCGTCGCCCGGGCGGACGCGGTCCGCATTCTGATACCCTTAAACCGGTGCGATAACTTAGTCGCGGGAGTGCCGGATCTGAACGCCGGAGCGTTGATCGCCGACGCCGTCGCGAAGGCGGGACGTATTTTGGAAAAGGCCTGAACAGGATTTGTAAACCGGGACGCAGAATGCTTGACGGTTTGCGGATTTTGTGTTAGGATTTCTATGTTGTTCAGAAGAACGGCCCGGAAGCAGAAGCTTCCATTGATTTTCAAAAAATACGAACAAGCGATGCTGTGAAGGTATCATTATCTCTGAAGAGGTAGTGGTACTTTTATTGCATTCGGGAAGGAATTTGATGATGAAAAAACGCAATGGTTTACTGAGAATGGTTCTTGCCGCCTTTTTCCTGGCTCTCGCCTACGTAATGCCGTTTCTGACCGGACAGATCAAGGAGATCGGCTCCATGCTGTGCCCGATGCACATTCCCGTGCTGCTCTGCGGATTTATCTGCGGCTGGCAATGGGGACTTGCCGTTGGCCTGATCGCGCCGCTTTTCCGTTCGTTCACGCTCGGCATGCCTCCGCTTTTCCCGCAGGCGGTCTGTATGACGTTTGAGCTTGCCGCTTACGGCGCGGTCGCCGGGCTGATGCACCGGGCGCTCCCGCGGAAGAAGCCGTACATATACGTTTCCCTTCTGACGGCCATGATCGCCGGAAGGCTGGTCTGGGGCGCTGCGATGCTCATATGCACCGGCATCAAAGGCACCGGGTTCACCTTCGCCGCTTTCCTCTCCGGCGCGCTCCTCAACGCGATTCCCGGAATCATTGTCCAGATCGTGCTGATCCCGATCCTTGTAATGCTTCTGGATAATCCGAAGGTGATTAATCTGCGGGATGAAGGGTGAGAATTATGGAACAGAACTCTTTGGAGGGAGAATATTTCCGTCCGCTGTTTGATGAACTTGATAAGAGGCTTGCGAAGGGAAAGGTCATTGCTGCCATTGAAGGCGGCAGCGCAAGCGGCAAGACGACATTGAGCGGACTGCTTAAGGAGTTCTACGGCTGCACGGTATTTCATATGGACGATTTCTTTCTCCGGCCGGAGCAGAGAAGACCCGAACGTTACGCGCAGACCGGCGGGAATATTGACTGGGAGCGCTTCCTGGAGGAAGTGCTTAAGCCGCTTAGCAGGGGTGAAACGGTCAGCCTGCGGAGATTCGATTGTTCTTCCATGTCGCTGGCCGAAGCGGAGCGGATTGCTCCCGCAAAGCTTGTGATCGTGGAAGGGGCGTATTCGATGCACCCGAAGCTTGCGGCGTATTATGATTTCTCGGTGTTTTTGGATATAGCGCCGGAGTTTCAGCGGGAAAGGATATTGCGCCGCAATTCGGCTGAGAAGGCGCAGCGGTTCTTTGACGAATGGATTCCGCTGGAAAGAGTTTATTTTGAAGAAACGGGCGCGCGGGAGAGGTGCGATATGGTCATACCGATATTCTGAGTTAGCGTTAATATGAACAGGGTGTCAACTGGCACCCTGCATGCAAAAAAATACAAGCAGGGCGTCATTGGCACCTTGCCTGCATGGAAATAAAAAAGAGCGTCGCCGGCGCTCTTTTTTTCTTTTTTACAGGAAATTTATAAAAAAGACACGAGCTGACATCGTCGGATGGTATAATGTAAAAGAAAAAACGGGCAGAGCGCCATTGGCGCTCTGCCCGCATACAGACGTAATGCAGCCGCAGGCAGCGGCAAAGCCTTGTTCGGCTGCCCGCAGTATTGCGGCAGCCGGAAGAAAGCGCAGGGTAAGGTTTAACCGGAATCCGAATCGCCGTCTTCTTCGAACAGTTCGCCGACCGGAACGTTCAGCAGCCTGCTGAGTTTGGCCAGATTTTCAAAACGGATGGAAGAAGTCTCGTTATTCACGATCCTGTTAAAATTCTGGTAGCTCATATCCATTTGCTTAAACAGCCAGTATTTTGTATGGCTCTGCTCTTTCAGGATTTCCAAGATCCTTAACCTTACCATGACGAGACGCACCCCCTGATACTATTATATTAAATAACTTTTTCTTGCATATCTCATTTATAAATTGTATAATGTCCACATCAGATATAAGCGATTCGAAAAGACCGTTGCACAGCACCGTCATGCAGAAAAAAGATAAATAGAACAAAAATACCGGCTCCGCTACGTATTCGTAACGGAACCGGCTAAAAAGGGGAGGATAAGTATTAATCTTCTCTTTCGTACTAATCACAGTATGTCCGCTTACGGGCGTTTTATACATGATGGGCGGAATATTTTAAAGAAGATCCGAGCGGGAGCTTCACTTGCAGAATTTCAGCCGTAATGATTCAGTCGAAAACCACTTGTGTGGGCCGGGCTGAGATGATATAACTATAGACAGATACGACAAAATATTGCCAGATTCTTAGAAAATGACATCTGATGACATCCTCAGACTGTATAATAATAGAAAATCACTGCCGGGAGGAGGACTACAGTTTGAAGGAGAAAGAACCCACGCGTAAGCATGACAGAGTTTTGGAGATATATACCCGCCTGATGAACGGAGAGGTGGCCCGCAAGCAGGAGCTTGCGGAAGAATACAGTGTAAGTCCGCGCTCCATTCAGCGTGATATCGATTCCATCCGTGAATTCCTCTCGGATCGGACGGCCCGGGGAGAAGGGGTTACGGATGTGATCTATGATTATTCCATAAAGGGATTCCGGCTTGTCAGCGCCCGGACAACAACGCTTACCAACGCTGAACTGTTTACAGCCGCCAAGATTCTTCTGGAGAGCCGGTCTCTCCGCAAAGACGAGATGGAGCGGATCGTGCAGAAGCTGATCGAGACAGGGCTTCCGATCTCGGAACGCAGGAAGATGTCCGAACTTCTGGGCAATGAGCTGTTCCATTATGTAGAGCCCCGTCACGGCCGTGAACTGATCGACAGAGTGTGGGAACTGGCTGACGCCGTCCACGCCCGACGGTTGGTTGAAATGACTTACCAAAAGACAAACGGAGAAGTTACAAAGGCGGTAATAAAGCCGGTCGGCATTATGAATTCCGAATACTATTTCTATCTTCTGGCCTATATAGGGGAACGTGACCGCAAATACGCCGGATACCCTACGGTATACCGGATCGATCGGATCCGTGATTATAAGCTTCTGGAAGAAACTTTCCGTGTCCCCTACCGGGACCGTTTCGAGGAAGGCGAGTTCCGCAAACGGATTCCGTTTATGTATTCGGGAAAGCTCCACCGCGCCAGCTTCGTCTATAAGGGAAGCGATATCAATGCCGTGCTGGACCGTCTGCCCACTGCCCAGGCAGTGCGGCGGGAAGATGGGAGTTATCTGGTGACGGCGGAGGTATTCGGAGAGAAAGGGTTGAATATGTGGCTCAGGGGGCAGGGGGACGCGGTGGAAATTTAGTAAAAGCCATTCTGTCGGAAAACATAGTTTATTAAAAAAATACATACTAGGAGGGCAATATGAACGGACAAAATGAAATGAGGATCATATGTGATCCGTACAAAAAAAGTATTAGCTATCAGTGGTATCAATGGTATGATTCTTTAGGATATGGAGAATATGAGGAAATTGATCCGGCGACTTCTAAGTTCATCCGCGATAAACATTTTAAAACAATTATACAGGATTGCGCTTATGAAATTCTGGAGATCATTAATAATGAATATAATGTGGGAAATGTTGGTCTGAAGCTTCATTTTGTCGGAACTACGGATGATTATGCAGATTTCGTATCCGTTGCAAAAACAAGCTTTCCTGATATTGAGTGTGTGAAGGAGCAGAATTGCTATTATAAAAGGGCAGCAGAAGTTTTGCCTGTAATCGAAAGGGAGTATGAATCGATTAAGAAAACATTAAATGAATATACGGATAATACGGTTGGACAGTATATTGATAGATACGTGGATACGGTTAAACCAGTCGTACCTATATGTGTATTGGGACCATATAGTACGGGAAAATCGACGTTTATTAATAGCTTGATCGGCGAAGAAATCCTTCCCAGCGGCGCTGTGCCGGTTACAGGAAGAGTATATAAAATAAGCAGCGGTGACGAGTATATAATACGTTTTACTTTTGACGGTACAGAATGTGTACTTACTTTTGCAGAAAGCAAGTATATGGCAAGCGCTAACAGTGAAAAGGCGATTATAAAGGATCTACAGGAAATCGTAAAGGATATTGAAGATAACCAGAACGAACTGGTGCATATGAATAAGGCGATTAAAATTATAAATGAATATAATAAAGAATCGCACAAAATAGAGGATGTTATTGAGATCGAGCTGCCATTTAAAGCAACAAAATTAAGGTCGGATCTTTTTAATTTCGTCATTTATGACACGCCCGGTTCAAATTCAAACTCAAATGTGAACCATAAGGAAGTGCTGGAGAAATCTTTGGAAACGCAGACCAATGCTCTTCCCATTATTCTCGTTCGGGTAGATTCTATGGACTCCGACGATACTAAAAAAGTAATTGATATGCTTGAAAGTATGGGAGGGGCATTAGATAAGACAAACGCGATTGTCGTTGCAAACCAATCTGATTCTATGGTTTCTTCGCAATTAGATGAAATAAAAGGAAAAAAGAATGATTTAATAATCACCAAGTGGAAACCAACGAAAATATTTTTTGTATCTTCTGTTATAGGACTTGCAAGTAAAAAGAATAATCCTGACGATGAGAACGAATGGATTGAAAAACAATTATGGGAAGTATATGATGACAAGAAAGATAAATTTTGTAATGATAGAAGGCAGCTTTATAAGCATAATATTATTGATGAAAGTAAAGCTTCCGATGAAGCAATATCAAAAGATGCAGGCAGCGCCGAGCATATGTACTGGAATAGCGGATTGAAAGCAGTGGAAGAAGATATAATCGAATATGCAAATAAGCATGCATTGTACAATAAGTGCCAGCTGGCTTCTAAGTATTTGCAGGAGGCTATCGACTGGTGTTCAGGCAACATCTTTAAAATACAGGATGAATATAAGAATGAATTGGAACAGGTCAAGGAACAATTTGGAGAAAAAGAAAAAAAACTTATTAATGAACTAGAAAAAAAGAAAGAACTGGTAAAGCAGTATAATTCATCTTTTATTGCTATGATGTCGGAACAGCTCAACGAAGCAGAGAAGGATTATGGAATGGTGGGCAGTGATATTAAAAGCACGCAATTATATAAAGATATCAAAGAACAGTGGGCAAAGATCAAAAAGGAGTCCAAAAAGCAGAAAGATTCGAATAAATGGGCAATCAGGGAGATTGAGGTGTATGTGAGGGGAAAACTCTATAACTTTCTGCAAGGCTATTATCAGAGAGTAACTCTAAAGATTACGGATTTTTGGAATGAAAAATCTCGATGCATGAAAGAAGAATGCAGAAAGGCCATATCCGGTAATGAAAAGTTGACTCCTGAGCAGAAAAATATTCTGGAAGGCCTTATTTTAGGAAAATCCAATATAAATCGAGATACAATGGTGCTTGATCTGAGACAAAAAGGTGTTATTCGAAAGAAGCTGTTCTCAAAGAAAGAAAAATTCAGTATAGAGTCCTGTTATAATGCATTAAAAGATGCTTTCGAAAGCGAAATACGAAATAAGAATGTAAGCTGCCAGAATAGAAACGGAGAGTTATTCAAGAACTGGACAGATGGATTAATTGGTAATTTAAAGAGAGAATTATGTGCTTTTAATCCGGAACTGTCCCGAAATCGTGACAGAATCATTAAACTTGAAAATGAAATCAACGAAAAAGAGGATTGTTTAGAAAAATTAAGATCCAGCAAAGAAATGATAGATCAGCTGCTGGAGATGCAGGAGGTACCAGATGGACGAGCGCTATGATGAGATGAACCATTTGATCCGACTTATAATAGAGGAGCATATTTCTGCAGATGAGGTCAGAGAAAAAATAAAGGATATGTCGGCCAGATATGGAGACGATCTGTTCCCTGAATTTATATTTTCTCCGCAGTCGCCTCCGTGGAATGAAGAGTACATGGAAAAGCTAAAACGCATGAATGTAGGAGGGGCCTGTTCGAAGGATTTTTTGTGCCATATGGCAGAAGTCGGCTGCTATATAGAGAAGCAAAAGAATAGAAAAAAGCTTATTGTGTTATTTGGATTTATAGCTGCGATAATACTGTTAGTGATAATCATGATCTGCATTTTGTGATGGAGGTGGATGAGATGGCGGTTCTTACAAAGATAAGGGAACGGGCTGTAAACGGTTTGATGAAGGCAGGCGATAAAGGAGCTGATTTGGTTGCAAAGGCTTCGGGGTTAAGCTCTGCGCAGCTGAAAGATGTAGAAGCGAAAAGAGAGAAGTTTCTGTCTGAGCGTCCGGATACGGATCCAGAGGGTATCAGGCGGTTATTGGGGGCTTATGCTATAGAGGCATACGAAGCATATCTTCCGCAAATTGCGGAGCTTTATGATCCGATGAATATTGATGACAGCGATGAAGCCAGCTATTCGTTAAACCGAATACGCTATTTTGAGATTACGAAATGGGTGACAGATCCGAATGAAGATAACATAGATAAGCTGGTAAGCTTATATCAGGTTGTCAGTGAAGAAGAATGCAACATTGCGTTGATCTATGTTCGTAAGGTGACAGGCTGTAAGGTCTATCTGGCGGTTGTAAACGAAAGAGTGCAGAATCAGCCGACAATTGTGAATGCATTGGAAGACAGACTGGTCGCTTCTTTGAAAGGCAATTTCCCTGGAGCGGAGATAAGAACCCGTTCAATGCCCGACGCTAAAAAGTACGCTCATTTTGGGGTAGGAGTTATACCGGAATTAGAAAATCTGAGAAATGTTTCTGTCGCGGCGGTTTCTAATATTGCCTCGGAAAAGTCGGATGATTTTGTCAGTCAGTGTATGGAGAAGCTTCTGGACGGAATTAATCCGGAGCAGGAAGGGGACGAGTACATTATCGTTTTGCTGGCGACGCCTGTACGTGAACAATTGGAACGCAGGAACGAATTATCAGAATTATATTCGAAATTGGCTCCTTATAGTTCCTGGCAGACCAATTTCACGTTTTCGGAAACGCATTCCCAGGGATCGTCGGCTACGTTTGGCGCCAGTCTTGGAGCTTCCGCGGGAGCACAGTTTGGACGGCAGCAGTCGGAAGGAAATTCATCTTCGACAAGTGCCGGAGAGTCCCATGGATCGACGCATTCGGATTCCCAAAGTAAGACGACTACGGATACAAGCTCCAGCAGTGTAACGGGTGGCGCTTCGGTTGGCATACCAGGGGGGCCTGGGGCACATGTTGACGCTACTGCGGGAACAAGCCACGCAGAAGGCACGACGAAAGGCACAACTGAAACTAAGTCGACAGGAAAAACATTAACGAATACTGTGACGAAAATGGCCCAGACGGGTCAAAGCGCAGGTGCTAGCTGTGGCGTGAATTTTGGCGTGCAGTTTTCCAGAGCTTCCAATGTTTCTGTAACGCTGGGCAAGAATGAAGGAATTACGCAGAGTTATGTTAATCATGGAATCAAATATACGCTGGATCTGATCGAGAAGCAGATAAAGCGGCTGGAAGAGAGTTCGGCGTTGGGAATGTGGGATTTTTCTGCATATTTCCTGTCAGAGAATGCAGTGATTGCAAACAACGCGGCGCACATGTATCTGGCTCTGACACAAGGGGAGGAATCCTATATCTCCCAGGCAGCCGTGAACCTGTGGACGCCTGAGGGACATGATCCGAGCGGTAACGATGCAGCCGGCAGAATTCTTAAATTTATAAGAAGACTTCAGCATCCGGAATTTGAAATGAAAGATCTGCCGGATGAAGAATGGCTGATGTACCCGGCTCACGTGAATACAACCGTCAGCTTAACGGGCAGAGAGTTAGCGCATTCTCTGAATTTTCCGAAGAAATCCGTGAGCGGACTTCCGGTATTGGAGAGCGTCAGTTTTGGACGGGAAGTACAGAGATTTGCGGAGATGTCTGAAGAGGATCGGCAGCGCAGAATTGAAATTGGGAAAATATACCATATGCGGCGGGAGGAAAGAACGCCGGTCGAATTGGATATTGACAGTCTTGCTTCTCATGTTTTTGTAACGGGTTCCACCGGGGCGGGAAAGTCAAATGCAATCTATCAGATGCTGGATCATTTGAATAAATGCGGCGTGAAGTTTCTTGTAGTTGAACCTGCGAAGGGCGAGTATAAAAAGGTGTTTGGAAAAAGATGCAGGGTATATGGAACGAATCGCGAAAAAGCGGAATTGCTGCGTATGAATCCCTTTTCTTTCCCTGAGGATATCCATGTCCTGGAACATATAGACCGCCTGGTGGAAATATTAAACGCATGCTGGCCTATGTACGCAGCGATGCCTGCGATATTGAAAGATGCGATTGAAAAATGCTACGAGAAGGTCGGCTGGAATCTGACGTATTCCATATGCGAACCGCTCGTATTTCCAACGTTCTATGATCTTCAGGAAATATTGCCGGAGGTGCTTGAAACGTCCTATTATTCCGGCGACACAAAGAGTGATTATTCCGGTGCGCTTGTGACCAGGGTACATTCTCTGACAAATGGTATTAACGGGCAGATCCTTTGCTGCGGGAAAGAGTTGAGTGCCGGGCAATTATTTGAAGACAATGTTATTGTGGATCTGAGCAGGATAGGATCCAATGAAACCAGGTCGCTTCTTATGGGCATCGTGGTAATGAAGTTGCAGGAATATCGCCTGCATTTGGATTCAATGAATGAAAAGCTTCTTCATGTGACTGTGCTGGAGGAAGCGCATAATCTGCTGAGAAAGACATCGACTGGACAGGCACAGGAGAGCGCCAATCTGCAAGGAAAGTCTGTGGAGATGATAACCAATTCCATTGCAGAGATGAGAACGTATGGGGAAGGCTTCATAATTGCGGATCAGGCTCCGGAACTGTTAGACGATGCAGTGATCCGTAATACAAATACAAAGGTTGTGCTTAGACTTCCTGGGGAGGCGGATCGGAAAACAGTTGGTTTATCTATGGCACTTAATGAGGATCAGATTCAGGAATTGGCGAGACTGCCGCGAGGCGTAGCGGCAATCTATCAGAATGATTGGGTTGAAAGTACGCTCTGCCATTTTGAAAAATACGATCAATGTGAGCCTTATACATATGTTCCGCTGAAAGAGCCGAACCTCATAGGGCATTTTCTGAAAAAGGTATTTGGCGTCAGCGACGATTATGAGATCAGCACAGAGGATGCGGATGCGATCCGGGAATGGATTGATCATTTAAGAGATATGCCTGCAACCATGCGATATCTTCTTGCAGTCCTGGATGGATCGAGTCTGACGCAGGAAGCCAGAAACCAGATTGCGTATAATGTATTTGACGGAAAGAGGATCGCTAAAATCCTGGAAGATGAAGCAGAGTCTGGAGAAGGAGTTAAAAAGATGGAACGGATGATTGCGGCGTGTGTTGGTTCCTGTGATGCAGATCTTCTAGTGGTGATCCGAACTACGCTGCTTCATGTGATTCTGAGTCAAAATCATGTGGAGGCGCTTCGTCAGAGATATCTGCCGTTTGAGAAAGGGGAGAGACCTGTAAGATGATAGAGAAAACAGATGTGCTTAGCGAGCGGACAGGAAAGATATCGGAAGTCCCTGAGAACAGGATAGAGAGAGAAACGGATGAACTGCCTGCCAGGATTGGAGAAGAGAGAGAAGCGGATGGACTTCCTGATCGAATTGGAGAATCGTGGACGGATGAAAACCGTATTATGGATGGAACCGCGGAAAATGAAAATAGGGAGATGGCAAATTGCCCGCGTGAAGGTCACGGCGGGCACTGGGAAGGCGAACGCGGAAATTCCATGTGGTATCCGGACAGGGATGAGATACCGAGAAACCCCATAACGAATCCCGAAGGAAAAACCTGGGGAGAAATTCTGGATAAGTACGGCATAGACGGGATTCCGTTTGTGAATGGAGAGCCGGATTTCAGCGCCATATCCAAGGGAACGGTAGAGATCGACAATTTTACAGATCAGCGAAATGGTAAAGGCGGTAATTTTGACCAGGCATATGAAAAGCTTGCGGAACAGAGAGGATGTACGAAAGAGGAAGTGAAAGCCTGGATGGCGGAGAACAAATATACATGGCATGAGCGTTCGGACTGCAAGACCATGGATAAGGTGCCTACCGAAATTCACGGGAATATCAGTCATTCCGGCGGCATATCGGAAATGAAGAAGACAAGCGATCAAACAAATTGAAAAAAGGAGCATAGAGATGAAGGATCAGATTTTCGGTGAAATGACGTTTTCCATGGGTTGGAGAAAAACAGAATCTCTTGTGTTATTTTCCAAAGTGCAGGAAGTCGCGGTTGTAGTGTCTGCGTATGAAAATGAAACGCCAAATGACGCGCAGAAGCATGCCTATACGGAATTTAAAGAGCATATGGATGTGATTTCGGAAAAAGCTGCGAAGAAGATCGAAGAATATATGCGTAAAATCAGCGAAGATATTTGTCTGAATACAGGACGAAACGCTTTGCCGGAAGACGTCTTTGAATTGCTGCGTCTGAAGAATATTATGTTTTTTGAAAGCGGGCATTATGCGTTTATCTTTGAGGCTGCCTGGGATGATCACGGGCTGGCGGCGCTTGTTACGCCTGACAGTATCACCGTGGGACCGGAAGATATACTGGTATATGAAGAATAATTCGGAAAGCATTTCGCGATAGCATGAGTCAATATGTATTTTAGCAAAAAGGACTCTTTCCCGGTAAGAATTATGATTTGTGAATCTTATCGGGAAGGAGTCCTTTTCGTTTAGATATATATTTCTCTGATCAATCATTCAGCCCTGCGCCTGCCAGAAACGCATCCAGGCTTTCGGCCCGCCGGGCGATTTTGAGCCAGGTTTTAAGCGTATCCGGGTCGCGTTCTGCCATGATTTTCCTGCGCCGGACATTCGGGAGGCGGCAGACATCGGAGAGAAGATCGCAGATGGCTTCGGCCAGACCGGCAGACAGACCGGATTGCTCGCCGTCCGTAAAACCTTCTTTATTCCGCTTGACATCATGAGGGAAATCCTTCAAAATAAAGGTATTAGAAGCAAACGGGACGCGCAACTGGCCCAGTATAGACAGATACTTGAGGAGAAGGAGCGCCAGCTTCAGAAACTGCGGTCTCAATCCGGACAGGAAAAGCCGAAATCGGAATAATGCGGAATCTGATTGCAAAATCGGCCTGCTTGTTATATACTAGGTATGGCTCATGAAATATACAAAGAAGGAAGGAATTGACATGGCATTACTGGAAACATGGCGGAATATGGCATACGGCAATGAGCTGGACGAGAAGCGCAGGGAGCAGATGTGGTCCGGCTATTTTGCGATCGAGAAGGGTATTTATGAGCAGATTCTGGCGGAGCCTGAGAAGGCGGTCACCGGCACAGTGAAGGAGCTGGCGGAGAAGTATAATACGGAGATCCTGATCATGACCGGCTTCCTGGATGGGATCAATGAGAGCCTGAAGGGCTATGAGAATCCGATCGAGACCATGGATGAAGACACCGAGGTGAAGATCGAGATCGACCCGGAGAAGCTCTATTATAATATGGTGGCGGCTAAGGCGAACTGGCTTTATGAGCTGCCGGCCTGGGATAATATCTTAAGCGAGGAGCGGCGTAAAGAGCTGTATCGGGAGCAGAAGGCTTCCGGAACGGTCCGCAAGGCGAAGAAGATATTCCCCAACGACCCGTGCCCGTGCGGCAGCGGCAAGAAGTATAAGAAGTGCTGCGGCAGGAATCAGTAGAAGCGACGAGTGAGGGCAGAGACATCCGGAGGGTGGTTCTGCCCTTTGTATCGCGCATGTATGGAAAGGTCTGCCGGAAAACAGATTTTCCGGCATGGCGAAGGGAAGAAACGGAATGGACGCTTACAGCGGATTTGCGGCGGTCTACGACGCATTTATGGACAATATTCCCTATGAGGAGTGGGCGGAATATCTGACCGGACTTCTGGCAGACTATGGAGTGACGGACGGCCTGCTTCTGGAGCTGGGATGCGGCACCGGCAGCCTGACGGAGCTTCTGGCGCGGCGCGGCTTCGATATGATCGGCGTGGACGTGTCGGAGGAAATGCTGCAGGCGGCCATGGAGAAGCGCGCGGAGTCCGGGCTGGACATCCTGTATCTTTTGCAGGATATGCGCGAGTTTGAGCTTTACGGCACGGTGGCGGCGGTGGTCAGTATCTGCGACAGCATGAATTACCTGACGGAGTACGGGGATCTGGTGACGGTGTTAAAGCTGGTGAATAACTATCTGGATCCGGGGGGCGTATTCATTTTCGATCTGAATACGATCCATAAGTACCGGGATGAGATCGGGGAGGAGACCATTGCGGAGAGCCGCGAGGACGCCGGATTCATCTGGGAGAATTATTTTGACGAGGACAGCCGGATCAATGAATACGATCTGACGCTGTTTGTGAGGGAAGCCGGGGATCTGTACCGGCGGTACGACGAGACCCATTTCCAGAGGGCTTATGAGCTTGCGGAAATCAGGCGGGCGGCGGAGGAGGCCGGGATGGAGTTTGTGACTGCCTATGATGCCTTTACCCGCGAGGCGCCGCGCGAGGACAGCGAGAGGATCTATGTGGTGCTGCGGGAACACGGAAAAGCACTTGACTGAAAGAGCGGAGACTGTGCAAGCGCCGGGTATCCCGACCGAGGGTGCAAGAACTGTGTGAAATTACCGGGCTGAAGGAGCGGAAGCTGCTGGAGTGCCGGGGGATGCCCGGCTGGAGCGCGCTGAGATTTGCCGGGCGTGATCGGCCTGCAGCCGTACCGACAGCATTATGGCGGAAAAGCCGGAAAGGGAGCAGATAGAATATGGCAGATTATATTATCCGTGCCACGGCGGCCGGCGGGCAGGTAAGGGCGTTCGCGTCCACGACCAGGGACGTGGTGGAGACGGCCCGGGCCGGCCATAATACGAGTCCGGTGGCGACGGCGGCCCTGGGCCGTCTTCTGACGGCGGCCGGCATGATGGGAAGCATGATGAAGGGAGAGGACGACCTTCTGACGATCAAGATCCAGGGGGACGGTCCCATCGGAAGTCTGACGGTGACGGCGGATTCGAAGGGCGATGTGAAGGGCTACGTTGCCAATCCCCAGGTGATGCTTCCGCCCAACGCCCAGGGAAAGCTGGATGTGGGCGGCGCGCTTGGGATCGGCGTGCTCAGCGTGATCATGGATATCGGATTAAAGGAGCCTTATGTGGGGCAGACGATCCTGGTAAGCGGCGAGATCGCCGAGGATCTGACCTATTATTACGCCACGTCGGAGCAGACGCCGTCGTCGGTGGCCCTGGGCGTTCTGATGAATAAGGATAATACGGTGGGGCAGGCCGGCGGATTTATCATTCAGATGATGCCGGGAGCGTCGGATGAGATCGCGGCGAAGATCGAGGAGAAGCTGGCAGGGATTGCTTCCGTGACGTCCCTTCTGGATGCGGGACAGATGCCGGAGGATATGCTTGAGACGCTTCTCGGCGATATCGGCCTGGAGATCACGGACCGGCTGGATACCCGGTTCTACTGCGGCTGCAATAAGGCGCGGGTAGAGAAGGCGCTGATCAGTATCGGAAAGAAGGATCTGCAGGAAATGATCGACGACGGCAAGCCGGTCGAGGCGGGGTGCCATTTCTGCGGGAAGAAGTACACGTTTACGGTACCGGAGCTGGAGGAACTGCTTCATAAAGCGGAAAGAAAGTAGAAGAACGCGGTGAAAGGCATACGAAAAGAGCCATCCCCTTGCAGGTCGGGGTGGCTCTCAGTCGTAATCTGCCGGTGTGTCTGTATCGATACTACATAAATAAAGGTACACTGCTGATTAAAGTTTTGTCACATTGGTAGCCTGTGGTCCCTTGGCGCCTTCTACTACGTCGAATTCTACCGCCGCGCCTTCTTCGAGGGTCTTATAGCCTTCCATGTTCAGACCGGAATAATGTACGAATACGTCCTTTCCGTTCTCATCACAGATAAAGCCGTAGCCCTTCTGGTTGTTAAACCACTTAACTGTACCTTTGCTCATGACTGATACCTCCAAAAGAAAAGATAGTATTGTTGCTGCTCGAAATTTCGCAACTGTAGTAAGAATAGCATAATTGTAAAAAAGTGTCAAATATTTTCCGAGGAATATTCCGAAAAGTACCGAAAAAAGTACAAACAAGCAGGAGGGATTTGCTGTGTTGTGGCGGAACGCGTGGCATCATTTTATTACGATCACCGAGCATAAGATGCTCGTTATGAAGAATTGTTTCAGAGTGGGGCTTTATAAGCAGGGACTTTGTCACGATTTGTCCAAATATTCTCCCGAGGAATTCTGGACCGGCGTGAAATATTATCAGGGGACGCGCAGCCCTAACGCGGCGGAGAGGGAGGAGAAGGGGTATTCTCTGGCCTGGCTGCACCACAAGGGACGCAATAAGCATCATTTTGAATATTGGCTGGATTTCTCCCTGGGAGAACCGAAAGGGCTGATCGGGCAGAAGATGCCGGTGAATTATGTTGTGGAGATGGTCATGGACCGGATCGCCGCCTGCAGGGTTTACCGGGGGAAGGATTATACAGATTCCAGTCCGCTTGAATATTACAAATGGGAGCGGCCCCATGTAAAACCGGTGATGCATCCGGATACGAACCGGCTGCTGGAGAGGATCCTGGTGATGCTGAGCCGGGAAGGGGAAGAGAAGACGTTCCGGTACATGCGGCGGCTGTTAAAGAAGGGGACGTATTAAGGAGTATATTTTTATGCGCGTCCGGCAAACTATAAGAAGCGGCGGAACAGATTCTGTTTGATTGCGGCGGTATGCGGAAAATGGCAGCGCCGGCGGATGGCTGAGCTGCCGGAAATGAATCAGTCTGCGGAGGGCCGGACATGGACGAGAATCAGGAAGCGAAGACGACGGATAAGGAGAGCGAACGGAGGGAAGACGAAAGGCTTAAGGAGTACGGCCAGATGACCCTGGACGGGGGCGGGCGCAGGCAGAAGATCCATCTGCTGTCCATTATCGGCGAAGTGGAGGGCCATGAGAACGCGCCGGGCAGCAGCAAGACTACCAAGTACGACCATGTTCTGCCGAGTCTTGCGGCCATCGAGGACAACGAAGAGGTGGAAGGACTGCTGGTTCTTCTGAATACGTCCGGCGGCGACGTGGACGCGGGACTTGCGATCGCGGAAATGATCGCCTCATTAAGCGTTCCGACGGTCTCGCTGGTGCTTGGCGGCAGCCATTCCATCGGCGTTCCGCTGGCGGTATCCACAGATTATTCCTTTATCGTGCCTACGGGGACGATGATGATCCATCCGGTACGAATGAGCGGCATGGTGATCGGAGCGTCCCAGACCTACGAATATTTTGAAATGATCCAGGACCGGATCTTAAGCTTCATCACGGAGCATTCTTCCATCGGTTATGACCAGGTGAAGAGCCTTATGTTAAATACGAAGATGCTGACACGGGATCTTGGTACGGTGCTCGTCGGCCGGGAAGCCGTGGAGAACGGATTGATCAACGAAGTCGGCGGTATCCGGGAAGCTCTCGCGAAGCTTCATCGGATGATCTCGGACGGCGGGCGGCGGCGGCGTTAGACCGCCGGGAAATTTACACCGGGAAATTTGAAGCTGTGTTTGCCTTGCAATTTTCTCCCATATTTTGTATACTATACTTCGACGGGATGAGGTTAAGGAGGCAGACAGAACGTGGCGAACAGTACGAATCGCAAAAAAACCACAGGAAGCGGCAGAAAGACGTCCGGCTCCAAAGCGAAGAGCGGCGGGCGCAGGGCGCCGGAGCCGGAACCGGAGAGCAGTTTTCTTCCGGCCGAGGTATTTATCCTGACGTCGTTTGCTGTGGCGGTGCTTTTATTCTTAAGTAATTTCAGGCTCTGCGGCAGTCTGGGCGGTGTTCTCCGCTCGGTGCAGCTGGGCCTCTTTGGCATGGTCGGATTTACAGCCCCGATTCTGATCTTTGTGGGGACATGCTTTGCGCTGGCAAATCGGGGAAGCAGCCTGGCGCATGTCAAGCTGGCGGCCGTGATCGTGGGAGTGTGGGCTCTGTGCGGGCTTGCGGAGATGCTTTTCGGAGCCGGCTATGTACCCGGCCAGAAGATATCAGAGATCTATGGGCGCTGCGCGGAAAGCGGACTGGGAGGCGGCGTGCTGGGAGGCGTACTGGTCGTGGGTATCGGCTCCCTTCTGGGGTCGATCGGCGTCTATCTGATCCTCCTGGCGGTGCTTGTGATCTGCGCCGTCTGTATCACGGAGAAGTCGGTGGTTTCCGTGGTGAAGCGCGGCGGCGGGAAGGCGTATCAGTATGCGAAGGAGGACGCGGACCGCAGGAGAGTGGTTCGGGAGGAGCGAAAGGAAGAGCGCAGGCGGCTGCGGGAGGAGCAGAAGGTCCGCGGCGTGAACCTGAATTCAACAAAGATTGAGGATATTTCCGCGGAGACCACGGACGAGGCGGCTGCGGGCTATGACGGCGGAGGCGCGCCGGACGGAGCCGGTGGCGGCGGCCGCGGCGGTGCGTATGATAACGGCGGCCGGGAGGACGCTGCGGATTACGCTGCGGAAGAGGCGAAGGCGGATCCCGCCCCGAATAACGGCGGCCCGGAGGATGACTTTGACGGGAATGGGAGATGGACCGTGGCCTATGATGATTACGGTCCGTCCGAGGCGTACGGAGCCGGAAGAGACGGAGGAAGGACGCCGGCCGGATCCGGTCGGGGACCGCGCCTGGTCGGAGGACAGGAATTTGATCCGGAGGCGGGCAACCAGGGCTTCATGGACGGCCTTCTGCCGGATGAATATAGAAACGGCGGAAAGAATCTCAGCCGGGCCGATGTATTTACAGGCAATATCACGAGGCCGCCCGTTTACATTGATCCGGAGGACGATTCGGTGCCGTTTGACGCCTATCCGGTCATGACGGAACCGCAGGCGGAGCCTGTGCGGGACGACGCCCGCGGGGATGTATATACGGATGATTATCCGGAAATGCACGGAGAGATTTCCGCAGGCGGACGGACGGACGATACGGCGGACTGGCCGGAGATCACGGTTGACGGCGCGGAGCGGGAATCCGGAATCTTCGGAAACGGCGGAGCGGAGCGGAAACCCGGCGCTTTTGGGACAGACGGCGCGTCGGAGGGGGATCCGGCATACGGAGCCGCGCGCGCCTTCGGCGAGGGGGAAGCGGCCGGCAGGACGATTACTGTAGAGGAAGGCACGAAAAAGGTAGTGACTGCCTCGGGCAAGATCATCGAGAGCGACACGGAGGCGCTTCAGAAGAAGCTGGAGAGCCGCCGGCAGGAGGCCCGCGAGGAGAAATTCGCCGGGGCGGACGCAGACGCCGCCCGGTCGCTGGGCCGCACAGACGCGCAGGGCGGACCGGCGGCGCCTGCGCAGAAGCCGAAGCCGGCAGTGAAGAAGAAATATGTGTTCCCGCCGATGAATCTGCTGACCCGCGGACCGGGCGGCAGCGGGAATCAGTCGGACAAGGAGTACCGGGAGACTGCGATCAAGCTGCAGCAGACCCTGCGGGATTTCGGCGTGGGCGTGACCGTGACCAATGTGAGCTGCGGCCCGTCCGTGACGCGTTATGAGCTGCATCCGGAGCAGGGCGTGAAGGTCAGCCGCATTGTGGGCCTGGCCGACGACATCAAGCTGAGCCTGGCGGCGGCGGATATCCGCATCGAGGCGCCGATCCCGGGCAAATCCGCCGTGGGCATCGAGGTGCCGAACAAGGAGAAGAACGCGGTATATCTGAGGGAGCTGCTGGAATCGGAGGAATTTAAGAGCAGCCAGTCAAAGCTGACGTTCGCCGTCGGCAAGGATATCGGCGGGCAGGTGATCGTTACCGATATCGCGAAGATGCCCCATGTGCTGATTGCGGGAGCCACCGGTTCCGGCAAGTCGGTCTGTATCAATACGCTGATCATGAGCATCATTTATAAGGCGGATCCGGAAGATGTGAAGATGATCATGGTGGATCCCAAGGTGGTGGAATTAAGCGCGTATAACGGCATTCCGCATCTGCTGATCCCGGTGGTGACGGATCCGAAGAAGGCCTCCGGAGCCCTGAACTGGGCGGTGGCGGAGATGGACGACCGCTATAAGAAATTCGCGGCCGCCGGCGTGCGCGACCTGAAGGGCTATAACGCGAAGGTCGAGACGCTCAAGGATATTGAAGATGAGAATAAACCGGTGAAGATGCCGCAGATCCTGATCATCATCGACGAGCTGGCGGATCTGATGATGGTGGCGCCGGGCGAGGTGGAGGGTTCCATCTGCCGTCTGGCCCAGCTGGCCAGAGCCGCGGGCATTCATCTGGTGATCGCGACCCAGCGGCCTTCGGTGGATGTTATCACCGGACTGATCAAGGCCAACGTGCCGTCCAGGATCGCGTTCGCGACTTCGTCGGGAACCGATTCCAGAACGATACTGGATATGGTGGGAGCGGAGAAGCTTCTGGGCAAGGGCGATATGCTGTTCTTCCCGTCGGGAATACCCAAGCCGCAGCGTGTACAGGGCGCGCTGGTGACGGATTCCGAGGTATCGAAGGTGGTCGATTTCCTGAAAAAGCAGGGCATGGCCGTCGATTATGATATCGATATCGAGAATCAGATCTCCATGCCGGTCACGGAAAGCGGCGGGGACAGCCGCAGCGACCGGGACGAGTATTTTGCCCAGGCGGGCCGTTTCATCATCGAGAAGGACAAGGCGTCTATCGGCATGCTGCAGCGGATGTACAAGATTGGCTTCAACCGGGCGGCAAGGATCATGGACCAGCTGGCGGAGGCGGGCGTCGTGAGCGAGGACGAAGGTACCAAACCCAGGAAGGTGCTGATGACGCTGGAAGAGTTCGAGGAGATGCTGAACGGCTAGAGTTCAGACCGCGGAGCAGCGGGTGGAAGAGCAGGAGTCCAGGGCCTTCTGCCGGATTAGAGCAGGAGTCCAGGGCCTTTGGCCGGATAGAGCAGGAATTAAGAGCTTTCTGCCGGAGCTGGTTCTGCAGAAAACAAATTTCTAAAACTGCTTCTGTGTCTGCATGCCTGTGAAACCGCCTGCAAGGCGTCTTTGCAGAGAGCAGTTTTAACAGGAAAGCATAAGCAATGGAATGGTCAGTCCTGACTGGCTTCAATATATCTAACCACCACAACCTTATTGCAGAAGGAGGACATCGACACATGAAAACAGATATTCAGATTGCGCAGGAAGCGGCCATGCTGCCCATCTGTGAGGTGGCGGCGAATTATGGGATCGCCGAGGACGACCTGGAGCTTTACGGGAAGTACAAGGCGAAGCTGACGGACGAACTCTGGGAACAGGTCAAGGACCGCCCCGACGGGAAGCTGGTTCTGGTGACCGCCATCAATCCGACTCCCGCGGGAGAAGGCAAGACGACCACCAGCATCGGACTGGCCGACGCGCTGAACCGTCTGGGGAAGAAGACCATGCTGGCTCTGCGCGAGCCGTCCCTGGGACCGTGCTTCGGCATCAAAGGCGGCGCGGCCGGCGGAGGGTACGCCCAGGTGGTGCCGATGGAGGATCTGAACCTTCATTTTACAGGAGATTTTCACGCGATCACATCCGCCAATAACCTGCTGGCGGCGCTTCTGGATAACCATATCCATCAGGGCAACGCTCTGGGGATCGACACCCGCCAGGTGCTCTGGAAGAGGTGCCTGGATATGAACGACCGGGCGTTGCGCAATATCGTGATCGGCCTTGGCGCCAAGGCGGACGGCTTCGTGCGGGAGGATCATTTCATCATCACCGTGGCGTCGGAGATCATGGCGATCCTTTGCCTGGCGGACAACATGGAGGATCTGAAGGCCAGGCTCGGCCGGATCATCGTGGCTTATAATTACGCCGGCGAGCCGGTGACGGCGAAGGATCTGAACGCGGTAGGCGCCATGGCGGCGCTTTTAAAGGACGCGATCAAGCCCAACCTGATCCAGACCCTGGAGCACAACGGGGCCATGGTCCACGGCGGGCCGTTCGCCAATATCGCTCACGGCTGCAACAGCGTCCGGGCCACGAAGACGGCGCTCAAGCTGGCGGATATCGTGGTGACGGAGGCCGGCTTCGGCGCGGATCTGGGCGCGGAGAAGTTCCTGGACATCAAGTGCCGTATGGCGGGACTGAAGCCGGACGCGGTGGTGCTGGTGGCGACGGTAAGGGCGCTTAAGTATAACGGCGGCGTGCCGAAGACGGAGCTGGGTACGGAGAATCTGGAAGCGCTTAAGAAGGGCATCGTGAACCTGGAGAAGCACATCGAGAATATCCAGAAGTATGGCGTACCGGTCGTGGTAACGCTGAATTCCTTCCTGACCGACACGGAGGCGGAGTATGAGTTTATCCGCGATTTCTGTGAGAAGAGGGGCTGTGAATTCGCGCTGTCCGAGGTCTGGGCCAAAGGCGGCGAGGGCGGCGAGGCGCTGGCTTCTAAAGTGATCGGGACGTTAGAGACGAAAGAGAGCCATTATCATCCGCTGTACGGCGACGAGCTGAGCCTGGCGGAGAAGATCGAGACCGTGGCGAAGGAGATCTACGGGGCCGACGGCGTGGATTACGCTCCCGCGGCGGCGAAGGCGCTTAGGCAGATCGAGGCCATGGGCTTCGGCCGTATGCCGGTCTGCATGGCCAAGACCCAGTATTCCCTGTCGGACGACCAGAACAAGCTGGGACGGCCCACCGGCTTCCGTATCAATGTCCGCGACGTCTATGTGTCGGCGGGCGCGGGCTTCGTGGTGGCGATCACCGGCGCGATCATGACCATGCCGGGACTGCCGAAGAAGCCGGCGGCGGACAATATCGATGTGAATGAAGAGGGAAAGATCGTAGGACTTTTCTAAAGACAGGCGGGGCTGCTGCAGGATGGATCTCTCGCCTTAAGGCGGCGGGAGATCCGGGCCGGCGGCGGCCCCTGTATTGCGTCTGTAAGTTAAATATTAATGGCAGTTTTTATGTATCATATCTGCACACGAAAAGCCTGCTGGAGACAGCCTTTTGTATCTCTATACGAACCAGGGCGCCAGCAGTGTAAATGAATGAGCGCTAATGACATTTTATGTGTTGACATACATAATACAGTACAGGCAGATGCATAGGGCTGGAAAGGTTTGCTTACCTTGCGGTCAGATGATCTGGCTTTTCAGGTGCGTTCGGTATGTGCGGACAGGAAGGCTTCAGGCGCAGGCGGCCTTCCTGCGGAATATTATGATGTCAGGGGGATGTATTCTTTCCTCACGCATCATGCCTGCGAAACGAATTGACTGGCGGAGGTTGACATGAAGATAGCAGAAGGTTTGGCCGGATTAAATTATCAGGTGTTACTGGGGGACGACAACGCGGAGGTATCGGAAGTCATTTACGATTCCCGAAAGGCGGAGCCGGGGGCGGTGTTCGTCTGCATGATGGGAACGAAGATCGACTCCCATGATTTTATTCCCCAGGTGCTTGAGAAGGGGACGCGGGTATTTGTGGTGGAAAAGGAACCGGATGCGGGAACGATGGCGCTTCTGCGCGATGCGCAGGCCGAGCCGGTTACGGTCATCCGCGTGGAGAACGCCCGTTCCGCGCTTGCCCATCTGTCGGCGGCCCGTTTCGGCTATCCGGCCCGGAAGATGACCTGCATCGGCGTCACCGGCACCAAGGGGAAGACGACTACGACCTATATGATCAAGGCGATTCTGGAAGCAGCCGGGAAAAAGGTGGGGCTTATCGGAACCGCGGGAGCCGTCATCGGGGAGCATACTTATCCCACGGCCAATACAACGCCGGAATCCTATGAGCTGCATCGCTATTTCGCCCGGATGGCGGAAGAGGGCTGCGAGTATATGATCATGGAGGTCTCGTCCCAGGGGCTTAAGATGCACCGGGTGGACGGCATTGAATTTGACTACGGCCTGTTTACGAATATTTCCAATGACCATATCGGGCCCAATGAACACGCCAGTTTTGAGGAGTATCTGTATTATAAATCCAAGCTGCTGAATCTCTGCCGGGTTGGCCTGATTAACCGGGATGATGCGCATTACACGGAGATCGTGAAGCAGGTGGAGGAAAATATGGCGGCTTACGGCGAGGCGGCGAAACTGCTCCCTGATGGCGCTGCCGCGGATGCCGCGTTTGAGATCGCGGCGGACGGAAAGTACGCCTGCTACACTTACGCGCTCGATAACAAAGCGGATTTCATGGCTGATGATATCCGGTATGTGTCGGAGCCGGACTTCGTCGGACTGGATTTTAAGGTGAGCGGAAAGTACGATCTGGAGGTGCGGGTCAATATTCCCGGCCGGTTTAACGTCTATAACGCGCTGGCGGCGGTGTCGGTCTGCAGCTTCTTAAATCTTCCGAAAGAGAAGATCTGCCACGCCCTGGAACATCTCTACGTCAACGGACGCATGGAGATCGTCCATACGTCGGAGCGCTGCACGGTCATCGTGGACTACGCCCATAACGCGGTCAGCATGGAGAGTCTTCTGCTGACACTTCGGGATTACCATCCGAAGAGACTTGTCTGCGTCTTCGGATGCGGCGGCAACCGGTCGAAGGACCGGCGCTATTCCATGGGCGAGATCGGAGGAAGGCTGGCGGACCTGTGCATTCTGACGGCGGATAATTCCCGGTTCGAGAAGGTGGAGGATATCCTGGCGGATATCCGCGGCAGCATCGAGAGGACCGGCGGCGCGTTCCTCGAGATCCCGGACCGGAGGGAAGCCATCGAGTACAGCATCGTGAACGCCCAGCCCGGCGATATGATCGCCGTGATCGGCAAGGGGCACGAGGATTATCAGGAGATCAACGGCGTGCGGTACCCGTTCCTCGACCGGCAGGTCATTGAGGAAGTCGTAGCGAAACTGGAAGGCGGTAAATAGAATGCAGAATTGGACGGTAAACGATCTGGTAAAGGCCTGCGGAGGCGTTCTGCTGTGCGGCGACGGCAATACGCCGGTGGAGCATATCAGCCTGGATTCCCGGAGGATGGAGGGCAGCGACCTTTTTGTGCCGCTGATCGGCGAGAAGGTGGACGCCCACCGGTTCATCCGGCAGGCGCTGGAGAACGGAGCCGTGGTTACGCTGACCAGCGAGCATGGCGCGAAGCAGCCGGTTCCGGTTGGCGACGATGGCGCCGTCGGCTTCGGCAAGGCGTGGATCGCCGTGGACGACACGAAGCTGGCGCTCCAGGCCATCGGCCGGGCGTACCGCAGGACCCTGACGCTTCCGCTGATCGGCATCACCGGAAGCGTCGGCAAGACGACGACGAAAGAGATGGTGGCGGCCGCGCTGTCTGCCGGGCTTCGGGTTTACAAGACCTACGGAAGCCGCAACAGCCAGGTAGGCGTGCCGATCACGATCACGGATATCGATAAGGAGGATCAGATCGGCGTCATCGAGCTCGGCATGAGCGAGCCGGGCGAGCTTACGGTCATCGCGGAGATGGCCCGGGTGGATGTGGCGGCCATTACCAATATCGGCGTGGCTCATATCGAGCAGCTCGGCTCCCAGGAGAATATTTTCAGGGAGAAAATGACGGTCCAGAACGGCTTAAAGGAAGGCGGGATCCTGCTGTTAAACGGCGACGATCCGTTCCTTAAAGACGCTGTGGCCAAGCCGGGCTGCCGGACGCTCTACTATGGAATGGGCGTAAACTGCGACTACCGGGCTGCGGATGTGCGGCTGGTGAACGGTTATCCGACCTTTACGGCGGTCTGCGGCCGGGATGGCGCGAAGCAGGTGGAAGTCCGGCTGAAGGTCATGGGCTCCCATCAGGTTCAGAACGCGATGGTGGCGCTGGCTGTGGCGGATCTTTACGGCGTCGATCTGAAGGCGGCGGCGGAGTCCCTGGGGCGGTTTGCCGGCATGAAAGGGCGGCAGCAGGTGCATCATTTTGACGGCGTTACGCTGATCGACGATACGTATAATGCCAATCCGGTCTCCATGAAGGGGGCCATCGATAATCTGACGGCGGTGGAGGACTGCCGCCGCCGGATCGCCCTGCTGGCGGATATGAAGGAGCTGGGAGCGGAGAGCGTCCGTTTCCACCGGGAGGTGGGAGAGTATCTGGGGGCGCGGCCCGTCGGGCTTTTAGTGACATACGGGGAGCTGGCGAAGGAGATCGAAGCGGGGGCGCTTAAGGCGAATCCGAAGCTTTCGGTACGCCATTTTAAGGAATCGGAGAAAGAAGAGATGGAGCGGTGGATCGCCGGGGAGCTTAAGGCCGGCGACTGTATCCTGATGAAGGGCTCCAACAGCATGAATCTGGGAGAAGCGGCAGATTATGTATGCCAACGTCATCATTGACATTTCCCACGAGAAGGTGGACCGGACGTTCCAGTACCGGATCCCGGAGGAACTGGCGGATCAGATACAGGTGGGCGTGCGGGTGCGGATCCCCTTCGGCGCGGGGAATCATGAGCGGAAAGGGTACGTGGTGGAGATCACGGACCGGGCGGAATGGAATACGGAGCAGATCAAGGAGATCGCCGGGATCGTGCCGGGAAGCGTAACGGGACAGTCCCAGCTGATCCGGCTTGCCTGGTGGATGAAGGAACGGTACGGTTCCACGATGAACCAGGCGCTTAAAACGGTGCTTCCGGTAAAGCAGAAGGTGCAGAAGAGGGAGGACCGTCTGCTTGTATGCCTGCTTTCGAAAAATGAGCTGCAGGCGGCCGTCGGCGAGGCGTCGCGGAAGAAATACAGAGCCAGGGAGAGGCTTCTGCGGGCGTTTCTTGAAAGCCCCCGGATTCCCTACGGGATCGCCCTGCGGCAGATGGATCTGACGGCGGCGACGCTGAAACCGCTTCTGGAAAAAGGCGTGGTCGGGCTGCAGGCGCGGACGGTGGAGCGGAGCCCGGTGGAGTCCCTGAAGAAGATCCGGCCGCAGTCCGGACGCAGCGCAGCCATATGTAGGCTGAATCCGGAGCAGCAGGCCATAGTCGATGATTTTACGGCCCGCTATGACCGCGGCGACCGCCGGACATCGCTGATCTACGGTGTTACCGGCAGCGGCAAGACGGAAGTCTATATGGAGCTGATCGATCATGTGCTCAGCCAGGGCCGGGAGGCTATCGTGCTGATCCCGGAGATCGCGCTGACCTACCAGACGGTGCTCCGTTTCTACCGGCGGTTCGGCGATCTGGTGTCGGTCATCAATTCCCGGCTGTCGGCGGGGGAACGGTACGACCAGTTCGAACGGGCGTTAAGCGGCGATGTGCGCGTCATGATCGGTCCCCGGTCGGCGCTTTTTACGCCGTTTCAGAACCTGGGTCTGATCGTGATCGACGAGGAGCATGAAAGCGCCTATAAGAGCGAGCTGTCACCCAGGTACCACGCCCGTGAGGTGGCGCAGGAGCGGGCGCGGATGAGCGGCGCCGCCCTGGTGCTGGGATCGGCGACGCCGTCGCTGGAAGCGTATTCGCGGGCGATTCAGGGAGGCGGGCCGGACGGAGCCGGCTACAGGCTCTACCGTCTCACGAAACGCGCGAAGGCGGGAAGCCGGATGGCCGATGTGCAGGTCGTGGATCTGCGGGAGGAACTGCGTGCCGGAAACAAATCCATTTTCAGCCGCGGGCTTAAGGCGGCTATGGAACGGGAGCTGGCCGCCGGGCACCAGGTCATGCTTTTTTTAAACCGCCGGGGGTACTCGAATTTCGTTTCCTGCCGCAGCTGCGGACAGGCCATGAAATGTCCCCACTGCGACGTGACCCTGACGCTTCACCGAAACGGCCGCCTGGTCTGCCATTACTGCGGCTACCAGGTCAGGGCGCCGGAGAAGTGCCCGTCCTGCGGTTCGCCGTATATCGCGGGCTTCGGTACCGGCACCCAGAAGATCGAGGCCATGACCCGGGAAATGTTCCCCATGGCGAGGATCCTGCGGATGGATCTGGATACGACGTCAAAAAAGGGCGGCCATGAAGAGATCCTGGCATCCTTCGCCGAAGGCGGGGCCGATATCCTGGTGGGGACCCAGATGATCGTCAAAGGTCATGATTTTCCGAACGTGACGCTGGTGGGGATCCTTGCGGCGGATCTGTCCCTGTACTCTTCGGATTTCCGGTGCGGGGAGAGAACATTCCAGCTGCTGACCCAGGCGGCGGGCCGGGCCGGGAGGGACGAGACGCCGGGACAGGTGATTATCCAGACCTACAGTCCGGCGCATTATGCCATCGACTGCGCTGCCAGACAGGATTACGAGGCATTCTACCAGAAGGAGATGGCTTACCGGCAGGTGCTTCACTATCCGCCGGTCTGCGAGCTTCTGTCCGTGCTCGTATCGTCCCGGGACGAGAGGACGCTTGACGCGGCGGTATCGCAGCTTCACAGCTGGGTCGCGGAAATGCCGGAAGCGGCGCAGGTACGGCTGATCGGGCCGGCGGAGGCGCCCATTTACAAAGTTAATGATATCTACAGAAAAATTTTATATATGAAACAGGAAAACTATGATATACTAGTAAAGATAAAGAACCGTCTGGACGATTTAAGCGGCCGGGCGGAATGGTATGACCGTGTGATGATGCAGTTTGATTTTGCTTAGAGCGGGAGAACCGCGAAAACAGGAGGACAGGCTATGGCGATCCGTAATATCCGGACCATAGGAGACGAGATTCTGACGAAGGAATGCAAGCCGGTGAAGTTTATGACTCCCCGGATTTCGATGCTGATTGAAGATATGTTTGAGACGATGTACGCCCAGGACGGCGCGGGACTGGCGGCGCCCCAGGTGGGAATCCTGAAGCAGGTAGTGGTCATCGATGTGGGCGACGAGGAAGGGCAGCCGTATGTGCTGATCAACCCGGAGATCGTTTCCACGGAGGGCAGTCAGACTGGCAACGAAGGGTGTCTGAGCGTCCCCGGCAAGTTCGGCGTGGTGACCCGGCCGGAGAAGGTAAAGGTTAAGGCGCTTGACGAGCATATGAAGCCGTTCGAGCTGGAGGCGGAGGGGCTTCTGGCCCGCTGTATCTGCCATGAGTGCGATCATCTCCACGGGACGCTTTATGTGGATCTGGCGGAGGACGGTCTTCATGACAATTCGGAGCTCGCCGATGCGGAGGAAGAGGGAGAGAACGAATGAGGATCGTGTTTATGGGAACGCCGGATTTCGCGGTGCCGGTGCTCGAGGCCGTCGCGGCCGCGGGACACAGCGTCGCGGGCGTGGTGACCCAGCCGGATAAGCCGAAGGGACGCGGAGGAGCGGTTCAGATGACGCCGGTGAAGGAGAAGGCGCTGGAGATGGGGCTTTCGGTCTACCAGCCGGCGAAGGTACGGGAACCGGAATTTGTGGAGTTTTTGCGTGGGCTTGCCGCGGACGTGTTCGTGGTGGCGGCCTTCGGCCAGATCCTGCCGGGGGCGGTGCTTGCGCTTCCGCGTCTGGGTTGCGTGAACGTTCATTCGTCGCTTCTTCCGAAGTACCGGGGCGCGGCGCCGATCCAGTGGGCGATCATCGACGGCGCGAAGGAGACCGGCGTGACCACGATGATGATGGATGAAGGGCTGGACACCGGCGATATACTGGAGCAGGCGGCGGTTCCCATAGAACCGGACGAGACCGGCGGCAGTCTTCATGATAAGCTGAGCGCGCTTGGGGCGAAGCTGATCGTATCCACGCTTGAAAAGCTGGAGAACGGCACGGTATCGCGGATCCCCCAGACCGATGAGGGAACCTGCTATGCGAAGATGCTTAAGAAGAGCATGGGCGATATCGACTGGTCCATGGACGCGGAGGCCATCGAGCGGCTGATAAGGGGCTTAAGCCCCTGGCCGGGCACCTATACCGGGTGGAACGGGAAGACGCTTAAGATCTGGAAGGCGCAGGTGGTGCCGGAGGAAAGCGGCGGCGTCTGCGGCCAGGTATTCCTGGCGGATAAGGGCTGTTTGTATGTGAAATGCGGGAAAGGAGCGCTGTCACTTACGGAGCTTCAGCCGGAAGGCAGGAAGCGTATGGCGGCGGACGCGTTCCTGCGGGGATATCCGGTGGAGGAGGGAACCGTGTTTACAGGAAGCGGCAGCCGGAGCTGATTGTAAAGAATCTGTCCGCCGGACGGCACAGAAGCGGCGGAACGGTTTACAGAAAGGGGCGAATGATATGCCATACGGTTATGGTTACGGAATGGGCTATGGGTATTATGGTTTTGACTGGACGATCCTTCTGGTTCTGATCGGCGCGGCCCTGTCCATGTGGGCGTCCGCGCGGGTGAACGGTACATTTCAGAAATATTCTTCGGTTCGCAGCATGACGGGGATGACCGGCGCGGAAGCCGCCAGGAGACTTCTGAATTCCCAGGGGATTTTCGATGTGACGATCCAGCATGTGGCGGGGAAGCTGACGGATCATTACGATCCGGGAACGAAGACGGTGAATCTGTCCGACGCGGTCTATAATTCCACGTCGGTGTCGGCCATCGGCGTGGCGGCCCATGAGTGCGGCCACGCGATGCAGGACAATGAAGGCTATGCGCCGCTGCGGATGCGGGCCGCGTTTGTGCCTGTTGTGAACTTTGGAAGCATGCTTTCCTGGCCCCTGATCCTGATCGGACTGCTTGTGGGCGGAGCGGGCAGCACGATCGTCAATATCGGTATCTGGATGTTTGTGCTGGTAGTGCTGTTTCAGCTGATCACGCTGCCGGTCGAGTTCAATGCATCCTCCCGCGCGGTAAAGCTTCTGGACAGCGTGGGGATTCTCCATGGAGAGGAAGTGGAGCAGACCCGCAAGGTCTTAGGCAGCGCGGCGCTGACCTATGTGGCGGCGGCCGCTACCGCGATCCTCCAGCTCCTGCGTCTGGTGATCCTGTTCGGAGGAAGACGGCGTGACAACTGAGCGGACGGACGGGCAGCGGGGAGCCGGGGCGAAAGCGTCGGTCACTCCCAGGGAGCTGGCCCTGGATATTCTTATTGAGGTCCTGGAGCGCGGAGCGTTAAGCCATGTGGTGCTTCGCCAGGCTCTGTCCAAGTACCAGTATCTGGACAAGCAGGACCGCGCTTTTATCACGAGAGTGGTGGAAGGAACTCTGGAGTACCAGATTCAGATCGACTATATCATAGACCGGTATTCCCGTACGAAGGTGCAGAAGATGAAACCTCTGATCCGCACGCTTCTGCGGATGTCGGTCTATCAGATTCTATATATGGACCGGATCCCGGATTCCGCTGTCTGCAACGAGGCGGTGAAGCTGGCCGCGAAGCGCCGCTTCGAAGGACTGAAAGGATTCGTTAATGGAATCCTGCGGAGCATCGCCCGGGAGAAGGATGCGCAGAGTGCGGCCGGCGCGGTTAGCGGGACTGTTAAGGAAGACGGCGCGGATCCCTGGCCGGATGATTCCGTCCGGTACAGTATGCCCCGGTGGCTGATCGAACTGTGGACGGAGGCTTACGGGGAGGATGCGGCCCGCGGGATGCTCGAGGCGTTCCTTATGGAACGGCCGTTCAGCGTCCGCTGCAATCCGGACCGGGCTTCCGAAGAGGAGATCATGGAAAGCCTCCGTCTCCAGGGCGTGACCGTGATGAAGAACGCGTACGCGGAGGATATGCTGTATCTGGAGGATTTCGACTATCCGGAGCGGCTGACGGCGTTTCAGGCGGGACTTATCACGGCGCAGGATCTCAGTTCGGCATGTGTGGCGAAGGCAGCCGGACTGAAGGCGGGGGATACGGTGCTGGATGTGTGCGGCGCGCCGGGAGGCAAGGCGCTGCATGCGGCGTCGATCCTTCGAAGGCTCTGCCGGGACGGGCAGGCTGGAGACGCGTCGGAACCGGGACACATTTATGTCCGCGATATCAGCGAACGCAAGGCCGGAATGATCTGCGGGAATGTCAGCCGCTGCGGATATGAGGATCTGATCACGGTTCAGATCCGGGACGCTCTGGTTTTGGATGAGGACATGACGGAGAGGGCCGATGTGGTCTTCGCCGATCTGCCGTGTTCGGGCCTGGGGGTCATTGGCCGCAAGCCCGATATCAAAGGCCGCGTCCGGCCGGAGGATATCGACGCTCTGGCGGCGCTTCAGAGGCGGATCCTTTCGGTCGTATGGCAGTATGTAAAGCCGGGAGGCATTCTGGTGTACAGCACATGCACGGTCTCTCCGTGTGAGAACACCGGCAACCGGGACTGGTTCCTTGCGAATCATCCGTTTGAACCGGTGGATATCACCGGAAGGCTGGGCAGGCGGATCGTCGCGGACACCATGACGGAAGGTTATATCCAGCTTCTTCCGGGACAGTACCCCTGCGACGGCTTTTTCCTGGCCGTCATGCGCAGGCACGCAGCATAAGAGAACAACGACATGGACAGTTTGAACAGAATTGACATTCGATCCCTAACCTTCGGCGAATTGTCGGAGGAAGTATGTGCCATGGGTCTTCCGGCCTACCGCGCCGGGCAGATCTATCAGTGGCTTCACGAAAAGCAGGCTGCATCCTTCGAGGAGATGACCAGTCTTCCGGCGGCTCTGCGGAGCCGTATGGAGGAACGCTTTGAACTGGTATGCCTAAGAGCGGTGGAGAGGAAGGTATCGGGAATCGACGGAACCAGAAAGTATCTTTTCGCCCTGCCGGACGGCAATGTGATCGAAAGCGTCCTGATGCGCTACAAACACGGCAATTCGGTCTGCATTTCCTCCCAGGTGGGTTGCAGGATGGGCTGCCGCTTCTGCGCCTCCACGCTGGACGGTCTGGTGAGAAGCTTAAGGCCGTCGGAAATGCTGGAGCAGATCTACAGGATCGGACAGGATACCGGGGAGCGCGTCTCCCATGTAGTGGTCATGGGCAGCGGGGAGCCGCTTGACAATTACGATAATCTGATCCGTTTTATCCGGCTTCTGACGGATGAGCGGGGACTTCATATCAGCCAGCGCAATATTACGGTTTCCACCTGCGGGCTGGTTCCGCAGATGCTTAAGCTGGCGGAGGAGGATCTGCAGATCACGCTGGCCCTGTCGCTTCATGCCGTGAATGACGGAACCCGTCGGCAGCTGATGCCGGTCGCCAACCGCTACCCGCTGGACGAGGTGCTTGAGGCCTGCCATATATATTTTCAGAAGACCGGCCGCCGTATGACATTTGAATACAGTCTGGTCAGCGGCGTCAATGACAGCGCGGCGGATGCGGATGCCCTTGCGCGGCTTCTCAAGGACCAGCACGGACATGTCAACCTGATCCCGGTCAATCCGATCAAGGAGCGGGATTACGTCCAGTCCGAACGGAAAACCGTGGAGGCGTTTAAAAATCATCTTGAAAAAAGCGGAATTAATGTTACTATAAGAAGGGAGATGGGCCGCGACATCAACGGAGCCTGCGGCCAGCTCCGAAGAAGCTATCTTACGTCATAGAGGGGCAGGATTTTATTTCGAAGGAGGGATGAGGATGCAGGCATACGCACTTACGGATGTGGGCCGGGTAAGGGCCCGTAATCAGGATTATCTCTATTCTTCATCGGCTCCGGTAGGGGGGCTTGAGAATCTGTATCTTGTGGCCGACGGCATGGGGGGCCATAAGGCAGGCGATTACGCGTCGAGATTTCTGGTGGAGCAGCTGGTCGCGTATTTGGAGAAGAACCGCCTGGAAGATGAAAGGATGCTTCTGCAGGAGGGAATCCGCCATACCAACCGGCTTCTGTATGAAAAGTCGCTTTCCAGTCCGGAACTGGAAGGCATGGGGACGACGCTGGTGGCGGCGACGATTAAAAATAACGAGCTTATTGTCGCCAATGTGGGAGACAGCAGGTTGTATTTGTATAAAAGTGGAGAATTGTCCCAGATCACACGAGACCATTCCTATGTGGAGGAGATGGTGCGGCTGGGACGCATGACAAGAGGAAGCAGGGAATATCTGGAGAAGAAGAACCTGATCACCAGGGCGGTCGGGACAAACCGGACTGTGGAGGCGGACTATTTCCGGGTGAAACTGGAAGCAGGCAGCCTTGTTCTTCTGTGCTCGGACGGACTTACGAATATGATGACAGACAGAGAGATCGCGGTCTGCCTTGCGGAAGGCGGAACGCTTAAGGATAAAGTGGAGAGACTGGTTGCCGGCGCCAACCGAAACGGCGGCCGCGACAATATCGCGGTTGTCCTGGCAGACCCGCAGATAAGCGAGGTGGGCGTATGCTGAGAGCGGGACAGTTTTTGCAGAACCGGTATGAGATCCTGGAGCTGATCGGCTCCGGCGGCATGTCGGACGTCTATAAGGCAAGATGTCATAAGCTGGACCGGCTGGTGGCGATCAAGGTGTTAAAGGAAGAGTTAAGCAGCGACGCTTCCTTTGTTTCGAAATTCAAGATGGAGGCCCAGGCGGCGGCGGGTCTGTCGCATCCCAATATCGTCAGCGTTTATGACGTTGTGGATGAAGGACAGCTCCATTACATCGTCATGGAGCTGATCGAGGGCATTACCCTTAAGACCTATATCGCGAGGAAAGGCAAGCTGGATGTGAAGGAAGCGGTAGGCATCGCGATCCAGGTGGCGCAGGGCATCGCCGCGGCCCATGAGCAGAATATCATTCACAGGGATATCAAGCCGCAGAACATGATCATTTCCAGAGACGGCAAGGTGAAGGTGGCCGACTTCGGCATCGCCAGGGTGGTAACGGCCCAGACGCAGGGGTCGGCGGCGGTCGGATCGGTTCATTACATCTCGCCGGAGCAGGCGCGGGGCGGCTACAGCGACGCCAGGAGCGATATCTATTCTCTCGGGATCACCATGTATGAGATGGTTACGGGGCGTCTGCCGTTTGAAGGGGACAATACGGTCGCCGTGGCGCTGGCCCATGTGGAGGAGCCGATCACAAGACCGAGTATCTATGAGCCGGATATACCGGTCAGTCTGGAGAATATCATTCTCAAGTGTACGGAGAAGAAGCCGGAGAGGAGGTACTCCACGGTTACCGAGGTGATTGCCGATCTGCGCCGCGTGCTTCTGCATCCGGACGAGAATTTTGTGACGATGGCCCCGGAGATCGATTACGGCGCGGATACCAGGCAGATCAGCCAGGATGAGCTGAAAGTGATCAATCTGGCCCACAAATCCTACCAGCCGATGCAGCAGGAGCTGGAACCGGAATATCCGAAGGAGCCGGAGCGGAATACGAATGTAAGCAGCGGGATCGAGAGGATCCTTACGAGCGTGGGAATTCTGGTGGCGGTCGTTATCGTCGCGGTGCTGATCCTGCTGTTTTCCAGGATCGGCGGGCTGTTCCGCAGCGGTTCCGGTCTGAACCTGGGATTCGGCAATACGCAGTCGTCAATTCAGATGGAGACAGTCTCGGACGACTCACAGCCGCAGCTTGCGGATACGGAGGTGCTGGCGCCGGATGCGACGAATCTGCCGGTGGATATGGCGGAGGCGAAGCTGAAGGAATCCACGCTGGTCATGCGTGTCGTCAGCTACGAGGAGTCGGATACGGTGGAGAATAACTATGTGATCTCCCAATCCCCGGTGGTTGGAACGGTGGTCCAGAAATATTCTACCGTGGATGTGGTCGTCAGTACCGGAAACGGAATGATCGATCTGCAGGCGCTTGCCCTTACAAGCATGGATAAATCGGCGGCAGCCGCCGTACTGGCCCAGAACGGACTGAAATCGGAATTCTTTGACGAATATAATGATACGGTAGCGCAGGATAAGATCGTCCGTTATGAGCCGGCGCAGGTGCGCGCGGGTGAAACGGTAACGCTTTATGTAAGTCTGGGACCGGCCCCGGTTATGCGAACGGTGCCCGATCTTTTCAATATCACAGAGGAAGAGGCAAGGCAGCGCCTGATCGATGCCAAACTGAACCCGGGCGAAGTCACCAGAAGCTTTGACGCCGTGATTCCGCAGGGCTATGTGGTCAGTCAGGATATCGCGGCCAATGAAAGCGTGGAAGAGGGCAGCAGGATCTCCTTTGTTATAAGCGACGGACCCGAACCGCCTCCTCAGCGGCATATCGCCGCGATCAGCGAGACGTATGACCTGCAGGGCGCGTTCGGACCGGGAATGCAGGGAACGACATTAAAGCTTGAGGTGCGTCTGCGCCAGGACGCGGAGGACGGTTCCCAGTACCGGACCCTGATGGAGGCTACGGAGGTTACCAGCGGAAGCCTGCTCCCGATCGAATTCCCGGAGATCGAGGCGATCATTCCCGGCGCGGAATACGGCGAGGTCGAGGTGGTCAATGCGGAATCCGGGCAGGTGCTGGCCAGCTATCCGGTTCAGTTCTTTGTGACGGAATAGAAAGGCGAGGCGGATGACAGGCAAGATTATCAGAGGGATCGCCGGTTTCTATTATGTTCACGCGGAGGACGGTCTGGTTTATGAATGCAGGGCCAAAGGAATCTTCCGGAATCGGAAGATCAGGCCTCTCGTGGGCGATAACGCAGAGATATCCGTATTGGGGACCGACCCGCCGGAGGGGAATGTGGATGAGATCCTTGCGCGCCGCAACGAGCTGATCCGGCCGGCGGTAGCCAACGTGGATCAGGCGCTGGTGGTATTTGCCGCGAAGGATCCGGAGCCGAATCTGAACCTGTTGGACCGGTTCCTCGTGATGCTTTGCCGGATGGATGTGGATGTATCCATTGTATTTAATAAGACGGATCTGGCGGACGAGGAGACGGTAGAGCGTTTCCGCCGGATCTATGAGCCGGCGGGTTATCCGGTCCTTTCGCTCAGTACCTATACGGGGCAGGGGATGGACCGGATCCGGGATGGCCTCAGAGGCAGGACGACGGTGCTGGCCGGCCCTTCCGGCGTTGGCAAGTCCTCGCTTACCAACCGGCTGATGCCGGAGGCTAATATGGAGACCGGCAGTGTCAGCGAGAAGATCCGGCGCGGCCGTCATACGACCCGTCATTCGGAGCTGTTCTGTCTGGAGAACGGGACTTATCTGATGGATACGCCCGGTTTCAGTTCCATGTATGTGGACGAGATGGAACCGGAGGAGCTGAAGGATTGTTTCCCCGAATTTGAGCCTTTTACGGGCGGATGCCGGTTTCCGGGGTGCGTTCACATGGGTGAGAAGGTCTGCGGTATCAAAACCGCGGTGGAGGAAGGAAAGATCAGCCGCAGCCGCTATGAGAATTACCGCCTGCTGTACACGGAGCAGAAGGAGAAAAGGAGATACTAGCTTATGAATATTCTGTCACCCTCGATTCTGGGAGCAGACTTTAAAAGGCTTGAGCAGCAGATCGGAGAGGTGGACCGGGCCGGCGCCCAGTATATCCATCTGGACGTGATGGACGGAACCTTCGTACCCAGCATATCCTTTGGAATGCAGATGATCTCGTCGATCCGCAGCTGCACGGATAAGGTATTCGACGTACATATGATGGTGCAGGAGCCGCTGCGTTATCTGCCGGAGATCGTCCGGTGCGGCGCGGATATCATCACGGTTCACGCCGAGGCGTGCACCCATCTGGATTATACGCTGCGGGAGATCCGCAAGGCGGGACTGAAGGTGGGAGTGGCGCTGAATCCGACGACGCCGATCCTGATGATCCATGACCTTCTGGACTGCGTGGACATGGTGCTGATCATGACCGTGAATCCGGGATTCGGCGGTCAGGAGATGATTCCCTATACGCTGAACAAGGTACGTTCGCTGCGCAAGCTCTGCAAAAACCGGGGTGTTGATCTGGATATTCAGATCGACGGCGGCGTGACGCTTGATAATGTGAGACTTTGTCTGGAAGCGGGCGCCAATATCATCGTGGCCGGATCCGCCATCTACCGGGGCGACGCGGCCGCCAACACCAGAGAGTTTCTGAAGATATTCGAGGAATTTGAGAAGAGATGAAGACAGGACTGATCATCACCGGCGGGAAGCTGGATCTGGCTTTCGCCGGTAAATTTTTGCGTGGGTTTGCCGGATATTCCGGATCCGGACGGCATGGAAGTGCGGAAGCGGAAGAAGACAATGGAGTCAGAGGGAAGACAGCCGTCTGCGAGAGAAGGACCGGCTGTGCGGATGCGGCGCCGGGAGACAGAAAGTGTGCGGCACTGGAATGCAGAGAGAAAAAGATGTCAGGGTTCGGAGAAAGAGCGCTGCCGGAAGACAGTGAGAACGCGGAGTCAGGAACCGGTGGGGAGAGGCGCGCCAGGGGAAATTATGGCTTTGACTGCGTCATTCTGGTGGACGGCGGCCTGGAGCCGGCGGAGAAGCTGGGGCTTGTGCCGGATGCCATCGTCGGGGATTTCGATACGGTTCGGCCGGAGATCCTGGACCGGTACCGCCGGTCTGCCGGCGGGGATACCCTTTGGGATGTGCATAAGCCGGAGAAGGACGAGACGGATACAGAGCTGGCGATCCGCACCGCCATGAAGCTGGGTTGTGCGCGGCTGGCGATCCTGGGCGCTACGGGCGGACGGCTGGACCATGAGCTTTCCAATATTCATCTGCTGAAAATGTGTCTGGACGCGGGAGTGGAGGCGGCGCTTTATGACGCCCAGAACCGGGTGAGCCTCCTGACGGGAAGCAGGGTATTTCGACGGAGCGAAGCTTATGGGAAATACGTATCGTTTATCCCGATGACGGAGCAGGTGAAGGGAATCACGCTGACCGGATTCAAATATCCGCTTACCGGGAAGAATATTACCATTGGCCGGGAAGCCGGGCTCTGCGTCAGCAATGAGATCGTGGAAGAGACGGCGGCGATACGTTTTGATAAGGGAATCCTGATCTGCGTGGAGTCGAAGGACTGAGCGGCATAAGAAGTTTGGAGGAACGCATGGGCGATAAGAGAGTTTTGACAATCCAGGACATTTCCTGCGTGGGACAATGCTCCCTGACTGTGGCGCTGCCGATCATCTCGGCCTGCGGCATTGAGACGGCGATCCTGCCGTCGGCGGTGCTTTCCACCCACACGGGTGGATTTTCGGGAAATACATTCCGAGATCTGAGCGGCGACATGCTGGCGATCGGGAATCACTGGAAGAAGGAAGGCATTTATTTTGACGCGGTGTATACCGGATATCTGGGAAGCATCGATCAGATTGATTTTGTGCAGACGATTATGGATGAGACATTGGTTCCGGGAGGCCTGCGGATCGTAGATCCGGCCATGGCGGATCATGGCAGGCTGTATCGCGGCTTTACCGGGGAATTTGCCGTAAGGATGGGAGAATTATGCGGCATCGCCGATATTGCTTTGCCGAATATCACGGAAGCATGCCTTATGACCGGGACTCCCTATGAGGAGGGGCCGAAGGATGAGGCGTATATTGAATCGCTTCTGGATAAGGTGTCTGCACTCGGGGCGAAATGCGTGGTCATGAAGGGCGTCAGCTATGAACCGGATAAACTTGGCGTGGCGGTGCGTCAGAATGGGACGACCCGGTATTACTTCCACGAGAGGCTGGAGCGCAATTCTCATGGAACCGGCGATATCTATGCGTCCGCGTTCGTGGGTTCCCTGATGCAGGGCTTCCGTGTCCTGGAAGCGGCCGGCATCGCGGCGGATTTTACGGTCGAGAGTATGAAGAAAACTCTTGGCGATGCCGGACACTGGTATGGCGTAAAGTTTGAAAAAGCGCTGCCGGGGCTGGTTCGGAGAGTAAACCGGGATTGATTGCGAAGCGTTCCGTGAAGTTTTGGGAGAGGAGCGCGGTATAGAGGCATGGTGATGGGTAAAATGGACAGAGATATCGAGACGCTTCAGTGAGCGGGAGGTGCGGACATTTTCCTGGACGGATCATACGACCAGGCGAGCGTATAGAAAAATTTCTGTAAATGGAATCTTCTATGATAATTCACTTCAGTCAGAAAATGCAGGAGAAGCCGTCGGGCTCTCCTGCATTAAAATTTTTATGCGAGCAGGGCGCCAGTGACGCCTTGCTTGTATTGGGTATTTTACAGAAATTTGTCTAACTCCCGCTCCACCTGTTCCATTTTCTTCACCTTCGGCTCCTCGATCAGTCGGCCGCGTGTGACAACGGCGGAGATATTGCGGAGCGCCGTCAGATCTTCAAGCGGGTTCTTCTCGGTGATCACCAGATCCGCGGTCTTGCCTATATCCAGGGAGCCCACATGATCGTCGATATGGGCGATCTTTGCATTTCCAAGAGTTGCGCTGTAGAGTGCGAACGCCGGCGTCACGCTGCAGTAGCGGCTGAAATAGACCAGTTCCCGCCACATATCGTAGTGGGTGATGAATGGACAGCCGGTGTCGGTGCCCAGACCCACGGGGATATTATTTTCCAGGCAGGCCTTACAGCAGGCGACAATGCCGTCGAAGACGATCCTGCCGTTGTACTGAGCCATCTCCGAGCAGTGGCTGACCGAGCGGTCGAACAGGGCGTAGGGCAGCGCCGGGGACAGTGTGGTAACAATGGCCGCGTTCCTTTCTTTGAAGAGCCGCAGGATCTCCTCGTCCGGCTGGGCGCCGTGCTCGATGGTGTCCACGCCGTTTGCGAGCGCCACGCGGACGCCTTCCGGACTTTCCACATGGGCGGCTACCGGAAGGCCGAGGCGGTGGGCCTCATCGCAGGCGGCTTTCACGTACTCTGGCGGCATACGCAGCACGCCGGGCTCGCCCATTTCTGTGGCGTCCAGGACGCCCCCGGTGATCATCAGCTTGATCAGGTCCGGTTTATCCTCGGCGATCTTCCTGACATATGCGGCGGCTTCCTCAGCGGAGGTGGCCTCGTAGGCCAGGGAACCGGCCATATGGCCGCCGGGAACGGAGACCGCCATGTTGCCGGCCAGGATCGTAGGTCCTACGCCGCGGCCGGCGGCGATCTCATCGCGCAGCCATGTGTCGTAGGCTTCTACGCCGCCCACGGTGCGGATCGTAGTCACGCCGCTAAGAAGTTCGGTCTTCGCGTAATCGCGGTACATCTTTTCCAGAACCTTGCGGGTCAGACGGTTGGCTGTCACAAGCTTCACGGTCCTGCGTGCGTCCATAGGCTTCTTCGTCGGCTTTCCGCCGGATGGGATGTGGACGTGCATGTTGATCAGGCCGGGCATCAGGTATTTGCCGCCCAGGTCGATCTCGCGGCAGTGGGCCGGAAGGGGCTGATCTGCCGGCTGGATGGCGGCGATCTTCTCGCCGTCGGTGATCAGGGTCATGCCGGTGACCGGCGTCATGTCTTCATGGCCGGACAGCAGGATGCCATTTGTGTAGGCGGTTTTGCGCGGGATGGTGTTATGTCCGTGCTTCTTTGAACTGTTCTTTTCCATAGCTGAGTCCTTTCTGCGATTCCCGACATGCGGCTTAGGGAATCTTGTTTTTGTATTTCGGTACGGTTGAAGTGCTGTTCGTACTATCTTGCCGTCGGGCAGATCGCCTCTTCCTGCGCCACGATCCGTTCGACCGTCTTTCTCCATTCCTCCGGCGTCTCCTTGATCGGGGAGTGGCCGGAATCCTCGAACCAGATCCACTCCTTGCGGGGAGCGTCGAGGGCGGCGAACCATTTCTCCGCGATGGAGGGCGGGCAGTTCTGGTCATGACGGCCCTCGGTCAGATAGACCGGGACGTCAATGTCCGGAATCATTTCATTTAAGTTGCAGGCCACGATCTCGTCCCACAGGGTCCGCAGGCTGAAGAACGCGCCCTTATAGTAGCGCCACAGATCGAGAAGGCTGTACTCCGGCGATTTGAGGATCGGGATCACGACCGACTCAATGATGCCGTCGCTCTTGCCGTGCTCCTCGCCGCCGTATTTGCTCATCAGGTTGCGCTGGACCATCATGTCGTCCATGCTGGCGTAGCGGCCTTTCTTCGGCCAGCCGATCCGCTCCAGTTCCTTGAGGGCCTTCGTGTCGTTCCGCTTTGTGGCTTCGTCCAGAACGAACCGGTAGGAGAGCGTTTCATTCTCATCGCCGTCGACAAACTGGCCCATGCCGATGTAGGCCGCCACGTCCTGCGGATAGCGTTTCGCGGTCAGCGATCCCAGAAGAGATCCCCAGGAGTGGCCGACGATATAGATCTTCTTCTTGCGGAACCGCCGCTTCAGATAGCGGATGACTTCGTGAGCGTCCTCGATCATCCGATCCAGGGTCATGTCCTCTTCCGGCTGCCTGCGGAAATAGCTCAGGCCCGCGCCGCGCTGGTCCCAGCAGACCATGGTCATGTGCTGTGCCAGGGCGGACTGGTCCTTTAACACCCAATGGCGGTCGCAGACGCCGGGACCGCCGTGGATGAAGAGGATCACCGGGAGAGCCGGGTCGGTGCTGCGGATCCGCAGGTTCTGGCCGAAGCCGCCGATGGAGACGTAGCCTTTTTCGTCGATCGCGTATTTCATTTGAACATCCCTCCTTGTAATTCTTATTGGAAATATAAAATATATTATGCTGTTATGAATACTTATATAAAAATATACAGGTAAGCGCGTGGACTATGGGGAGACATAGACTCACGCGCTTTGCGGTCGTGTATTATAATCGGTTAGGCTGACTGATATAATCTGGATACGGCTGCTTTTAACAGACTTACATCGGTTTTCAATTGCTGGATATCGTCTGTTTCGGCCACATAACGCTTGTATGTATCGGTATAGCATTCTTCGATTGTATTCAGACGCGGTATAACATCATTCTCTAACTGAATATTAATCTTTTGAATATCGGACTTCAGCTCAGTTCGCAGGTTTGTTATGTCAGCTTTCAGTTCAGCCTTCATATCAGCCATATCGGTCTTCATGCCGGCCATATCGGTCTTTATGCCGGTTATATCGGCCTTCATGTCGGTTATCTCAACCTTCAGTCCGGTTATAGCTTCGAACATTGCTTCCATCAGATCATGGTCATTCATGGCATCACTCCCTTCCTGCCTATAAAATTGACCAGCTACAAAATAAATATACCACACCCGGCGCGCAAAGTCTATGCGATTCTTAAGATTCGGCAATTTCCCGAAATTTTCTGTGTAAGATTCGACAATCTTTCAAGATGACTCTGTGGTGGAGAAAGCGGTCAGATTCATCCGCCCGATCAGAAATCTTGCAATATATCTGTGATTACGATATAATCGAATTGTGTTGCTGGGACGTCCGATGAATGTGCTTTAAGGGGAGGAGAGACAGCTATGAAGAGAAAATGCTTGAGACTGATAGGGCTTAGCGTTGCCGCTGCTTTTTGTATCGGCGGACTGTCCGGGTGCGGTCGGGGCGGCAGCGGAGCCGGTGCGGGAATGCAGTCGGAAGTCCGGACGGCGGAATCGCAGGCGGCAGGAGAGCAGAAAGCGGAAACACAGAATGTGGGGATTCAGACGGCGGAATCTGTGCCCGAATCAGCCGGAGACGAGCAGCCGGCGCAGAAGGATCCGGGAGTCAAAACGCAGCCGGTGATCGAGCAGACCACATTTCCGCTGCCGGACGGTCCGGAGGAATCCGAGATCTTCGTAGCGCCGGTGGAAGGGATCGCGGATGATTTCATCCGCGGAATGGACGCGTCTTCCGTGATCTCGGAAGAAGAAAGCGGCGTCCGGTACTATGATTTCGGCGGAGAAGAGCAGGATGTCTTCATGACGTTAGCGCAGGCCGGGGTCAATTACATCCGCCTGCGGGTCTGGAACGATCCCTACGACGCGGATGGACACGGCTACGGCGGCGGTAACTGCGACGTCCCCAAGGCGATCGAGCTTGGCCGGCGGGCGACGCAGTACGGCATGAAGGTGTGCGTTGATTTCCACTATTCGGATTTCTGGGCCGATCCCAAGCGCCAGCATGCTCCTAAGGCGTGGAAGGGCATGAGCGCGGATGAGAAATGCGAGGCTCTGTATGATTTCACCGCGGAAAGTCTGACGGCGGTCCTGGATGCAGGCGTGGACGTGGGCATGGTGCAGATCGGCAATGAGATCAATAACGGAATGTCCGGGGAATCGCAGCCTTCCGTGGTCGCGAAGCTTTTGAATTCCGGAAGCAGGGCGGTTCGGGAGACGGCCGCGGCCTATGGAAAGGACATTCAGGTGGCAGTGCATTACACGGATATTCACCAACTGGACAAGCTGGACGCGATCGCCGCGAATCTGAAAAACAATAACGTGGACTATGATATTTTCGCCATGTCCTACTACCCTTACTGGCACGGAACCCCGGAAGATATGCAGGCCGCTGTGAAGCGGATCCAGGAAAAGTACGGCAAGAAAACGCTGATCGCCGAGACCGCCTACCCTTATACCAATGACGACGGCGACGGTACCGCTAACAGCGTATCCTCAGACGATCTGGTACCGGGCTATCCGGCGAAGGTGCAGAGCCAGGCGACGATGATCCGCGATATCTGCGCGGCGGCGTCGGACGCGGGTGCGCTGGGAGTCTTCTACTGGGAGGGCGTCTGGATTCCGGTGGGACCGGCGACGGCGGATAATTCCCCGGTCTGGGAGAAATATGGAAGCGGCTGGGCCAGCAGCTACGCGGCGGATTATGACCCGGACGACGCGGGACTTTATTACGGCGGCTGTTCCTGGGATAACCAGGCGATGTTCGACCGGACCGGCCATCCGCTGGCGTCCCTGAATGTGTTTAAATACTTAAAATACGGCGCCACCGCACCTCTGGCCTTCGTAGATATTCCGGATGTGAAGGTGTCCTGCAGTGTAGGAAGCGAGCTGCAGATGCCGGATAAGGTGGATGTAGTCTATAACGACCCGTCGGCAAGCGCCCAGGTGCCGGTCACCTGGGATGAGGATTCGCTGGCTGCGATCGACATGACGCAGGGCGGCGAGTATATTGTGACCGGAATCCTGGAGGACGGAACGAAGATCCCTGCCCATGTGGAGATTCGGATGCTGAATCTGGTGGAGAATCCCGGCTTTGAGAGACCGGATACTTCCATGTGGAAGGTGACATATGAAGGCAATAAGAATCCGACGGATTTCCAGACAAAGGCGGACGACGCCTACAGCGGCAATGTGGCGTTCCATTTCTGGTCGGAATCGGATATGGAATTTGCCATCGAGCAGGAAGTGACGAACCTGGAGCCCGGAACTTACCAGCTGATGGTCTACTCCCAGGGCGGCGATATGTCCGCGGACGCGGAGATGGAGCTGTACGTGGTGGCGGACGGCGAGGAGAAGACGCAGTCCTTTATGGTGACCGGCTATGCGGACTGGAAGAATCCGAAGATCACGGGGATAAAGCTTAGCGGCGACAGCATGACGATCGGCGTGCGTGTGAAATGCGGCGCAAAGGGCTGGGGGACGGTCGACGATTTTACGCTGAACCGGATCTCTGATTGATATACAGGGGAGAAACGAGCAGCAGGAATGAGAAGTTATGGCAATGTAGAAAGATAAGAAAAGCTGCAGAGAGAAGAAAGCTGCTGCGATAAAAGCTATGCAATAGAGATAATTAAGGAAAGTTATGGCGGCAAGAAAGCTGTGACAGCAAAAAGTCACGGGAATGTGGAAGGAGACTGTAAGGCAAATGGATCACGAACTGTCATTAGCCGGCGTAAAGCCGAAGGAGATATACCCGCTTGGGAAGGATTTCCGGGGAGAGAACGGCCGCGGCGAGACGCTTTCATTTACGAATTATTATCTGCAGAAGAACGGAAAGCCGTTCTTCGGGATCAGCGGAGAATTCCACTACAGCCGGATGCCGGAGACGAGGTGGGAGGACGAGCTGATCAAGATGAAAATGTGCGGGATCAACGTAGTGACGTCCTACGTTTTCTGGATCCATCACGAGGAGGAAGAGGGACGCTTCGATTTCAGCGGCCGCAGGGATATCCGCCGGTTCGTGGAGCTGTGCGCGAAGCACGGGCTCTATGTGATCCTGCGGGTCGGTCCCTTCGCGCACGGCGAGGTCCGGAACGGCGGGCTGCCAGACTGGCTGTACGGCAAGCCGTTCGAGGTTCGGACGCTGAACGAGGGCTTCCTGTATTATACCGGTCGGTTCTACTCGCAGATCGGGCAGCAGACGGAAGGACTTTTTTATAAGGACGGCGGGCCGATCATCGGCGTGCAGATCGACAATGAATATATGCATTCCTCCGCGGCCTGGGAGATCACGACCGGCATCTCGGATGAGTGGGTATTCAGCGGAAATGAAGGCGACGCCTATATGCTCCGCTTAAAGGAGCTGGCCGCCGAAAAGGGTCTGACGCCGGCTTTCTATACCTGCACCGCGTGGGGTGGCGCGATCGCTCCGGATTCCATGATGCCGCTGTGGGGCGGTTATTCCTACCGGCCCTGGATCTTCTATTCCCACAAGGGAGAGCATCCGGCCACGGAGGAGTACATTTATCAGGATTTCCATAACAATGGCGTAGTTTGTACCAATGATTTCAAACCGCGTTATAAGCCGGAGGACAGGCCCTACGCCTGCTGCGAGATGGGCGGCGGAATGATGTGCTGCTATTACTACCGTTTCCGGTTCCCGTATAAGAGCGTGGACGCCATGGCGAATATCAAGATGGCCTCCGGCAGCAATTTCCTGGGTTATTATATGTTCCAGGGCGGCAGCAATCCGCTGGGGCGCCATGGGACGTTTCTGAATGAGGCCCAGGTGCCTAAGATTTCTTATGATTACCAGGCGGCGCTGGGCGAGTTCGGGCAGGTAAGGGAGTCGTACCGGAGGCTGAAAACCATTCATTATTTTGCGGCGGCCTTCGGGGACAGGCTCTGCCCGCTTCGGACCGTACTGCCGGCGGGAGCGTCGGAGATCGACCCGCGGGATACGGAAACGCTTCGTTATGCGGTGCGCACGGACGGGAAGCGGGGATTTGTTTTTGTCAATAATTTCCAGGACCATATGCGGATGCCGGACCGGATGGACGAGCGGATCACGCTGCGGCTGGACGGGGAAGAGATCGATCTGCAATTCAGTATCGCGGGGGATGAGAACGCGATCCTTCCGTTCCATTTTGATATGGACGGCATCGATCTGGTATGGGCGACGGCCCAGCCGGTCACCGTGGTGGAGACGGACGGGGAGAGAACCTATGTCTTTATGGTTCCGGAAGGGATGCGGGCGGCGTTCCAGTTTGAAAACGGAGCGGCGGTTGAAGGCGCGGCGGAAATCCGCTATGAGTGCAGGGAAGATGTGGAGATTGATCATTTCCGGGTAACCAAAGGCGAGGCTGGGATTCGCGTTCTGGTGGTCAGCCGGGAGATGGCGAACCAGATGTATGTAGTCTGGCCCCATATGGATACGGCAGAGAGCGGAACAGGCGGACAGCGCACGGCCGGCTGCGGGGGGCTTATTTTCACGAAAGGTGCGCTTCTGGCCGACGCGGACGGACTGCGTCTGGAGACAGGCAGCGCGGTGAATCTGGTGTATACCTATCCGGCGGAAAATGTGTCTGGTCTTTGCGGATCCTTGGCGGAAAATGTGTCTGGTCTTTGCGGGTCCTTGGCGGAAAATATATCTGGTCTTTGCAAGTCCCCGGCGGAAAATATGTCTGGCTCCTGCAGGCACTCAGCGAGAAACATATCCGGCCTTTGTAGTCACGTGGCGAATATCTCTGGTCATTGCGGGGCTGCGGTGCAGAAGGTGGAAGAGCACGCGTATGCCCCGGTTCTCGGCTGCCTGCAGTTTGAGACGGAAGAGGTTGTCATCACGCCGAAGGTGACGGCAGTCGATGAGCGAAGGTATACAGTCGAGCTGCCAAAGAAACTGCCGGAGTATTTCCGGCACGGATTAAAGGACGCACGCCTGCAGCTGACCTACAGCGGCGATATCGGCCAGGCCTTTATCGACGGCAGGATGATCAGCGACAATTTTGCCAACGGCGCGGCCTGGGAGATCGGACTTAAGGATTTCGCGGAGGAACTGGCGGACAGACCGATCACGATCCGCATCACGCCGCTGAAGGAGGGCGCCAATGTCAATGTCGATTCCGCCATGGCGGCGCGGCGGGAGGAGGTTTCGGCCTATATCGGCGGCCTTGAGGGCGCGCGGGTAGAGCCGGTGTATGAGATTCGTCTTGCTCATGGAACATTTTTTGAAAATACCGTGTAAAATGGGGGTTTTCTTTTTTGAAAGTTTGCGGTATACTGTGCTGAGTAAGATTCGGCCCGCGGCAGCGGCGTGTACGGGAAATTATAGCAGGTATGCTATGAGTGGGTCTTAGCAGGCTTTGAAGTGTACGGGGAGCCATAGCGGGTTTGCTATGGGTGAACACGCTTAGTGAACTGCACAATGCGTAAAGAACCATATGCTGAAATGCTGTGAGTACACGTTCAGTGTATGGCGAGGCAGGCAGCCCTGGCGCGGGACGTATTCATTTACAGATGCAGTTTTGCAGGAGGAAGATTATGTTAGATCTTAGATTTGTGAGAGAGAATCCGGAGATAGTCAAGCAGAATATCCGAAATAAATTTCAGGACGAGAAGCTCCCGCTGGTGGACGAGGTAATCGATCTGGACGCGAAGAACCGGGCGGCCAAGGCCGAGGGGGACAACCTCCGGGCGGCCCGCAACAAGCTGTCCAAGCAGATCGGCCAGCTGATGGCCCAGGGGAAGAAGGAGGAGGCCGAGGCCGTGAAGGCCCAGGTGACTGCCAACGCGGAACGTCTGGCTCAGCTTGAGAAGGACCAGGGGACTTACGAGGAGCGGATCACGAAGATCATGATGACGATTCCGAACATCATCGATCCCAGCGTGCCCATCGGTAAGGACGACAGCGAGAACGTGGAGCTTCAGAGGTTCGGTGAGCCGGTGGTGCCGGATTTCGAGATCCCGTACCATACGGATATCATGAAGACCTTTGACGGCATCGATCTGGACGCGGCGGGGCGCGTGGCCGGCAACGGATTCTATTATCTGATGGGGGATATCGCCAGGCTTCATTCGGCGGTGATCGCCTACGCCCGCGATTTCATGATCGACCGGGGCTTCACCTACTGCGTGCCGCCGTTTATGATCCGCAGTAATGTGGTGACCGGCGTTATGTCCTTCGCGGAGATGGACGCCATGATGTATAAGATCGAGGGCGAGGATCTGTATCTGATCGGAACCAGCGAGCATTCCATGATCGGCAAATTCATTGACACGGTCACGCCGGAGAGCGAGCTTCCGAAGACGATGACCAGCTATTCCCCCTGCTTCCGCAAGGAGAAGGGCGCCCACGGCATCGAGGAGAGAGGCGTCTACCGCATCCATCAGTTCGAGAAGCAGGAGATGATCGTGGTCTGCAAGCCGGAGGATTCTCCCATGTGGTACGACAAGCTTTGGCAGAACACGGTGGATCTGTTCCGTTCCATGGACATTCCGGTGCGGACCCTGGAGTGCTGCTCCGGCGACCTGGCGGACCTGAAGGTGAAATCCTGCGACGTGGAGGCCTGGAGCCCGCGGCAGAAGAAGTATTTCGAGGTCGGTTCCTGCTCGAATCTGGGCGACGCTCAGGCCAGGAGGCTTCGTATCCGCGTAGAGGGCGAGAACGGCAGGTATTTCGCCCACACGCTGAACAACACGGTGGTGGCTCCGCCGCGTATGCTGATCGCTTTCCTGGAGAACAATCTGCAGGCGGACGGCAGCGTGAAGATTCCGACGGTCCTGCAGCCGTATATGGGCGGCAAGACGGTGCTGGTGCCGAAGAAGTGAGAAGCCGGATGGGAAAACGTAAGACCGGATGGCCGTAAAGCAGAGATGCAGCAGGACGGACGGCCGTAAAACAGAGAAATTATAAGGCAGAGAAGATCGTAAAGCAAAGAGATTCACATCCGGGAATTATCTATGCATATAGAGAAAAATGCGGATGATTCCCGGATGTTATTTTGCCGGCGCTGCTTTAACAAAGTAGAGCGATGCATTGACTGCGGCATTTATGGCAGATGAGAGACGTCCTGTGCCTGTGGAGAAGCGGTTGGCGACAGGGGAAATCTGCGTCTGCTTACATGGAATTGTGTATGAGAAATGAAATCGGATGCGGCGTCAGTCGCAAATAAGACAGAAAAGGAGAGAAATTAGTATGAACATCGTATGTCTGGATATGGAAGGCGTGCTGGTGCCGGAGATCTGGATCGCATTTTCGAAGGCCAGCGGGATCCCGGAGCTTTCGAGGACGACCCGGGATGAGCCGGATTACAACAAGCTGATGAAATGGAGACTGGGGATCTTAAAGGAGCATGGCCTGGGCCTTAAGGAGATCCAGAATGTGATCGCGACGATCGATCCGATGCCGGGCGCGAAGGAGTTCCTGGACGAACTGCGGACGATGACCCAGGTAATCATTCTGAGCGATACGTTTACCCAGTTTGCCAAGCCGTTAATGAAAAAGCTGGGCTGGCCCACCATTTTCTGCAATACGCTTGAGGTGGCGGAAAGCGGCGAGGTGACCGGCTTTAAGATGCGCGTGGAGCAGTCGAAGCTGTCCACCGTGAAGGCGCTCCAGTCTATTGGCTACGAGACCATCGCGGCCGGCGACAGCTATAACGACCTGGGCATGATCCGTGCCAGCAAGGCCGGGTTTCTGTTTAAGAGTACGGAAAAGATCATCGCCGATAATCCGGATCTGCAGGCGTTCGAGGAGTTCGGCGATCTGCTGGCGGCGATCAAGGGAGCGCTGGATCCGTTCAATTAGAGGCATGGAAAACGATTGCGAACTGCATATGGCGGCTGAAGGCGGGAATTCACAGCTTCAGGTGGGAGTTATGCCTGAGCGCCGCGGAATCCGGCCGGCGTATACGATTTGCAGAAGAGTAGTCCTGACGCTGATATGGTGCAGAGACATGTAAGAAATTCAACGAGAGAGAAAGAGATACTGCAGCTATGCATCTGACACCGATTATGTTTCTGATCGTCTGCCCGCTGGTATTCCTGGCCGGGCTGGTGGACGCCATCGGCGGGGGAGGGGGACTGATCTCCCTGCCCGCTTACCTGATCGCCGGGATTCCGATCCACATGGCGATCGCCACCAATAAATTATCATCCGCCTGCGGGACGACTCTGGCGACCCTCAAATTCATCCGCGCGAAAATGGTCAGCCTGCGGCTGGCGGTTCCCACAGTCATCGCCGCGATGATCGGCTCGGCCTGCGGCGCGAGGATCTCGCTGACGGTGGACGAGGCCGCGATGAAGTATATTCTCTTCGTGGTCCTGCCGGTGACCGCGTTTATCGTGCTGAACCGGAAGCTGTTCCCGGCGGACGAGGAGAGCAGCGAACTGGTGCTGAACCGGCGGGTATACGGGATCTCGTCCCTCGCGGCGCTGGTTATCGGCTTCTACGACGGCTTCTACGGGCCGGGAACGGGGACATTTCTGATCATTGCCCTGACGGTATTTGCCAAGCTGCCGATGAAGCGGGCCAACGGCCAGTCCAAGGTCATCAACTGGACCACCAATGTGACGTTGCTGGCGGTGTTTCTGCTGGACGGCCAGGTGATCTTCCTGCTGGGACTGGCGGCGGCCTTAAGCAATATGGCCGGCGCCTGGATCGGAGCATCTCTGGTGATGACGAAAGGGACGAAGATCGTACGGCCAAGCATTCTGCTGGTGCTGGTTCTATTGTTTCTCAAAATTATGGGCGTGTACTAGATGAAGGCAGACGCGTCATACAAACTTTCTGTGAAGATTTATTGGGGGCGCATGGTAATCACGCGCCCCGATGGATTAAAAGCAATGCAGTGAAATATCACTCCTGCCAAAGTTTCTCTGCTTATCTGTTATTTTTCGATTTCTTTAAGATCCGCCCGCGGCGCAGCAACCAGCGAATAATTCGTATGATAGATGACAAATCCCGGCGCGGCGCCGGCCACCTTGCGGATATGCTTTTTCTGGATATAGTCGATCTCCACCTTCTCATTTCCGCGGCCTTTGGAGTAGTAGGCGGCCAGAGCGCCGGCTTCCTCGAAGACGCGGTCGGGCAGTTCCCTTCCTTCCGTCTTCACGATCACATGGGAGCCGGGAATGCCTTTGGCGTGGAACCACCAGTCATTGCCGGAGGCCAGCTTGAAGGTCAGCTCTTCATTCTGATAATTGTTCTTGCCCACATAGATATGGAAGCCGTCGGAAGAGAGGTAGTGGAAGGGCCTGCTGGTGATCTTCGGTTTCTTACCGCCGGTGTTATGGCGGCGGATGTAGCCGTATTCGGTCAGTTCTTCCTTGATCTGGACCAGATCCTCTTCCTTTAAGGCGATCTCTAAGGACGTGGCGATGGACTCCAGATGGTCGATCTCGCCGCGGGTCGCGGCGGTCTGCTCCGTCAGGGCCTCGTAGGTGCGTTTCAGCTTATTGTACCGGTCAAAATATTTCTGGGAATTCTCGCGGGCCGTCAACTGCGGATCCAGCGGGATCTTAATTTCTTCATTGGTATAATAATTCAGGCATTTCAGTTCCTTCTCTCCGCCTGCCAGCTCGTAGCCGTAGGTGTTGAGAAGTTCGCCGTAGGTCTTATATTTATCCCTCTTATCCGTATCGCGGAGCTGCTTCTCCTGAAGCTCCAGCTTCTTATAGCTGCGCTCCAGCGCGGTCTGGACGATCTTCCGCAGATCCGTGGACTTCTGGCGGATGCGGACGACAGTGTCGCGGGAGGCGTAGTAGGCCTCGAGAAGCCGGCTTACAGAGGCGAATTCCTGCGCATAATAGCCGCCGCCGTTATAACACGTCAGCGGCACCGACGCGAATTCCACCGGCTCGTCGTTCCGGTACACGATATTTGGCGTGAAGCGTCCCTCACGGACGTCCTCCATCATAAGCGTCAGCGTATGATAAAGGTGGGTCAGCTCCGCCGCCGACAGTTCATTGGCGGAGTGGTCCCCGTCGATGGAGGCCAGATGGCACAGTTCCAGCGCGACGATGGGGCTTAAGCCGGTCAGGGTCGAATAGAGCGCCTTCTGGACCGGCATGGGCGCGGCACTGATGCGCCGGGAGAATTCTTCCTCGGATACGGTCAGCGGATCCGCCTTCTCCACCGTCTGCGGGAGGAAATATTCCCGTCCCGGAAGTACTTCCCGCACGGAACTGATCTGGGCGGACACATGCTTGATGCTGTCCAGGATCACGCCGTCGTCCCGGCAGAAGATGATATTGCTGTGCTTGCCCATCAGCTCCACGATCAGCTTCTTGCGGCACAGGTCGCCCATTTCATCCAGATGCTCGATGGTGAATTCGATGACCCGCTCCAGACCGGGCTGGCTCACGCTTACGATGCGGCCGCTGCCGATGTGCTTGCGAAGCAGCATGCAGAAATTGGGCGCGGTCAGCGGCCCCGGCTTGTTGCTTTCCGTAAAATAGATCAGCGGCAGGCTGGCGCTGGCCGACATCAGCACCCGGTAAGTGTCTTTATAATTTTTTATGGTAAATAGAAGCTCGTCCTTTTCGGGCTGGGCGATCTTGGTGATCTTGGCGCCTTCCAGGCTGTCTTTTAAGTCGCGGGTCAGGTTCGCGATCACGATTCCGTCAAATGCCATTTATGATAAAACCTCCGTATTGCGCGGCGTGCGGCCGCGGCATCATTTGATTTCTATGAAGTCTGAAGCTTTCCGTTTCGGTACATAGAAATTCTCATCCTCGTCCATATAGTAGTTCAGGCTGCCGGCCGCGTCCGGATCCACGACGGTGCTGCGGTGGGCGGGATAGCCGAAGGCGATCATGTACAGGATCTCCAGGGAAGGATCGACGGACAGGATCTCACGGATCTTATCCCGGTTGATATTGCCCATCATGCAGCTCCCCACGCCGTGATACCAGGCGGCGGCAATAATGTTGTCCATGGCCAGCCCGGCGTCCACGCCGAGACCGAAATCTTTCGCGTCCCTGTCGCAGAGAACGGCCCAGTACATGACCGGATGGCTGCCTTCCTTCGGGCGGCCCACGGCGTCGGTCAGGGCGGCGGCCCAGTAGGTGAAGGGGAAGATCTGTTCCACCAGTTCTTCTGAGCAGACTGCCAGATAGCGCAGCGGCTGCTTGTTGCCGGCGCAGGAGGCAAGTCTGGCCGCTTCCATCATGTCGTCGACGACCTGCCGCGGGATCGGCCGGCTCTGGTCAAAACGGCGATAGGTCCGTTTGGTTTGTAAAAGTTCCATAATCTCCATGATCGTTCACCTCGAATGATTTCTTATAATAAAACCCGGATATGCCCATCATAGCACAGATATGAGAACCGCACAAGTACCCGGCTGCCGGATACAGGCGGCAGAAAGCTCCGGCAGACCATAGGAACGGCAGGGCCCTGCGTCTTTTGCAAACCGCAGGAAACTTTTCCGCCCGATGTTGACTTCATTTTCCATTTGCCGTATAATGATATTTATCTATGAGGAAAGAGAGGAACCGCGAAATGATCAAGAGTATGACGGGTTTCGGCAGATGTGAGAAGGTCACGGATCAGTACAAGATTTCCGTAGAGATCAAGTCGGTGAACCACCGCTATCTGGACATGAGCATCAAGATGCCGAAGAAGTTTAATTATTTCGAGGCCGCTCTCCGCAATTTACTGAAAAATGATATCCAGCGCGGCAAGGTGGACATTTTCATCACCTATGAAGATTACACGACCCAGACCATGCAGCTTAAGTATAACGAGGGCCTGGCCGCGGAATACATGGAATATTTTAGGAAAATGAAGGAGCAGTTCGGCCTTGCAGACGATGTGACCGTGTCGCAGCTTGCGCGCATGCCGGAGGTCCTGACCATGGAGGAGACGCCGGAGGACGAGGAATCCATGTGGAAGCTGCTGTCCGGCGCGGTGGAGGAGGCCGCCGCAGGATTTGTGGAGACCCGCATCCGCGAGGGCGAACATCTGAAGAACGACCTGATCAGCAAGCTGGACGAGATGCTCGGGCTGGTGGAGGAGATCGAGAACCGGTCGCCGTCCATCGTCGAGGAGTATCGGACCAGGCTGACCGAGAAGGTGAAGGAGCTTCTGGAGAACAATACGGTGGATGAGTCCCGGATCGTGACCGAGACTACGATCTTCGCGGATAAGATCTGTGTGGACGAGGAGACGGTACGGCTCCGGAGCCATATCGCGGCCACCCGCAAGGAACTGGAGAACGGAGGAAGCGTAGGGCGGAAGCTGGATTTCATCGCGCAGGAGATGAACCGGGAGGCCAATACGATCCTTTCCAAGGCCAGCGACCTGGAGGTGTCCGGCAAGGCCATCGAGCTGAAGACCGGCATCGAGAAGATCCGGGAGCAGATCCAGAATATCGAGTGATGTGTTCCGGATCGCGGGATCGCGCGGCGCGGAGCAGTCCGCGGCATCGCGGCCAGAGCAAAGCATCGGCATCGCGGCCAGAGCAAAGCATCGGAGGATAGGAGCATAAGGATATGAGCGATCAGGGAATATTGGCGGTAGTGTCGGGGTTCTCCGGCGCAGGCAAGGGGACTCTCATGAAGGAACTTCTGCGCCGGTACGATAACTACGCGCTTTCCATCTCCGCCACTACCCGAAGCCCCAGGGAAGGCGAGGTACACGGCCGGGAGTATTTCTTTGTGACGGAAGAGGAATTCGACCGGATGGTCCGGGAGGAGGAGCTGCTCGAATACGCCAGGTATGTGAAGCATTCCTACGGAACCCCGAAGAGCTACGTGCTGGAGCAGCTGCAGGCGGGGAAGGACGTGATTCTGGAGATCGAGATCCAGGGCGCGCTGAAGGTGAAGGAGGAGTTCCCGGACACGCTGCTGCTGTTCGTATCGGCGCCGGACGCGGCGGAGCTTAGGCGCCGCCTGACGGGCAGAGGCTCCGAGAGCGGGGAGGTCATCCGCGAGCGGCTTGCGCGGGCGAAGGAGGAAGCGGAAGGCATGGACCGCTATGACTATCTGCTGATCAACGACGATCTGGACGCCTGCGTCGAGGAGATGCACCGGATCATCCAGGCGCAGCACGCCAGGATGAGCAATAACCGGCGGTTCGTCGAGAGGATCCGCGCGGAACTGGCGGAGTGCTGAAACTATAAGACTATAACAATGCATCAAAGAGAGGAGCATTTATCTATGTTACATCCATCTTACCATGATCTGATCCAGGCAGTTAACAGCGGTGTGGAGCCGGGCGAGGAGCCGGTGGTCCAGAGCCGTTATTCGATCGTGATCGCGACCGCCAAGCGGGCGCGCCAGCTGATCGCAGGCGAGGACGCCATGGTTCCGTCCGCCGGACGGAAGCCGCTTTCCGTGGCTGTGGATGAGCTGTACCGCCAGAAGGTGAAGATCGTCAGCGAGGACGATACCGCCGACGATGAGCCGATGGCAGCCGCGGCGGATACCGCGGAAATAGACGCGGCGGATACCGGAGAGGCGGATGCGGCGGACATCGCCGCGGACGACGAGGATCTTTCGGAAGTGACCGAGTAGGGACCGGGTGTTTCCCGGCTCACGGAGACCGCTTCCTTAGAGATCAGAACGAGGAGCAACCATGAAGATACTTTGCATTTCCCTGGGCTGCGACAAGAACCTGGTAGATACGGAAAAGATGCTTGGCCTTCTGCGCGGCGGCGGATATGAATTCACCGACGACGAGGCGGAGGCCGACGCGATCCTTATCAATACCTGCTGTTTCATCGGCGACGCCAAGGAAGAAAGCGTGAATACGATTCTGGAGATGGCCCAGTGGCGCACCGCAGGCCCCTGTAAGGCGCTGATCGTCACCGGCTGCCTGGCCCAGCGCTACCGGGACGAGATCCTTACGGAGATTCCGGAGGTGGACGCGGTGGTGGGCACATCGGCTTACGACGCGATCGCCGAAGTGCTTGACAGGGCTTTGAGAGGAGAGAAATCCAGGCGCTTTTCTGATATCAACGCGCTTCCTAAGATTGAGACGGACCGCATCGTGACCACAGGCGGCTACTACGCGTTCCTGAAGATCGCGGAGGGTTGCGACAAGCGCTGCACCTACTGCATCATTCCCAGCCTGCGGGGCAGCTACCGAAGCGTTCCGATGGAAGAGCTTCTGGACGAGGCGAGGACGCTTGCGCGGCAGGGCGTGAAGGAACTGATCCTGGTGGCCCAGGAGACGACGCTTTACGGCGCGGATCTGTATGGGGAGAAATCCCTTCCGCGGCTTCTGCGGGAGCTTTGCCGTATCCCGGGCATCCAGTGGATCCGGATCCAGTACTGCTACCCGGAGGAGATCACGGAAGAACTGATCGACGTGATCGCCGAGGAAGAGAAGATCTGCCATTATCTGGATCTGCCGATCCAGCACGCCAGCGACCGGATCTTAAAGCGCATGGGCCGGCGTACCACGCAGGAAAGCCTGCGGCAGATCGTAGGGCACCTGCGGGAGCGGATCCCGGATATCGCGCTCCGCACCACGCTGATCTCCGGTTTCCCGGGAGAGACGCAGGAGGATCACGAGATCCTGATGGATTTTGTAAATGATATGGAATTCGAGCGGCTGGGCGTTTTCGCCTATTCGCAGGAAGAAGATACGCCGGCGGCCTCCTTCCCGGACCAGATTCCGGAAGAGGTGAAGGAGGAGCGGCGGGACGAGGTCATGGAGCTTCAGCAGGAGATCGCCTTTGACAAATCGGAAGCGATGGTGGGGCGCGTGCTGGAAGTGCTGATCGAAGGCAAGGTGGCCGACGAGAACGCCTACGTAGGGCGAACCTATATGGACGCGCCCGGCGTGGACGGTCTGCTGTTCGTGAATACGGACGAGGAGCTGATGACCGGCGATTTCGTCCGGGTGAAGGTGACGGGAGCGGCCGAGTATGACCTGATCGGGGAGATCTGTGAGGAGGGGAGCCTATGAATCTGCCTAACAAATTAACGATTTTCCGTGTAATTCTGATCGTGCCCTTTGTGCTGCTTCTTCTGGGCAGCCATCAGCAGTGGGGGTGGTTTATGGCGCTTTTCGGCGGGATCCTGGAGTATGTGGACTACATCGCCGTCGCCATTTTCATCATCGCCAGTCTGACGGACATGCTGGACGGCAAGATTGCCAGGAAGTATAATCTGGTCACGAACTTCGGCAAGTTTATGGACCCGCTGGCGGATAAGCTTCTGGTCTGTTCGGCGCTCATCTGCCTGGTGGAGATGGGGCGTCTTCCGGCCTGGATGGTCATCGTCATCATCAGCCGCGAGTTTATTATCAGCGGCTTTCGTCTGGTAGCCTCCGACAACGGCGTGGTCATCGCAGCCAGCTACTGGGGGAAGTTCAAGACTACCTTCCAGATGATCGCCGTGATCCTGCTGATCGTGAATTTCAAGGCAGGCTTCATGCAGCTTCTGACAACGCTCTGCGTCTGGATCGCCCTGATCCTGACCGTAGTGTCGTTGGTGGATTATATCGCTAAGAATCACAGGGTACTTACGGAAGGGAGCATGTGAGATGACAGCGGAACTGATCTCGGTGGGCACCGAGATCCTTATGGGCAATATCGTGAATACCAACGCCCAGTACCTGGCCGCCCAGTGTGCCGGCCTGGGCCTGTCCATGTACCATCAGACCGTGGTGGGAGACAATGAAGAGCGGCTCGCCGGGGCGGTCCGGACGGCGCTTGACCGGTCCGATGTGGTGATCCTGTCCGGCGGTCTCGGGCCGACGGAGGACGATCTGACCCGGGAGACCTGCGCGAAGGTCCTGGAGATGCCGCTTGAGCCGGACGAGCATACGAAGGAGCGGATCCGGGAGTATTTTAAGAACAGCACGTTCAAGGAGATCCCCGACAATAACTGGCGCCAGGCCATGGTTCCCCACGGAGCCGCGGTTCTCGATAATGAAAACGGCACCGCGCCCGGCCTGATCCTGGAGAAGAACGGCAAATGCGCGATCCTTCTGCCGGGTCCGCCGAACGAACTGATCCCGATGTTTGAGGAAAAGGTGGTTCCGTATCTGCAGAGGAAGCAGCCGGAGCTTCTCATTTCCCAGATGGTGAAGATCTGCGGCGTGGGCGAGAGCAAGGTGGAGAGCGAGCTTCTGGACCTGATCGACGCCCAGACCAATCCGACCATCGCCACCTACGCGAAGGTAGGCGAGGTTCACCTGCGCGTCACCGCCAGGGCAGCGAACGCCGAAGAGGGCGAGAAGCTTCTGCGGCCGGTGGTGAAGGAGATCCGCAGGCGGTTCGGAACGGCGGTCTATACGACCCGCGAGGACGAGACGCTGGAGATGGCGGTCGTCCGCCTTCTTAAGAAGTACGAGCTGACCGTGACTACGGCCGAATCCTGCACCGGCGGCATGCTGGCCGCCCGGATCGTAAATGTGCCCGGCGCGTCGGAGGTATTCCGCCAGGGTCTGGTAACCTATTCGAATAAAGCCAAACGCCGGCTCCTGGACGTGAACAAGTCGACCCTTAAGAAGTATGGCGCTGTCAGCAAGGAGACCGTGAAGGAGATGGCCACCGGCGGCGTGTTCGCGTCGGACGCGGACGCCTGCGTGGCGGTCACCGGTATCGCGGGGCCGGACAGCGAGGAGGACAAGCCGGTTGGCCTGGTCTATATCGGCTGCTGTATGAAGGATAAGGTCGAGGTGGAGAAATACCAGTTCAAAGGCAGCCGCCAGAAGGTGCGGGAGCAGGCCGTCGTGAAAGGACTGGATCTGCTGCGGCGGTGCATTCTGGAGAGCTGCGCGAAGTAAATATCTGCGCGGTCGGAGGGATTGTGCAGTCAATGCGGGCCGCGCAGGAAACAAAGAACATGGAGGACATGGATTTTGGAAACCCATGAGAGAAAGCGATTGATGTCGTCCGCCTACCGCTACGCGTTCTCGCGGCTGGCGCTCAATTACTATACATTCTGCGAGATGATGCTGGAATCCCCGGCCATGGCGGAGGACATCCGCGCCGGGGAGAAGGAATTCGGGCAGCTGCTGGACGGTTTCCTGAACGGGGAGGACCGGACGGCCGGAACGGACGCGCTGCGCGGCCGGACCATGAAGGAGATGGAGCTCCTGGCGTCCTACGCCGACTGCTATACGGTCTATGAATACGTGCTGAACCGGCTGGAGCGGCGTTTTGTGGAGATGGAAGCGCCGAAGGAGACCCCGGAGGAATTCGCCGACCGGGTCGTGGAGCGCCTGCGCGCCTCCAGGGATTCGGTGATCCTGGACAGCGGCATGCGCAGCGTGGTAGCGCAGCTGCCTGTCCGCTATACCCGCCAGAAATTCTACGGCCTGGTCATGGATAAGCTGACCGCCTATATCGGCGCCGACAAGGCCGGGATCGAAGGGCTCCTGTATATGCTGCGCACCTCCGCCATGATGGATCTGCCGGAGGGAAGAGCGGAGCGGTATCCGGAGCTGGAGGAGGCGTATCTCGTTCTGCGGGACGCGGATTACAGGAATATGGATAAGGACGCGTACGAGAACTGCCGGTTCCGTCTGGACCGCGCCGTCGAGGTCTACCAGGCCAAGGCGGATGTGAAGATTCTTATGGAGAGCCTGCTGAATGACCTGTACATTCTGTTTTTGAGCCGGAACGAGGCCATGATCGATGTGTGGGAGGACAATATGTTCCGCCATGTGATCACCGGCGTGCGGGAGCATTTTCAGAGAGACGGCCTTACGGATATTGACGAGGCTCTGACCGAGTCCCTGGAGGATCTGGAAGGCATTCAGGAGTCCGCGATGGAACGGATCCATTTTAAAGAGGATGAGACGGATGAGGATCTGAAGAAGATGGAGATCCTGATGTCCGCCAGCGAATTCGCGCCGTTTGAGGAGAAGGGCAGGGATACGGAGCCTGCGGACCGTGAATGGGTGGAGGAGAAGAGCCGGCAGTTCTGTGAGGATCTGGAGGCGTCCTTTTCGGGAATGCCCAAGGCTGTGATACGTGCCGTCATGGCAGGTGTTCTGGCCCAGCTGCCGATGACGTTCCGGTCGGTGGACGAGCTTCGGGAATACGTGAGCGGAAGCCTGCTGGCCTGTACGGACTACGCGGAGCGGGAGGCATGCATGGAGCTTCTGACGCGTGAATTATTGGACGAGTGAAGAACTCGGGAAAGGAGCGGTGCGCATGATCGTCTGGTACGAGAACCTGTATATGGGCGCTAAGGCGAAGCGGCGCCGCTTCGCGATCATTCAGGATATCCGGGAGAAGAAGTCCGGAGCCGGCGTCTATGTGATTACGCCTCCCTCCAATGGGAATAATATCCTTGACATCTATCCGACGGAGACGATCCTGAAGGAGTATTTTGAGGACAGGGAAATGCTGATCCTGGGGATCGCCCAGGGATATCAGGAGGCGCTGAAGCTGGCGGGCCGCATCGTGGACGAGATGTATAGGAAGACCGGCTGCTTCCGGATCGAGGAATTCCTGCGGCTGCAATGCGGCCGTCAGGCGGAAGGATAGAGTGAGAGGTCGGGAGAGGTGAGATGCTGCATATCCTGCTTTTGATACTTAAGATCATAGGGATCGTGCTGTTGGTTATCCTGGGGTTTCTGCTTGCGGCGGTGCTCCTGGTGCTTCTGGTTCCTCTCCGCTACCGTCTGGACGGCAGCTGGCACGGCGGGCCCGCGGGGCAGGTCCGGGTCACATGGCTGCTTCACGCGGTTTCGGTTCTGGCCGCATATGAAAACGGGCTGGATATCACAGCGAAGCTGTTCGGATTTACAGTCATGCATACCGCTTTCGGCGGAGAAAGCGAAGGGGCGGACGAAGCCGGAGAGCAGGAGAATGGGCCGGACGGGACGCCGCGGCCGGCAGATGAAGCGGATATGTCGGATGGCGATGGGGCCGCAGCGGATATGTCGGATGGCGATGGGGCCGCAGCGGATACGCCGGATGGCGATGGGGCCGCAGCGGATACGCCGGATGGCGATGGGGCCGCAGCGGATATGTCGGATGGTGACGAGACTGTAGCGGATATGCCGGATGGCAACGGGGCCGAAGCGGATATAGCGGACGACGGTGAGACCGTAGGCGCCATGTCGCTGGAGACTTCCGGCGGCGCGGGCGCGGCGGATGGAGCCGCGGAAGATACGTTCGAAGCTGCCGGCGACGTTTGCGGGGCAGCGGAGCCCGAAACAGCGGATCCCGGGGCGGAAGAGCCTATCGCGGAAGGGATCGATGTCTCTGCGCTGCCGGATCTGGACGAACAGCTGCGGCAGGACGAGGCGGAGCCCGACGATACCGATCTCATTGACCGGATCGAGGAGATCTTCGACCGGATCGGTGAGAAGCTTGAATGGGCGGACAGGAAACGCCGGTGGGTCGAGCGTTTCCTGGAAGATCCGAAGAATAGGAAGACGATCCGGCTGGTCTGGCGACAGGCGACGGCGATACTTAAGCACATCCTGCCGCAGAAAGCGGCGGGGCAGGTCACCTTCGGCTTCGACGATCCGGCGACGACCGGGAAGGCGCTGGCGGCGTGCAGTGTCCTTTACGCGATGTACGGCACGGAACTGACGGTCACGCCGGATTTCGGGAACGCGGTGATCGACGGGGATCTGCGGCTGAAGGGCAGGGTCCGCGCGGGAACGCTTGCGGTCCGGGCAGTCCGGGTACTGATAGACAGAAATCTATGGAGAATGATTAAGCAGGTCAAGAAATTCCTGGAAAGTGGAGGGAAATAATATGGCAGACAGCAGCAAACAGATCACTTCTTCCATCGATGCCCTTTTTTCCGGCATCGATAAACTGGTGACGACCAAGACCGTAGTGGGCGACGCCGTGCGCGTGGACGGCGCGATCATCCTGCCGTTAGTGGACGTATCCTGCGGAATGGCCGCAGGCGCCTTCGACGCCAACGCCAAGAACCGCGGAGCGGGCGGTATGAGCGCGAAAATGAGTCCCAGCGCGATCCTTGTGATCCAGAACGGCTCCACCCGCCTGGTGAACATCAAGAACCAGAACACGGTAAACAAGGTTCTGGACATGATCCCCGATCTGGTGAACCGCTTCACCTCCGGCAAGGTCAGCGTCGGCGAGCCGATCTCGGAGAACGCCGTGCAGGTGGCGGAGCAGATGGCCAGGGACGACGGGAAATAGGCGGCGCGTCTGCGGCGGTCGTCCGGCGAGGACAGTCACACGGCGTTCTTTCGGAACCGTGAGGCTGTCATTTCCTCCCATGGTCATGCATAGGATATCCATATAGAAAACCATGGGGGAAATTATGCGGCGTGTCTGGGGGCTTTGTATGTTCTGCGTCGGCGCCGGCATGGCTGTGAAGGTACTGATCCCGACCACGCTGGCGCTTCTGGTATTCATTATTGCTCTGATGGTGATCGGCTACAATCTGTTCTGCCGGTGCTAGGAACCGCCGGAAGGAATCATCCTGCGGGATAGAAGTATCTCGCGGGATTTTTTTGTGCCATGCCGGTATTGCCGGTATAATACAAAAAACGAGTTCAACAGAATATAGGATTGTGTTGAACTC
>CANQBX010000014.1 GCA_947589095.1 uncultured Lachnospiraceae bacterium
CCCACGCTTCTGCGGCTTATCAAGCGGATTGAGGTCGGAGAAAAGAAAATCGAGGACGGGCGCACCGTCCGGGACATTAAAATCCACTACAATTTCGTGGGCTATATCGAAGCCTGACACAAAAAGACCCGGCTCCGGGCCGGGTACATATCAACCACAACCGTTTCGCCGGTTGCCAGTATTCACACCATTCTTTATGCAAGATTCTCATTTGATTTTGTTGGTAAAGATATCCTTCTGTCAACGGATGCTTTGGGAAAACAGAAAGACTTGCTGTCAAGGGCAGCCAGATATGCGGATATGACCCGAATTTCGTCACAGTTTCTCGATCTGCTGGATTATGCGGCGGATGTGAACAGCAATTACGATATGAAGAATTATAACCGGGAATTTCTGACCGTACATTTCAGCCTGAATGACGACGGCGATGCGATGGTGAAAGCTGAGAACAATGTGAAACTGTATAATGCATTAAAAAAAGAGGCGCAAAAATGAACCTGACTGAGAATCAACTTCGAGCAGTAAATGAAATCGACCACAACCTGCAGATAATAGCCTGTGCCGGATCCGGCAAAACGGAAGTCATTTCAAGACGCATAGCGAAGATATTGAGTGACAAAACAGACATTGTCCCGGAAAATGTTGTCTGCTTTACCTTTACGAATAAGGCGGCCGATTCCATGAAACGCCGGATCGAGACTGCGGTGAAAGCTGGCGACGAGTCTGGACCGGATATCGGCAGGATGTATATAGGAACGATCCATAGTTTCTGCGTGTACCTCCTGCAGAATTATACAGACAGGTTCCGGGATATCCGAATTCTGGATAATGTGAAAACGTTCCATTTCATATCACGGTACAATAAGGCCATAGGCATGGATGAATGGGGACTTTCCGCGAATACATTTTCCGTGAGGCTCTTTTCGGATTGCATCAGTAAACTGGCAGATGATTATCTGAACCGCGACACATGGGAAGACAAGGACAGAAAAGTATTTGATTCCTACAGAAGATGCCTGTATGACCATGGATTTATTGATTTTACTTTCCTGATCCTTGAGACACTGCTGGCTATCGACACAGATCCGGGACTGCGGGAATACCTTTCGGGCATTAAGTATCTTACAGTGGATGAGTACCAGGATATTGATGACCTGCAGGAACAGATGATCAGGAAGATCGTCAATTTCGGGGCAAATATCTGTGTGGTGGGCGATGACGACCAGACGATCTATCAGTTCCGCGGCAGCAATGCGGACCATATGATCAATTTCGCGGACCATTACCGTGATGTGGTGCAGGTACGCCTTGATACAAATTTCAGATGCTCGCCGGGAATCGTTGATGTGGCGGAAACGGTGATCCGGAAGAACGGAAGGCGCATCGATAAGCATATGGCGTCCGGACGGCAGGAAATACGGTCGGAGATCGCTGCGGAGAGGTACCAGTCTGAAGAGGATGAATGGGAACAGATTGCTGACCGGATAGAGACATTACATAGCAGCGGTATCAGTTACAACGAGATCGCAGTGCTGTTCCGCAAAGGCAAACGAATCGGCGCCCTTGGGAAAGAACTGGAGCTCAGGGGGATCCCATATATTGCGGACAGTGCGAGTTCCTTCTTCTCCGGACGGTATTTTAAGTGCTTCCTGCAGACGCTGCAGCTTCTGACTGATCCGGATAAGGCAAAGTTCGTGGAATGCTGGGAGGGTATCATCAGCGGGGAATATATATCGAGCGGCTTCCGATACATCAGAAGGCAGCAGTCAGGAGGCCGGTGGTTACATTCGATCTTTTCCGACTTTATTGATACCATCCATTTCCTGGACGAGGGATATGACGATATAGTGATAAGGAAGGATGACGCGGGCGGTTTCATGAGGATACTGGATGATTACGAAGACATCTTTGGTGACAGGCAGTTATCTGCCAAGATCGATGGTATTATAGAATTTGTCGATCGCAATGCTATTGAGGAGTATAAATACCACAGTTTCAGGATCCCTTCAGAGCCTGAGGCAGTCAATATCATGACGGTCCATAAAGCGAAGGGTCTGGAGTTCGACACAGTGTTTATCCCGGAGCTCCAGGAAGGGGAATTCCCGCCTGGCAATATGGGAGGCAAGAAATACTGGCATGTACTGGGCGGAAGCTTTAAGGAGAACAAAGATAAATACGAAGCATCGGTTGATGATGAGCGGAAACTCTTTTATGTCGCGGTGACCAGGGCAAAGAGAAACCTGTTCTTATCGTACCAGCTTACGAAGAAAGGATTGTCACGGTTTGTAAAGGAAGCAGCGGATTCATCGTACCTAACGGTTGACAGGGAAGATTTTAAGGTTACGGTTCCATCGGGAAATTCCTGCAGAAGGGACTCGTGGCCGGCTTATGATCTGAATTATTCAATGAGTGGATCGCAATGGGGGAGGGGAACAGGCATGTCAGTAAGGAATGGTAATGATTATCTGCAGGAAATGGAATACAGGAAACAGGTAAAAGCGGTTAGGGATAAGGTGTTGGATTATTATGGTACGGCAGCTCATTGCTTTAGGGGCGCGATGGGAGATTATATGAGTGCCAGGTCGATGTCGGATGACCAGATCCTGGAAGAAGCGAAACGACTTCATATTATTTAGCTTAATAAGATGGATAGCACTTCGTCTTGCCGGTGGTTGTGTGTATTGTCTGTTGTGGCATAGCCTTTCATGAACCGGATATGTGATGGTTGTGTAATGAAAATAGAATAATCTATCGATTCGAGAAAATGTACTGTTTGAACCGGGTATTGGAAGAGAAAAACGATAGCCATCAATTGTCTATTCTTTTGGAAGAGCAAAAACAAGACTGCGAGTGGACACTACAAAACGTGTATCAATTGTTTTGTGCGAAACCATATCAATCGATAAAGGAGAAAGATGATGAGCGATTTTAGGATTAAAAACGGTGTTTTGAAGGAATACCGTGGTTCCAGAGATAATGCAATCATTCCGATGGGAGTGACAAGCATTGGCAGCTTTTCTTTTTCTGGTTGCAAAGGCCTGACGAGCGTAACAATTCCAGACAGCGTGAAGAGTATCGATAACTATGCATTTCAATACTGTACTAGCCTGACGAATGTAACAATTCCGGACAGCGTGAAGAGTATCGGTAACTATGCATTTCAACACTGTACCAGCCTGACAAGTATGACGATTCCCAATAGCGTGACGAGTATTGGTATAGGACTCTTCGAGAGTTGCAGCAGTCTGACAAGTGCGTCGATACAGGACGGCGTGACTAGTATTGGCGAAAGACTCTTTGAAAACTGCAGCAGCCTGGCAAGTGTGATGATTCCTAACAGTGTGACAAATATCGAAAATTGTGCCTTTGGAGGATGCAGCAATCTAACAAACCTAAAAATTCCAGACAGCGTGAAGAGTATCGGTAGCTATGCATTTCAGTACTGTACTAGCCTGACAAGTATGATGATTCCAAATAGCGTGGCTAGTATTGGTATAGGACTCTTCGAGAGTTGCAGCAGTCTGACAAGTGTGACGATACCGGACGGGGTGACAAGTATTGGTGAAAGATTCTTTGAAAACTGCAGCGGCCTGACAGGTGTGATGATACCGAACAGTGTGACAAGTATCGGTGGGTATGCTTTTGCCGGGTGTAGCGGTCTGACAAGTGTAATAATTCCCGACAGTGTGACAAGTATCGGTGGGTATGCTTTTGCTCGTTGCGGTGTTCTGACAAATGTGATAATTCCTGATGGTGCGACAGGCATCGGCGGTGGTGCTTTTGCGGGATGCAGCAAACTGACGAATGTAACTATTCCGGACAGTGTGAAAAGTATCGACTATAATGCGTTTTCAGACTGTAATAATTTAATGGAAGTAATTTTTAAAAAGAAGTATCCTAAACTTGATAATAAAATCTTTGATCCTCATAAACCGGATTTTCCGATGGAGGATCTACAAACCACGAACAACATTCCTGTCGCACTAATAGATAATTTTTTACCCGTTGATATTGAAAAAAAGCGACCGTATCTGCTCCTGTTTCAGACTTCAAAGGGATGGAAACAGCGGGTAAGAGCAGATGTGACAGAGAAAAATGCAGATACCATTGTAAATAATACTATTGCATTGATACAGGAGTTCCCCAAATTACTGAAGAGGGCAGGCCTGCAGGCAGCGGAGTTTGCACTAGAATATCAGACCGGCGTCCGGGCGGAGACTTTTCGTTCCCTGCTGAATGTGCTGGAAGAAAAGAACTGTTTGGAAGCAGTAGAGGCTCTGCGGAAGGATCCAGGGCTGAGGGGAAAATTGGAAGAGGGGCAGCCGAGTACAGCACAAGAGCAACTGTTGGATCCTATTGAAAAGGCAGTACAGGAACACTGGGTATATGACGATACTACAAATAAAGTATGTTCTGGAATAGAGTACTTGGTAAGATCAGGCGCCGTGCTTCCACATTATGCAGGGCGTGAACAACTGGCATCCAGTGCAGTACTGGCTTTTGTGATCACGGCTTATGCGAGACAAACAACTAAGGTCAAAAATGGTATATCATACTACAGGAATGGATATTTTCCGCTTACGGCGGATAATATGGCTGATCAGATAGCTGCTGCCCTTAATGGTGAGGAACTGCTTACTTTCCTCGAAAAGGGGATTTATAGACAGAGCTTTGATGAAACAACCTTTCTGTTCATTCCCGCATTGGCGCGATATGCGGATGAATCCCGAACTGCCAAACTAATCTCGCAAATGAAGGAATGGGAAAACTGGAGAAAATATACAAGGAAAGGAAGGGAAAGCATCATGATTGCCCGCGGCGCATTGATGCTTAATGACAGCCGCTCTGCAATGCTTCATATGGAAAAAGTTGGGCAATTGGATGCATATGCAAAACTGCGAGGCACGGATGCGCAGACTCTGCGGGATTCGATAATGGTCGATTTTGGACTGAATGAGGATGGCAGGAAATCGTATGATCTTGGAAATAAGATAATCAGCGCATTCATTGGACATGACCTGAAAGTCCAGCTTTACGATGAAGAAGTGTCGAAAGAAGTGAAATCCCTGCCGAAAAGAGGCTCAGATCCTGACAAGTATTATGCAGCAAGCAAGGATCTTGCTGAAATGAAAAAAAACGTGAAAAAAGTTGTTATGGCCAGAAACGACCAACTGTTTAAGGATTTTCTAACTGGAAAGACGGTATCTGCAGCTAATTGGAAGAAGGCTTATCTGAATAATCCAATACTTTACCGTGTTGCAGAGCTCTTAGTATGGTATCAGGGAACAGTTTCCTTTATATTGAGCCAGGACGGGCCGATCAGAAACGATGGAACAAGCTATGAGATTACAGAAGAAGAGATCTGTGTGGCACATCCCATGGAAATGGATCCGCAGAGCGTGAAAGCATGGCAGCGATATTTCACGTCCCATGCTCTCCGGCAGCCTTTTGAGCAGATATGGGAGCCGGTAATTGATCCTAATACAATACAACCGGATCGCTATAGTGGGCAGAAGGTATCCGTGTTCCGTTTTATAAATCAAGTTAAACATGGCATCTATTTTTACGAGGATAACTTTTATGCAGATATATATTTCTCTTGCATAGGATGTGATTTGGAAGGAATACGCACAAAAGAAACCGCCAGACGTCATGAAATCGGTCCGGATGAAACTTTTACGCTAGGTAAATTCCGTTGTAATAATGGATATTCACGACAGGTAAACCATATTGTTTCTCTTTTGGACCGCTGGACAGTAACTGGACGATTGCTAAAGGATGATGTTTCTGTTAGGAATCAGTTAGATAGTTTTACAGTGGCACAGATCATGGGATTTATTCGTCTAACCTCAGAGAACAACTGCCCGAACTGTGCAGCGATGCTTTTGCAATATAAGCAGGAACACTATCCGGAGTTTGATCCAATGGCGGAATTTACATTGGAGTAATTGACGTGCTTAGGCGTTGCAATGGCGAGAAGTATTGATTCGGATGCTTTTAGCAACTGTACAAGTTTAGCAAATGTGGTGATTCCGAATAGTGTGACCAGTATAAATAGAAATACCTTTTTAGGATGCGTTAATCTGACGATTTATGCATATGCGGGATCCTATGCAGAGCAATATGCAAAAGAGTATCATATACCGTTCGAAACAATATAAGTAATGCAAATTGACGCGTAAAAGCCAGATAAAGATTAAAGTACAATAAGGAGTAACGGAAAATGGCAGACAAAGGAGGAATGAACGATGAAACTGTTACTGTGTGCTGATGTACAGCTTGGGGCTGTCTGCACAGAAAATCTGGGTGTGGAGCTGTCCCACAAGTGGCAGGCTGCCAGAACGGAGAAGCTGTCGGATCTCATCGATAAGGCGGCACAGAATAATGATGGTTATGTGGCATTGTTTGGTCGTATGTTTGGACAGGATCGGGTATCGGAGTCTGTGATTGACTGCCTTTTTCAGGCGGTGAAAGAAGATAAGCATATTCAGGTACTGACCTTTTTGTCCGTGGATGAGTACAACCGTATCAATTATAGAAATGACATTCCTGAGAATCTGCATTTGATCTGTATGCAGACGGCAGACAGCTTTAAGGATGATGTTATTGCCCTTCGCATCGATAAAGGTTCTGTTGAACTGCAGCTGGCAGATAATGATCCTGTATGGATCAGAAAGAATGCCGGCGGCAGGTATGTTTTGAATACCATGGAAGAGGAACAAGTCATTCCTTCCTTTGAACCGGTCGGCTTTGAGGATGCGGATGGCTCTATGGCGGGCTATTCTCTGCTTGAATGGACGGATGATAAACTGATCGGGGTAAGTTCAGCGGGGAACCAGAAGTATGCTTTTCAGTCTGTTGAGCTGAAGATTCTTCCGGAAGACGGTCAGAAGGACATCCTCAGAAAGATTAATGCGGCAGTGGCAAATATCGATGTCGATACATTTCTCCGCATAACGATCGTTGGACGCTCCGCATTCGGCATTACTTTAAACAGCGATGCTTTGAAATCCCAGCTTCAGAACAAAATCTTCTTCGTTGAGGTTTATGACAATACGATTATGGACATCGATGAGGAATCGTTTGAAAATGACATTTCTCTGCGCAGCGAGTTTGTACGGCTTGCTCTTCAGGATGATTCCCTGAGTGAATCCGAGCGGAACAGACTGATCAGCTGCGGATGGAACGCATTAAACGGCGGGGAGGTGTCTGCTGAATGAAACTGATAAGCATGCACGTGGACGGCTTCGGCAGTCTGCATAACTATAACTACAATTTCGAGGACGGACTGAATATCGTCCTTCATGATAACGGCTGGGGCAAAACCACGATGGCGGCCTTTTTGAAGGCAATGCTGTATGGTTTGGATTCCAAGAGAAGTAAGGACGTTACGGAAAATGAGAGAATGAGGTATCTTCCATGGCAGGGCGGCAAATGCGGCGGCTCCCTGGACTTTGAAGCGGAGGGCGTGAAGTATCGAATTTTCCGAACCTTTGGCGAGACGCCGCGGTATGACAGTGCGAAGATCATAAATCTCGACTCTGGAGTCACGGCAAGGATCGATCCGGATAAGATCGGCGAGACTCTGTTTAAACTGGATGCCAGTGCGTTCCAGCGAAGCGTCTTTATCAATCAGAACGGCCTGTCCATAAATGGCGCCGCCAGCAGTATACATACCAGACTGAACGCGCTGGTCAGCCAGGCAAATGACGTGGCAGCGTTTGACGATGCGATCAAGAAGCTTACAGAGCAGATTAAAGTCTATGAGAAAACCGGCGCCAGAGGCCGGATCGGTGAGATTACCAGGGAGATTTATTCGCTGGAGCGCCAGCGAGATAAGCTTGAAGCCGATATTGCGCAGCAGGATAGCGCCAGGGAGCGCATTTCCCAGATTGATGTGCTGATCGGCGCCATCGATAAGGAACTGCAGGAAAAGAAGAAGACGCTGGACGAGGTTTACGGTGAAGCCAAGAAACGTGAAGCGTCGAAGAAGCTGCTTGATGACCTGAACAAGCAGATTGAAGAGCTGCAGCAGCAGATGGATGCCATCAGGACAGATCTGGGTGGCCATATTCCAGGTCCCGCAGAAATAGAACAGGTTAAGCGGCAGAAACAGTCTGCGGCAACCATTGCGCTGCAGCTTACCGAACTGGGGGAGAGCTACGAAAAAATCAGCGCGGATTACGAGAACCTGCTTGAAAAATATAATAATGAACTTCCGACAACATCGGATCTTGATAAGATCCAGAGTATTTACGGGGAACTGCAGGGGATCCGGTCCTCTAAAACGGAAGCGGCTGACAGTCTGGAAGAAGAGCCGGAAGGCTACAGGCTGATCAAAGAGATCGCAGACGAGGCTCCGGACTACATCGGCCGTCTTCAGATCACTGTCGGAAATCAGGAAACACTGCAGCAGCTGATCCGCAAATTGGAAGCCGCAGACCGGGAACTAAAGAGTGCGCAGGATTCCTGGAAGGAAAAGAAGAAAAGATATAACGGATATGTGGAGGATGCCGCCAGATTACAGGCGGAGGTTGATGAGAAGAAGCTGTACGCGGCGGAAGCGGTTGATCCGGTCATTGCCGGATTAGAAAGCCTCCAGAGGAAAGAGGTAGCTGCCTCTCAGCAGATTACCGAGCAGGAAAAAGCTATTAACCGTGAGAAAAATGACTGGGCAGATAAAAAGAGCCGATATGCATCAGCAAAAGCAGAGATCGACGCACTCCAGCCGGAAGCAGACCGCAGGAGCCAATATGCCCCGGAGAAGGTTCAGCCTGCAATAGAGACCCTTGAGGGGCTCCAGACCCAGCAGCAGTTAGTGGATGTACGCGCGGAAGAGCTTTCAGGTGACGCCTTGACAGCAGAGCAGGAAGCGTTGCTTGCCGCTAATGCGGGAGATCTTCCGGACACTGCGGAAGGCAGCGAGATTTTAAGAAAGCTTCGCGGCGTCGCCCAGAAAGCCTCCGATGTACAGGGCCTGGAAGCGAGAAAAACCGGTGAGCAGAGCAAGATCGACAGCCTTCAGGTATCGGTAGACCAGCTGAATGCAATACTGGACACCGGCGCCGATGCAGTGGAGGAACCGAAGAAATCTTACGGCACTGCAATGATCGGTGTCGGCGCTGTGGTCGCGGTAATCGGTGCGGTATTGATCTTTGCTGTAACACCGGTCATGGCTGTGGCGGCGGCGGTCGGTGTGGTTCTGGCTGTCCTGGGCGTTGTCAATAATAACAGCTATAAGACCAGGCTTCAGGCTTATGAGTCTTATAAAGCGACCGCCTCGCAGAGGCAGGAAAGCCAGAAGAAAAAAGAAGATCTTCAGGCACAGCTTGATGCGGCAAAGGCTGCTGCTGCCGATCTGCAGAAAAAGATCGACAGTCTGAACCGTGATATTCAGGAAGAGTACGGGGATGTTGAATCCTGGGCGGTTAAATGGATGCCTGGTCAGCCAATAACAGAAAGTTCTGTGTCAGAAACCATTGAGAAGGCAGAACAGGTTGCTAAGCTTCGCAGGAAGAAGCAGGATACTGCCGGCAAAGCAGAATTTGTAACAGAGAAGACAGCTTATATAAGGTCTGAGAGACAGAAGATAGATACAGTATTCCCGGAAGCTGCCGGTAAAAGTATTGCCGATGCGCTGAACTATCTCCGCTCTGCGGAAACGGATTATAAGCTTTATGCCGGCAGGCTGGATACCGCGAAGAAGAACATGGAAAAGTTCTTAGCTGAGACCGGAATGACAGCGGAGCAGCTCAGTGCCGATGAGTCGCCCCTGCTTGCAAACATGCGGGCGAAATCCGACCAGGCCAATGCGGAGTTGGAAGGATGTGCCGCGCAGCGAAAGGTTTACGATGAGGCTTATCCGAAAATTGCCGGCGTTTCCTATGAGGATGCGCTTAGGATCCTCCGCTCCAAAGCAGGCGGCTATAATGTCGCGGCCGGACAGCTTCAGACGGCTAAGCGTAATCTCCAGAAATTTATTGATGAATCTGAGCTGTCGGAGAATCAGCTTGCGGCAGATGAGGATCCGAACCTGGCGGCGCTGGTAAGCAGGCGTGACGATGCTTCCCGGGAACTTGCGCGTTCCATGGAAATTGCTAATGAAGTCCTGAAGCCATTGGATCTGGATTCGGATCCTGCCCGTATCTTGCAGGCTGTTCGCGAGGCAGAGCAGATGCTGAATGAATTTAAGCAGTATTCTGACAAGCTGAAGGGCCGCGCTGACAGGCAGGCGCAGAAACAGCGGCAGATAGAAGAACTGCAAAAGACCCTGGAAGACAAGCTGGACGTCCTGCAGGGAAGATACGCCGATATTGATGTCCCGGAACGACTGAAACTGGTCCGTGATGACGTCATTAGCGCGGCTTCCTTAAAGGCAAAGATCGAAGACTTTGAAAATGACAGGAAAAAGCTGGCTGAGAAGCATAACGCTGCCGTGTCCGCGGTAGAGACATTTCAGGCAGAATTCGGGAAGTTTGCTCCGGAAACGGGGGATATCCTGGATGAAATATATGCAAAAGCATCTAAGTACGCGGAGCTGGCTGCATCTGTCCGGCAGCTTGAGAAGCGGAAAACAGATGCTGATCCCGCTCAGAATGGGGCGCAGACAGGTCCAAGTACAGAAGAGGCTGCGCTCAGAGAAGAAATTGCACGTCTGGAAAGGCGCCGGGACGTCCTTCGGGATGAGTACACGCAAAGGAGCGATTCCATCCGCCAGGCCGATCAGTCGCTGGAAAGGTATCCTGATGTAATCCAGGAAATTCACGATCTGTATGACCAGAAGCAGAAAGCCCAGAATACAGTGACGATGCTTAAGCGTACGATCCAGTTGATCACGAAGGCGAAAGAGAACCTGGCCAACAGATATCTGAGTAAGGTGGAGCAGATGTTCAATAACTATATGCACATCTGGCTGAACAATGACGCGGTGAGGGGTATCCTCGATATTGATTTTAATATTGCGATCGAGGAGAATGAAAAGACCCATGTGGCTCAGGGATACAGCACCGGTTATTGTGACCTGATCGATTTCTGTATGCGGCTGGCACTGGTGGATACACTGTTTGAGAAGGAGCAACCGTTCCTGATCATGGACGATCCATTTGTCAATCTGGATGCAGATCGTCTGGATAAGGCATTGGAGCTTCTGAATGTTATGGCCGCGAGTAAGCAGATCATATACTTTGTCTGCCATCCGATCCGTGCCGTGGAAGCGGATGAAAATACTGCTTCCAGAGCTGAATTTGTCAGACTGGCGGAAGCGGCAAGAAAGACGATCGAGGATCGCAGAGCAAGCGGAACTGAGCGTAAGCAGACCGTCCGAAAGTCTCCGAAGGAAATGTATAAGGTCGTTAACCCGCGAGGTACCGTCGCGATTAAACCGGCCAGGCCGAATTATACGATTACCAACAATATTTTCAGTATGAACTTTGTACTGAATGAAGTCAATACACGAAAGGATTATTCATATGAGTTGTTCTTTATTGATGCGGTTGGTCATGTCCTGAATGACAGGCAGTTGATAGAGATCAGGGATGGCAAGCTTTCCACGGAAAGAGTTCAGTTCTGCTTAAACACCCGTGACGACAGCGGTGAGCAGTATGAACTGATGATTCGTGAAAGCGGCCAGGATGATTATGAAGTGGCTGCCAGGATTCCTTTCAGGGCCAAGCTGGCATTTGCCGGCACATCCAGCTTTGACTTTTAAGTGAGCAGAGGGAGGCTGAACCAGTGACAGAATTTGATGAGAAGATTTTGGATAATTTCCCAGGGAAGGCAGTCCGGAAGGATCTGACTTCATTGATGAAAAAGGGCGCGAATGTGCCGACCTATGTACTGGAATATCTTCTGGGGATGTACTGCGCAACGGATGACGAAGATGCCATTGAGACTGGTCTGGAAAAGATCAGGAAAATCTTAAGTGAGAACTATGTCAGACCGGATCAGAGCGAATATGTGAAATCCAAAATCAAAGAGAATGGCCAGTATACCATTATCGATAAGATCACGGTTGAACTGGATGAGCGCGAAGATAAGTATATCGCCAGGTTCACGAACCTGAACCTGGATCCTTTTGAAGTGAATTCCGACCTTGTTGTACATAACGAGAAGCTCCTTGTCGGCGGTATCTGGTGTATCGTTAAGATCGAATATGTCGGCCTTGATAAGGGCGAAGAGGAAGAAACCGGTTATGAGGAAGATATCTTCGGCAATACCAGAAAGAAGAAAAAGACCCGCAGGAAGAGATCAAGGTATGAATCCCCGTTTGAGATTGCTTCCCTGAAGCCGATCCAGATGCCTAACCTGGATCTTGATGAGATCAAAGACTGCCGTCAGAACTTCACAAAGGATGAGTGGATTGCATTGCTGCTCAGATCTGCGGGATATGAGCCGGATGCACTGAGCGATAAGCAGAAGCTTCACTATCTGCTCCGTTTTGTTCCCTTCATTCAGAAAAACTACAACCTGGTCGAACTGGGACCCCGCGGAACCGGAAAGTCACATGTTTACAGCGAACTGTCTCCGTATTCCATCTTGATGAGCAGCGGACATACTACCGTGTCGAATATGTTTTATAACATGAGTTCACACAAGGTCGGCCTTGTAGGAAACTGGGACTGCATCGCGTTCGATGAGGTCAGCGGTATTACACAGTCCACTGGCGATATGATCCAGATCATGAAGAACTATATGGCAAACGGTTCTTTTGCGCGCGGCGCGGAATCCATCAGCTCCGATGCCTCGATCGCCTTTGAGGGAAATACCTTCCGAAGTGTTGCCGATATGATGAGAACAACGAACCTGTTCGAGCCGTTTCCGGAAGCGTTTAACAACGACTCGGCATTCTTCGACCGTATCCATGCATATCTTCCGGGGTGGGAGACGCCGAAGCTGAGGGCCAGCCTGTTTACGCAGGGTTATGGCCTGATCTCTGACTGCTTTTCCGAGTTCTGCCATGCCATGAGGAAATATGATTTTACGAACTCGTTCGGTATGTATTTTGCCCTGAATGATAACTACAACACCCGTGATGATACAGCCGTCAGAAGAACCTTCTCGGGTATGGCAAAGCTGATATATCCGAATGAGGAAATGACCAAAGAAGAATGCCGTGAGCTTCTGGAATACTGCATTGAGTGCAGAAGAAGAGTAAAAGAACAGCTCCGTAAGATGAATCCGGCAGAGTTCAGCGATGTTGCGCTGGGTTATATCGATCTGGATACGGACGAGGAGTTTATTGTTGATCTGCCGGAGGTATCTACCGGCACACTGGTATTTGATGGTCTTGAGAAGCCTGGCTATGTTTATGCTGTCGGCCGCTCGGTAGATGATAAGGTTGGCGTATACCGCCTTGAGAATAAGCTGCTTACCGGAACCGGTAAGTTCAGCTTCAAGAATGTGGAAGGCCTGGCACACTCCCCGAAAGGCGTCCGTGACAGCATTACAGCTGCATTCAATTATTTCAGTGAGAATGCCCTGCGTATGGTTGCCAGCGATTATGAGAGCTATGATTATAGCATGTATTTTAATGACCTGCAGAACAGGAATGTCAGCGATGAAGTTTCCGTCGCTGAGGTTGTGGGCTTGTTCTCGGCCCTGGCAAATCGTGCCGTTATGCCGTCCCTTGTGATCGTTGGCCGGGTTGTAATGTCCGGCAGCATGATGCCCGTTACGACGGAACTGGACGAGGTCTTTGTTGCTGCGGCCAATGCCGGTGCAAAGAGGATCATGCTCCCGGCAGAGAGTAGAGCAAAGTACGAAGAAATCGGAAAAGATTTAAAGAGCGAGCTCGATGTGATCTTCTATACATCGCCTCTGGATGCTGCCAGGAAAGCGCTTGGAGTGGAGTAAGCCATGGCTGAATAGTGTATATGCTGCGAAAAAATAAAAAAGGATGAAAAAAGCTGCAGATGCGGTATGTGTGCGGAAAAGCATAAGGAGGAGTTATTATGGCCATTTGTTTAAAATGCGGAAGAGAGAGCGAATACTGCCTATGTGAAAGCTGCAAAGCCGGTGTCGATCTGGAAGCGTTGTGCCGGGAGTTGATTGCCTACCGGCCGGGTTCAGGAGAGAATCCGATCTGGGAAAAACTGTGCAGCGAATTCGATGATCCGTATGATCTGAGAAAGCTTGTGTTTGCTGTCAGTGAGGATCTGCCGGCGCCCAGAAAAGAGTATCTGAGGGTGATGGCGATTACTGGAGCATCCTCGAATGTCTCTAAGGACAGCCGTCCTTGGTTTTACGAAGTTTACGGGTCGATCATAGATGATGACGGATTGACAACGGCTGAGAAAAACAGGCTTCATGGCATTGCCGTTGGCGCCTATTATATGGATTATGATTATTTTACGGCAGACAGAATTGCTTCCCAGCTTTGTGAATCGGATGATATTCCATGGCAGGCCTGCTATAACTTAGCGGAATTCTATACAACTACCCGCAGATACGATGTGGCGGAAGAAGTAATCGTTAATGCGTTGCAGAGGTTTGCAAATAATCCATTCGTGGTTCAGACTATGCAGAATCGCATGGAGAAGAATACGAAGCAGCGGGAGAAGGCGGAAGCTGGCAAGCAGGAATATATGCCGAATCCAAAGGAAAACAAGGAGGAGGCAAGACGGAAATATATTGATTTTCTGGCGAGTATCGGTATTGAGGCGGCTGTGCCTAAGCCGAAGAAAAAGGCGGTGGCTGCGATCCCCAGGGATCAATATCCTGATCCGGTGGAAACGAGGGACACCGATTTTGATACCTTCGTGGCATTTGATCTGGAGACGACCGGACGAAGCCCGAAAATCGATTCTATTATCGAATTCGGCGCTGTCCGCGTGGTAAACGGTCAGGTCACGGAAAACGCGGAGTTCACATTCCAGGAGATTGCGAAGCCATTTGAAAGGCGCCTTTCGGAAGAGATTAAGAGGATTACCGGGATCACAGAAGATGACGTCAAAGACGCCCGTGAAATGTGGGAAGTTTTTGCGGACTTCATGAGGTTCGTTGGAAATGATGTCCTGGTTGGCTTCAATTGCATGGCGTTCGACAGCCGGTTTATGGTCAGGGCAGGACGCTATGCGAATATTATCATTGAAAATAAATATTTTGATGTGATGCGCTATGCGGACAGTTTCAAAGCGCGGCTTGGTATAGATGCGAAAAAAACTTCGCTGGCAGAATTGTCAGAGAAGCTTGACATTGAAAATCCCCAGGCCCACAGGGCGCTTGCGGATGCTATAACCACTGCAAAGGTATTTCTGAGGCTGAAAGAAATGGACGACAGCGCTGATCGGACTTCGATTAGTAATCAGTTATCAGATCTTGATAAGTGGTAATGTAAATAAGAGCTATGGATGAGGAAATATGCTATGGATAAGGAATTAATAAATGTATTTAAGCCCATCTTTGATGAAGATTCGGCATTGGGCAGGCTGCTTACGGGCACGGACAAAGTGATCGGTTTCGAGGAACTTTGCGTTCAGGGCTATATTGTGGACGATGATGAACCATGTTTAGACAGCTTGGGCTCAACAAGATTCTGTGTAATATGTGTTTCCGAAGAGGGAGACTCCTTAGAAGATAAATGTATTTTCGTTGATATCTTTTGCCTGCATGAATATCTGTTTAACGGGGAGAAGAAATTGAGACCGTACGAAATTGCTTCTCATATAAACAGATTTATCAGCCATAAGGCTAAATTCAGTGAAGGTATACCTGAAATGGAATCGTTTCGTGCGCAGCCGTTAAGTAACGAAATAGAAGTGTTTTGTCTTACATATCAATTCCGTGATACTCAACTGCCCGGTGATGGGGATTTGGATTTTTTTGAGTATTATGAGAAACATTTGTTTGATGTATTGGAAGGTGTATTTAGCTCTGATGATATCAAAAAGCAGCTCGTTATTCATGGTGTTTCCGCAGATGGTATTCCTTTTATGGGACTTCTTGAAAAGAGATATATTCGTATGTCAGCTGATCTCGATTGTGACAAAGAAGAGGATAATGTCTTTGCTATTATTCGTTTTGAGAGTGAAAAAGAAATGACGCTTGGGGTTGATGTCATTGGCTCAGCCGGAGAAAATGGAACCGGAGCGCAGACTATTAAGGCAAGGGCAAAAGAGTTATCAGAAATGATCGATCAGAAAATGCTTTCTGTGTCCGGGATATGGCGATCATCTTATGATGGGAACGAATTATATGAGAGCGTATACATGTTTTCTCGTTCATATTTGATATCGAAGACTGAAGAGGAAGTTAAAAAAGCAGAGTTTGAGAAAAAAATAAAAGTTGGTTTTATTGCCGACATGGATGTGCTGCAAAAGATTTCAGAAACTGAACTAAAAGATGATAATACGGAAGTGGGCTTTTCGCTTGATTTGATTCAGGCCCCCATGCATTTTGTATTTTCAAATAAGGACTGTCTTGAGTATAGATTCTATATTCGGAATGAGATAGCATCATATGAAAAACCTGATTTTGGCGTTAGGATATATGGGAATGACAGCGAACCGGAAATTGAGGTAAATAAGAATTTTACGGAGGATTCCGCAGAATATTTTTCGCTGTTTATGGATTGCATGTTGAGCCTGGCAAAATATATTCAAGCTCATGGTATCATGCAGCAGTTTTCGTCCATGGATATGAACAGGGAGACTGTGCTTTTATACCTCGATGGCGAAGATGTAAAATACAAGCTTCTTCGGGAAAAGGAACGACCGGATCTTATGTGTTCAACCATGTTCGGCGAAAATGTTATGATGCGGCCTTATCAGAATGAAATGGTGTTCTCCTGGGTTAATGAGCTAATGTCTTTTGAGGATAAACTGGAAGCCGCGGAGAACGGTGATGCAGATATGATGGAACAAGTGGCTCAGGCCTATTTTACTGGCGAAGACGTGACGGAAGAGATCGACACAGATCCTGAAAAAGCAGTTTATTGGATGGAACGGGCTGCAGAAAACGGAAGCGCAAGGGCGATGTTCAATATTGGACTGTATTATGCAAAAGGATACGGCGTAGAACGGGATTTTGAAAAAGCTGCTGAATGGATGGAACAGGCAGGCGAGGCAGGAGATACAGATGCGTACGATGTGTCAAGGCGATATCGTGCGGCTGCTGAAGCGAAGAAAAAGGCTGAAGACGGCGATCCGCAGGGACAAGGTGATTATGCTGCTGCATTAATGGGTATTGGAGGTTCTCTCAGTCAGGCAGACAGCGATGCGGACTATGCGGAAAGTATTCAGTGGGCGAAAAAAGCGGAAGGAAAGGACAATGGGGAAGCCAGTTTTGTCCTTGGCTTGGCCTACGAACATGGTCGTGGCGTTAAAGCTGACTTGCATAAAGCATTTAAGTATTATAAGCGTGGCGCTGATAAGGGGCATGCGATTTGCATGAACAACATGGGGCGTATGTGCCAAAATGGCGAAGGTACTCAAAAGGACGAGAGAAAGGCATTTGAACTGTTTTTGCAGGCGGCGGAAAAGGGATATGGACTGGCAATGCAGAATGTCGGCCAATGCTACCAGTATGAATTGGGAACGGACTTTGACATGGGCAAGGCTATTGAATGGTATGAGAAATCCCTGGAGATTCTCCCGGATCCGGAGCTTGCGCAAAAGGTTGAAATATTTAAGGAGCTGGAAGCACAGGAAGCGCCTGAGTAAAAGAGATCAGAGGCAGAAGAATGTACTGAAAACAGGAATATATAATTAATTCTTCTTGTCATTTTGCGATTTCGCGAATCTTGAGCGTTCTGCGAAGAACAGGACAGGGAGCAGTGTAAAGGAAGGGGGCGAAAATGCCAATGAAAGGACCAAATTGGTTTGACCTGAATCACGATGGGGAGATAAGCCCAATAGAGCAGATGCTTGGACAGGGGATGATGTTTTCTATGATCGAGGAAGAGGAGAAAGAAGAACAGCAAAACAGTTCCAAAAAAAGGGGAACGGGTTCTCACCCGTTCCTCTCAAAAGATCCCTAAAAACCGCTATCAAAGATCAGCCAAAATACCTCTCCAGCAGTCCCTTGAACGCCTTCCCATGTCTCGCCTCGTCGCGGGCCATCTCATGGACGGTGTCGTGGATCGCGTCCAGGTTCAGCTCTTTCGCGCGCTTCGCCAGGTCGACCTTGCCGGCGGTAGCGCCGTTCTCGGCGGCTACGCGCAGTTCCAGGTTCTTTTTGGTGCTGTCGGTGACGACCTCGCCCAGCAGCTCCGCGAACTTGGCGGCGTGCTCAGCTTCCTCGTAGGCGGCCTTCTCATAGTACATGCCGACTTCCGGATAACCCTCTCTGTGGGCGACTCTCGCCATGGCCAGGTACATACCGACCTCGGTGCACTCGCCTTCGAAATTCGCTCTCAGATCGGCGACGATGTCCTCGCGGACGCCCTTCGCCACGCCGATGGAGTGCTCGGCGGCCCAGGTCAGCTCGCTCTTCTGCTCCTCAAACTTGTCGGCCGGCGCCTTGCAGACCGGGCAGAACTCCGGAGCGGTGTCGCCCTCATGTACGTAACCACAGACCTTGCAAACCCATTTTTTCATAGTGAATATCTCCTTTTCTTTTAATTTAAAATTAATAATAGTTCCTATTATTAGCTTAGCATATACAAAAATACTTGTCAAGCAGATGTTATCATTTTATAAATGTTTTTCCGCTTTGTCCAGACAATCTCCGCAAATGCCGTAGAAATACGTGATATGGCTGTCGATCTTCCCGCCGCAGCATTCCTGGGCTTCCGTGTTCATCTGCTCAAGCACCTCCATCGGAAGATCTGTCACCTGGCCGCACTCCCTGCAGATAAAATGGTAGTGGGGGCGGGTGTCTCCGTCGAACCGTTCCGGGCCGCTGCCGCAGTTTAGACGCCGGATCTCGCCCAGGTCCGCCAGGAGATTTAAGTTTCGGTAGACGGTGCCGAGGCTGACATTGGGAAATTCCTCCCGGACGCTTGCGTAGACCGCGTCGGCAGTGGGATGGTCGTGCCTCGCCATGAGGCAGTTCAGGATCGCGTCCCGCTGGCGGCTGTGTTTGAGTGTTTTCATGGCAATCCCTCCATGTGCGCGACATTCAATAATGATAACCATTACTGATTATAATGGAAAGATCCCGATTTGTCAAGGGCGAATCTACACGCGTTCCGCGCACATCTGCACGCATTCTGCGTACATTCTTCGATCCGCAGTATCTTTTCGGCTGCCGGACAGGCCGTCAGGTCAGCCGGGTTGCGCCTCCCGGGAATATTTCTGCAGCTGTTCCTTCGCCACCCGGATGAATTCCTGCGTGGCCCGCGACATGTAGTGCCCTTTGTGGTATCCGATCCCGAGAATGCCGTGGGCCTTCGGGTGGTTCAGATGGTACAGGCCGATGCCGGCGGCCTGCGTCAGGGCGCGGCGCCATTCGTCGCTTTCTGTCATGAACATTTTCGGATAGAACGTGGCGCCCATGCCTTTGAGGGACAGGGAGAGCACGGTCTCGATATTCTCGGTCTCCAGGACGATGGGAGGCGAGATCTGGGCGTCGGCGAACATCTCCTCCGCCAGGGAACGCACCCGGTTGCCGGTATTGATCAGCAGGAACGGGCAGTCGGCCAGAAGCGTCAGATCCGCCGCTTCCTCCAGCTTTGCCTTGATCTCCTCGACCCGCCCCGGATACAGCTTCTCTAACAGGCTGTCGGGCACGATCAGCAGGATCTCCTCCTCACAGACCGGGACGGTCTCGATATTCTCGCCCTTGATCGGCAGCATGTCGATGATCAGGTCCACCTCGCCGTGGAGAAGCTCCGCGTCCAGCTCCCGGGTATTGCCCTCGCGCAGATGCAGCTCGATATTGGGAAACTGCTCCCGGTAGACCGGCAGGATCTCCGGCAGTACCCGGCGGCCCCTGGTGTGGGACATGCCGATGGTCAGGCGGCCTTTCGAGAAGTCCTTGATATCCGCCAGCTCCCGGTAGGTCTCGTCCCGCAGGTGCAGGATCTCCCGCGAGTGCTTGGCAAGCATTCGCCCCGCGTAGGTCAGCGTCAGCGGCGAGGTCCGGTTGAACAGCGTGATGTCGAACTCTTTCTCCAGGTTGGCGATGTGGCTGCTTAGGGACTGCTGGGAAATGTTAAGCTTTCTGGCGGCTTTTGTGATGCTCGATTCCTCTGCCGCCACGAGGAAATATTCCAGATTCAGGAAGTTGATCATAGATGCCTCCCCGGCGCTGCCGCCGGTTTCTTGTGTAGTTACAATGTATCAGCACATTGCGCGGCCCAGGTCCGGCCGGCAGGATCAGAACCCCGCCTCGTGCGGTCCGTTAAGCGTCAGCGCCGGAATGTACGGGATCAGTTTCTCCACGGAAGTATTGATGATCAGCTCTTCCGGGAAATGCAGCTCCTCCAGCAGCGCGATGCATCCCGCGTGATTGCCCACGTCCGCCGCCACGTGGGCGTCGCTGCCCATGATGACGGGAGTGCCGTAATGGACGCACCGCTCCAGGAGCGCCGCGTAGTTCTCGCGGGCGCCTTTGCGGGAGGCGCGGGGATTCAGGGAGGAATTATTGACCTCCAGGAGTACGTGGTGTTCCTTCGCCGCCGCCGCGACCGTATCCGGGTCGATGGGGAAGCGGGAGTCGTCCGGGTGGCCGATGATCTTCACGTAGGGGTTCTTCATGGCGCCGACGATGGCCGCCGTGTTCTGCGCCACGGTGCCCGCGGTGAAGCAGGGCACGTGGATGCTCGCGATGGCGTAATCCATTTTCTTCAGGTGGTAAGGGACCAGATCCACATGCCCCTCGTAGTCCAGGATATTCAGTTCGCATCCCATCAGGAGCCGGACGCCGAAGAGCTCGTTGGGGATCACCTTGAAATTGATGAAATACAGTTCGTGGGGCGCTCCGCCCATGCGGGGACCATGGTCCGTGGAGCCGAAGAGTTCCAGCTTCTGCCCGGAAGCGGCGTGGGCCATCTCGTAGAGGGTGTTGTAGGCGTGGCCGCTGGCGACGGTATGGGTGTGCAGGTCCATAATATCTCGCATAAAAGGTCCTTCTTTCTGTCATGCGGCCCCCGAAAGAGCGCATTTTGGCCGTTCGGGAGCGGTAAATAGTACATTTTTAAATATATCACAAATTTTTTTATAAAACCACAAAAAAAATGAGGTAGAAATTTGATTTTTATAGTATAATAGATTCATACGCCGTCCACAGGACGAAAAAGGGCGTGCATTCTGTTAAATATGCAAGATGGAGGAGTTACAAACATGAGTGAAGAAATGCTGAAGGCGCAAACAGACAACATCGAAGCCGCTGCGGAAGCAGCCGCGGAGAAAGCCGAGGCCGTGGAAGCCGCCGCTGAGGCCGCCGCGGAGAAGGTTGAGGCCGCGGAAGCCGCCGTTGAAGCCGCTGCGGAAGCAGCCGCTGAGAAGGCAGAGGCCGTGGAGGCCGCCGCTGAGGCCGCCGCGGAGAAGGCAGAGGCTGCGGAACCCGCCGCGGAGAAGGCGGAAGCCGCGGAACCCGCCGCTGAGGCTGAACCGGCGAAACCGGCTGAGCCCACCGAGACCATGGAGGACTTCAAGGAGGAGCTTGAGAAGTCCTACAAGGAGCACGCGAAGAAGCGCAGCCGCGGATTCGTGGACGACGGATCCGTAAGCGCCGAGAAGTGGGAAGAGCTGCGCCAGAAGATGGAAGATAAGGAAGTCATCAATGTAAAGGTCAAGGAGATCGTCAAGGGCGGAGCCATCGCGTTCGTTGATGATATGAAGGCGTTCATCCCGGCGTCCCAGATCGCGCTGAACTATGTGGAGAAGCTGGAAGAGTTCGTCGGCAAGCACATTGACACTTACATTATCACGGTGGATCCGGAGAAGAAGAGACTGGTCCTGTCCGCCAAGGAGCTGCTGCGCGAGCGCAGGGACGCGGAGCGCAAGGCCAGAATGGAGAAATATGTTCCCGGCGCCATTGTAGAGGGCGTTGTGGAGAGTCTGAAGGACTACGGCGCGTTCGTACGTCTGGAAGAGGGAGTTTCCGGACTTCTGCATGTGTCGCAGATCAGCCGTCAGAGGATCAAGCATCCGGGAGTTGTCCTTCAGGAAGGACAGACCGTGAAGGTCAAGATCCGCGACACGGCGAACGGCAAGATCAGCCTGAGCATGAAGGCTCTCGAGGAAGACGACGAGAGGCCCGCGAGAGAGCCGCGCGAGCCCCGCGCGCCGCGTGGTGAGGGCCGTGAGCCGAGGGAAGGCCGCGAGGAGAAGAGCGATTTCCATTATAAGAATTCCGCGCCGGTCACCACAGGACTGGGCGACCTGCTGAAGGGTCTGGATCTCAAGAATTGACGATAGTACGATTATATCGAACGAGGAGGGATACGCATGACCTATATCCCCAAGACCTATGACCAGATCGACCAGTGGAACTCGCTGATGTTCATTTACAATTCTGCGTTAAAGCAGATGAATGTGAAGATCGAGGTACTGAACAGCGAATTCGTACACATATACAGTTATAATCCCATTGAGCATGTGAAATCCAGGCTCAAGACGCCGGAGAGCATCGTCAAGAAGCTGAAACGCATGGGCTGTGAGGTGAACACCTTCAACATGACGGAGAAGCTGAACGATGTGGCGGGCGTCCGGATCATCTGCTCATTTACATCGGATATCTACCAGATCGCGGATATGATCTCGCGTCAGGCCGATATTACGGTCCTGTATGTGAAGGACTACATCAAGAACCCGAAGCCTAACGGGTATAAAAGCTACCATATGGTGGTGACGATACCGGTCTATCTGACCGAAGGACCGGTGGAGACGAAGGTGGAGATCCAGATCCGGACGGTGGCCATGGATTTCTGGGCCAGTCTGGAGCATAAGATGTATTACAAGTTAGGCGGCGACGCGCCGGAGTTCCTGCAGAAGGAGCTGAAGGCCTGCGCCGATGTGGTGGATATGCTGGATGCGAAGATGTATTCCCTGAATGAGGCGATCCTTCAGTGGAACGCGCAGGAAGAGAAGCGTAAGGCGGAAGACGGTGCGGCGCCGGCAGAGCGGTTTGCCGGGGAGCCGCCGGCCGGAGGTTTGGAAGCGGCTGCCGGAGAGCCGCCGCTTGGGAATAGAAAAGCATCAGCCGGAGAGTAGGCGCGACAGGCGGTCCGGAAGGTTTCAGCCGGACCGCCTGATTATGCGGCAAATTCAATGCCGCGGCGGTGTCGCCGGAGAAACGGAGAGCATTTTCGGAACGGCGCAGCGGCGTTCGTGCAGCGGACGGCACGGAAACAGGACAGGAAGGATACGGACGGGACAATGAGAGTTGTGCTTCAGAGAGTAACCGAAGCCAGCGTCTCCATAGACGGGGCAGTCGTAGGGGCCATCGGCCGCGGCTTTCTTCTTCTGGTAGGCGCTTCTGACGAGGATACGATGGAAATTGCCGACAGGATGACGGACAAGATCTGCCGCCTGCGGATATTCGCCGATGAGAACGGCAAGACGAATCTGTCTCTGGCAGACGTGGGCGGCGAGCTGCTGGTGGTCAGCCAGTTCACTCTTTACGCGGACTGCCGTAAGGGCAACCGGCCGGGCTTTACCGGGGCCGGATCGCCGGACTGGGCGAATCGGGTCTATGAGCATATGATCGAACGCTGCCGCGGTTATGTGGGCAGGGTGGAGCATGGCGTGTTCGGGGCGGACATGGAAGTGAAGCTGGTCAATGACGGACCGTTTACGCTGGTGCTGGACAGTAAGGAGCTGGGGATCCGCTGACCGTGCGCCGCGGCGGTCTGCGGCACCGGCGTATTGATTTGATTACGAAAGAAAAGAAACGGAAGAGCTGCGGCTCCGCGGCCGTAAGGCCCGCGGACGAAAAGAGGAGAGGATATATAATGACAGGAAAAGAGTTACAGGAACAGCTGACATGGAAGATTCCGCATATCGCGGCGAAGGCCCCGGATCAGATTGAGGCGGCGGCCGCGTTCTGCGAGGGATATAAAGAGTTTCTGGACCACGGCAAGACGGAGCGGGAATGTGTGGATACCGCGGAGAAGCTGCTGAAAGCGGCGGGCTATACGGTATTTGATGAGAAGAAGTCATACAGACCCGGCGACAAGGTCTATAAGGTCAACCGCGGCAAATCGATCCTGGCGACCACATTCGGGACAAGGCCCATCGAGGAAGGCGTCCGGATCAACGGAGCCCACATCGATTCGCCGCGCCTGGACCTGAAGGCCAATCCGCTTTATGAGAAAGAGGGAATGGCGCTGTTTAAAACCCATTATTACGGGGGCATCCGCAAGTACCAGTGGGCCACGATCCCGCTGGCCATGCACGGCGTCATGGTGAAGAAAGACGGTCAGACGGTGCGATTTAATATCGGAGAGAATCCGGGCGATCCGGTCTTCTGTATTACGGATCTGCTGCCCCATCTGTCGGCGGAGCAGAACGAGCGGAAGCTGAAGGACGGAATCAAGGGCGAGGAGCTGAACATTGTGATCGGTTCTCTTCCGTATGACGACGCGGAGATCAAGGAGCCTGTGAAACTGAAGGTGCTGCAGCTGTTCCATGAGAAATACGGCGTCGTGGAGGAGGATTTCGCCCGTGCCGAGGTCGAGTTCGTGCCGGCCGGTAAGGCGGTGGATGTAGGATTCGACCACAGTATGATCGGCGCTTACGGGCAGGACGACCGTGTCTGCGGCTACGCTGCGCTGATAGCGGAGATCGAGACGGCGGATCCGCTCCACACGACGGTCACAGTGCTGACGGACAAGGAGGAGATCGGATCCGAAGGCAATACCGGAATGAACGCCGCCTATTTCCAGGACTACGTCACGTATCTGGCAGAGCTGGAGGGAGCGAATCCGAAGACTGTGTTCGCCAATTCCTGCTGTCTGTCCGCGGATGTGAACGCGGCGTATGATCCTACCTTTGCCGGCGTGTACGAGGCCAGGAATACCTGCTATCTGAACAAGGGCTGCGTCCTGACCAAGTTTACCGGATCCCGCGGCAAGAGCGGCGCCAATGACGCCAGCGCCGAGTATATGGCGAAGGTGATCGGAATCATGGAGAAGGCCGGCGTATTCTGGCAGGTGGGCGAGATCGGCGCCGTGGATGTGGGCGGCGGCGGAACCATTGCCAAATTCATCTCCCGGCTGAATGTGGACGTGGTGGATCTGGGCGTGCCGATCCTCAGCATGCACGCGCCCTTCGAACTGTCCTCCAAGCTGGACGTTTACAATACATATAAGGCTTTTTCGGCGTTTTATAACGACGGAAAATTTACAATTTTGTGAAATTGCAAGAAATGCTTTTCTTTAAAGCGCGGATATAGTATAATAAATGAATCCTGTCGGCGGTACATGCTGTAAGGACCGCGGCGGGACGCGGAAGGGCGGGAAGGAAGCCTTTCGTTATTTAATTATAGAAAGAAAAGGGAAAAGATATGAAGAAATTTTTATGCATCTGTTTGTGCGGGATTCTGGCAGTGTCCATGGTAAGCGGCTGCTCGAAGCAGGAGGGCAGTTCCGACAAGTCGTCTTCGACGGTGAAGCTGGGCGAATATAAAGGGATTACATACACTCCCATGTCTGTCGAGGTGACGGATGAGGATGTGGACGCGGAGGTTCAGAGTCTTCTGGAGGCGTATCCGACGATGACCTCTGTCGACCGGGCCGCGGAACTGGGTGACACGGTGAATATTGACTATGTAGGCAAGCTGGACGGCGAAGCGTTTGACGGCGGCACCGCTTCCGGCACCGATCTGGAATTGGGTTCCGGCATGTTTATCGACGGTTTTGAAGACGGACTGGTCGGCGCGTCCAAGGGCGACAAGCTGGATCTGAACCTTACCTTCCCGGATCCCTATACGAATAACCCGGATCTGGCCGGCAAGGCCGTGGTATTTGAAGTGACTGTCAATGATGTGAAGGAGTCGAATCCGGCGGAACTGAATGAGGATTTCCTTTCCAGCTATACGGAGTATACATCTGTCGATGAATTTATGGAAGGTACCCGCAAACAGCTGGAGGATTACGCCCAGGCCCAGGCAGAGAGCCAGAAGCAGTATGACATTTTCACGAAGGTCATGGAGAATTCCGAGATCAATGTCAGCGATGAAGATGTGCAGGCGTACTACGAGGATCTGTACGATACCTATAAGAAGCAGGCGGAGGCCTTCGGAATCGAGCTGGAGACCATGGTCGGTTATTATGGGATGGATCTGGCCACGTTTGAGACGCAGCTGAAGGCGCAGGCCGAGGAAGCGACGAAGCAGGACGCGGTAGTCAGGGCCATCGCGGCGGAAGAGAATATTGCGGTGGAGGATGCGGACCGTGAGGCGCTGGCGGAGGAATTCGGTTATGAGACGGTGGAGGCGATGGAAGAGGACGCCGGAGCCGATATGGTTGAGTCCTATATCCTGACGGAGAAGGTGCTGGATCTTCTGGTCGCCAATGCCGTGGCCGAGTAAGCGGCTGCGCGGAAGGATCGGATAGAAGCCGCCGGCATGCAAAGTACAGGAAGAACAGATCGCGCACCGCGTTTCGGCTCGGTGCGCGTTTTCCTGTCAGTGCGCCCGGCGGAGGAAACATAAGAAGCGGGAGTGAAATGGATTATGCATCGTGATGTATATTTGCGGGGGATGCGGGATGGCGTTCCCGTTATGCTGGGATATTTTGTGGTATCCATCACCATCGGCATCGCCGCCAGGGGAGCGCATCTGACGGCGGCGCAGGCCACGACCATGTCGCTGACCAATCTGACCAGTGCCGGGCAGTTCGCGTCTTTCGCGATCATCGCGGCAGGGGCGCCGTATCTGGAGCTTTTGATTTCGCAGGCAGTCATTAACCTGCGCTATTGCCTGATGTCCTGCGCCCTGTCCCAGAAGGTGGATCAGAGGATGCCGTTCTATCACCGTCTGATCATGGCTTTCGGCATTACGGATGAGATATTCGGACTGGCGATCGGCCAGAAAGGAAAGCTGGATCCGTGGTATATGTACGGCGCCATGAGCGTGGCGATACCGGGCTGGACGCTGGGAACACTTTTGGGGATCCTGTCTACAGGGATGCTTCCGCCGTCGATACTGAACGCGATGAATATGGCTCTGTACGGTATGTTTATCGCGATCTTCATGCCGGCGGCCAGAGACAATAAAATTCTGCTGCCGATCATTTTCCTTTCCATGGGAGCCAGCGCGGTGTTCCAGATGCTGCCGGTGTTCGATTTCATCTCGTCGGGGATGAAGATCATTATCCTGACGCTGGTAATTTCCTTTGCGGCGGCGGTGCTGTTCCCGATCGGGGAGGAAGCCGCGGACAGTGAAGGAGCGGCGGGAAGCAAGGTGAACGGAAAGGAGGCGTCTCTGTCATGAGAAATTACATTTATATTCTGGTAATGGCGCTGACGACCTATTTTATTCGGGCAGTCCCGCTGACGCTTCTGCGGAAAGAGATCACGAACCGGACATTCCGGTCATTTCTGACCTATGTGCCGTACGTAACGCTGGCTGTGATGACGTTTCCGGCGATCCTCTCGATCACCGATGAGACATGGATCGCCTGGGTGGGCTTTGCGGCGGCCATGGTGCTTGCGTATAACAGGGTGAGTCTGTTTATCGTATCGCTGGGGTGCTGCGCGCTGGTGCTGGCGCTGCAGATGCTGTAGATCACGATAGTGCGCCGGAAAGGATGCCGGCTGCGATAGGAGAAGGGAGATTATTATGGGAACACGGATCGGAATGATCGGAGCGGGCGGTATCGCCGGGGTTATGGCTTCTACCCTGGCGCGGATGGACGAAGCGGAGCGGTACGCGATCGCGTCCCGCGATATTGTGAAGGCGGAGAGATTCGCGGAGAAGTACGGTTTCGAGAAGGCGTACGGCTCCTATGAGGAGATGCTTTCGGATCCGCAGGTGGAGCTGGTCTATGTGGCTACGCCCCACTCCCATCATTACGAGCAGATGAAGCTGTGCCTGGAGCATGGGAAGCATGTACTGTGCGAGAAGGCATTTACGGTAAATGAAAGACAGGCAGCGGAAATATTCGCCCTGGCGGAGCGCAAAGGCCTTCTGGTGACGGAGGCCATCTGGCCCAGATACATTCCGATGCGGCGGACGCTGGATCAGGTATTGGAAAGCGGCGTTATCGGGACGCCGCACATGATGACGGCCAATCTTTCCTACGTGATCGACGGAGTGGAACGGATCCGCAGGCCGGAACTGGCGGGCGGGGCGCTTCTGGATATCGGAGTTTATACGCTGAATTTTGCCTCCATGGTCTTTGGGGACGATGTGGAGGAGATCTGCGGTCATGCGGTTCTGGGAGAGACCGGCGTGGATATGCAGCACAGCATAACGCTGATCTACCGGGACGGCCGGATGGCGGTGCTGAACAGTAGCGCGCAGAGTCTGAGCGACCGCCGGGCGGTCATTTACGGCGACAAGGGGTATATCGAGGCGGAGAATGTAAATAACTGCGAAGGGATCAAAGTCTATGACCTGCAGCGGAGAGTCATCGCGTCTTATCTGCCGCCGGAGGATCAGATAAACGGCTATGAATACGAGGTCCGGGCGTGTATCGAAGCGATAGCCGGCGGCCGTACCGAATGTCCGCAGATGCCGCATGAGGAGACCCTGCGCATGATGCGCTGGATGGACGGGCTGCGCAGGCAGTGGGGGATCGTTTATCCGATGGAATAGCCGGAATACAGAATGCGTGAGGAGTGACAGGGCGCTATGAGATTCGGGAGAGTATCGGCGGCCGGTATGGCGCTGGCCGTGATCCTGGGGGGATTTTCGGAATATGTCTGCTCTTCCGGACCGCTGGGACCTCCCGGAGGAGAAGAAGAGATCGTTATACGCATGGTGGGCGACGACCTGATCCACGCGCGTATTTTCCGGTATTGTCAGCAGGACGACGGGACTTATAATTTCGATCCGCTTTTTGAGCATGTGAAGGAGGATATAGAGGCGGCCGATATCGCGATCATCAATCAGGAGACGATTATGGTGAGCGATCCGGCGGACTATGCGGACTTTCCGTGTTTCGGAACCCCGGAAAGCATCGGCCATTCCATCGTGTCCGCGGGGTTCGATGTGGTGGCTCATGCCAATAACCACACGATGGACCGGGGATACGGCGGCCTTGCCGACACGATCGGCTTCTGGAAGAATAACTATCCGGACGTCTGCTATCTGGGCATTCATGATACGGCGGAAGACAGCGATATCCGCTATCTTACCGGCAACGGGATACGGGTGGGCTTGGTGAATTATACGTATGGCTTAAACGGATTCAGGCGCCCCAGCGGCCGCGAGTACTGTGTGGACCTGCTGACAGACGGCGATATAGAGGCATCCATGGCAGAAGCGGACGCCAACAGCGATCTGCTTATCGCCATTCTTCATGTGGGAGAGGAATATGAATACGCGCCGTCGGCTTACGAGCAGCAGCAGGTAAACCGTTTTATAGATCTGGGCGCGGATATCGTGCTGTGCTCCCATCCGCATGTACTGGAGCCCTATGGCATGGTCACGACGTCAAACGGGCGGATCGGTCTGGTCTATTACAGCCTGGGGAATTACCTGTCGGCGCAGACCCGGCTTCCTCGCCTGCTCGGCGGAATGGCCGAGATTACGGTTAAAAAGACCGGGAGCGGCGACGGCGCCTCGATAGAAATAGAGGATTATGACCTGATCCCCCTTGTGACGCATCAGCAGGGCCGGCTGGTTACGACCTACCGCCTTGACGAGTATCCGGATGACTTGGCCGCGGCGCATAATCTGGCCGGGCTGGGGTTTTCGAAGGATGCCATGTGGGATTTGTTCCATGGGATCATGAACGGGACGGAGAGCGAGACCTTGGCCGCCGATCTGGACGGCTTTGACTTTGATGACTTCTGATTCTTTTCGGATTGAGATTTCTACAGGTATGACGGAGATCGCCTGTATGCGGTCTGATTGTTTGGCGTCCATATTGTAATGCTGGTTATAAGAATTCATTTTCGGGTTATGGATTAGGTCGGCATAACCTGCCCCACCCCCTCATACAATGTAAAAAACATTCTCGGGGGATACCTTGAAGGATTATATCGAAGAGCGTGCGGTGGACATCGCCAATTACATCATAAACCACAATGCGACGGTGAGGCAGACGGCGAAGAAGTTCGGTATTTCCAAGTCCACGGTACATAAGGACGTCACAGAGAGGCTGGAGCATATCAACCCGTCCCTGGCGGCGGCGGCCCGCATCGTGCTGGATGTGAACAAGTCTGAACGCCACATCCGCGGCGGTCTGGCTACGCGGGAGAAGTACCAGCACCGGCTCCAGATGTGCAGCAGGGAAGATGAATGAGACGGAAGCGGCATGGCCTCGGCCATGCCGTTTTGGTTTTCCGTGCGGCAGATTATTTATCGCGCGTTTATTGCGCAGCGCCTGAACTTGAGATAAAATAAGTATAGCGGGAATGCGCAAAACAGAAATCAGAAAGAAGATGGAGGCAGAGAGATGGGCGAGATGAGCGGAAAAAGAGTTTATCATAATCCGGTGCAGAGGGGGTTCTTCCCGGATCCGTCGGTGATCAGGGTCGGCGACGACTTTTACATGGTGAATTCCAGCTTTCAGTATTTTCCGGCGATTCCGATCTCCCATTCCAGGGATATGGTACACTGGCATATCGTGGGACATGCCATCACGGAGCCGGCATGGCTGGACTTAAGCGATATTAAGGATTCCCACGGAATATGGGCGCCGGATATCTCCTGTGTGGACGGGAAATACTATATTTTTGCGACGCTCCGGCTTAACGGGGACGGCCTGCGGGGAAACAATGTCCTGAGGCGGCAGCTGGTCATGGTGTCGGACAGGCCGGAGGGCCCTTACAGCAAACCGGTCTGCCTGGAGGAGGATAACATCGATCCCTCGCATTTTGCGGATGAAGACGGGAGCCGGTATATGATTATCGCGCACGCGGCGCAGGCGGTACCCCTTTCGAAAGACAGTCTGTCTGTTGCGGGGGAAAGCAGGACGGTCTGGAACGGGACGGGGGAGCGCGCCCCGGAAGGCCCGCACGTCTTTAAAAAATCCGGCTACTATTACTGCATGGTGGCGGAAGGCGGAACCGGCTATGGACATGGGATCAATGTGGCGCGGAGTACGGAGCTGTTCGGCCGGTATGAGGAATCCCCGTACAATCCCGTGATGCGGCAGGCGGATCCCGAAGCGCCGATCCAGAGGGCCGGACACGGCAAGCTCGTGCAGGATCAGAACGGCCGGTGGTGGTGCTATTATCTGTGCGGCCGTCAGAACGGCGGACGCTACACTACGATCGGAAGAGAGACGGCTCTGGATCCGGTTCAATGGCTGGACGACGGATGGTTCACGATCAATTACGGGAAAGGGCCAAGCCTTGAGCAGACAGCGCCCGCGCTGCCGGAGCATGTGTTTGAAACGCAGGCGACGGATGATTTTGACGAGAAGCAATTGCGTCCGGAGTGGGAGTTTGTCAGGACCCCGGATAACGGCTCCTGGTCTCTGACGGAGCGGCCGGGATATTTCCGCATCTGGACGCGGGACGGAAGGCTGGATGAGATCCGGGCCAAAAACACGCTTCTGCGGAGGGAGCAGGAGCTGTCCTACCATGCGGAGACCAGAGTGGAATTCTATCCTGACCGTAACGGAGAGCAGGCGGGACTCACCTGTTATTACAGTACCGTGACGTATGCAAGGTTCGCCGTCTGCTATGAGGAAGGAAGGAAACTGCAGCTGGTGATCAACCGCAACCGGGGTGAGGAGCTCATCGCGGAGATACCTTCCCTGTGGGAAACGGCGGTCTGGCTGGCGGTGGACGTAAAGGGGCTGACCAGGACGTTTTCATACAGCTATGACGGTCATGACTGGAATGTCGCGGGGGTTCTTGAGAACTGCGTTTATCTTTGCGACGAGGGAGTGCCGGAAGACAGGAAGCGTCATACGGGCACGCTGGTGGGGATCTATGCCAATAACGGCGGCTGCGGAAGCAGAAAACCGGCGGATTTTGATTATTTTAAGTATGAAGACGGTATTAATGTATAAAGGAATTCACGGCTATTTCTGCGCTTTCCGCCGATTGCTTCATATTATCCGGGCAGTACGGCATAGTATGGTAGAAATCAGACCATGGAAGGCAGGAATACGATGAATCATAGAACAGGGAGGAACGAAGCGGATCCAGCGGATACATACGCGAAGGGAATCGGAAGGCTCGCCGGCCTCGCCGCGCTTATTTTTCTGCTCCCGGTAATGCTTCTGTGCGCATGTACTCTGGATAAGGCGGAGGATGAGAAGGTGCGGGATCTGGAATTTACAGTGATCGGCGAGGGCGACGCGCCGCAGGAGCTGCAGGAGATCATCGGGCAGAAGAAGACGCAGCCGTTTAAGCTGACCTACAGCGATGATCAGAACCTGTACATAGTCGTCGGCTACGGACCGCAGAGCACCGGCGGCTACAGCATCACGGTGGAAGAACTGTATCTGACGGAGAATTCCATCGTGATCGACACGGAGCTTATGGGACCGGCCAAAGGGGAACCGGCTGCGCAGGAGACGTCGTATCCGCTGGTGATCGTGAAGACGGAGTATCTGGAGGATCCGGTGGTATTCGAGTGAGATCCGCCGGCGTTTGGGGGCGAACCCGGATGGTATTTGAAGGAGAAGGTACTTGTCAGGCCGTGTATGAATATGATATACTGATGAAACGCACAGAGCAGCGGCGCGTATCGCCGCGGCCGGCTGCGTTACGTACAGATCAAGAGGGATGGGATTATGATTTTCAAAGATATTTGGCTGGACATCAAGGCCGTGCAGGAGCGCGACCCGGCGGCGCGTAACGCGCTGGAGGTGTTTCTGCTGTATCAGGGCGTTCACGCGCTGATCTGGCACCGGTTTGCCCATTGGTTCTATAAGCATCATATGTTTTTTATCGCCCGGCTGATCTCTCAGCTCGCCCGGTTCTTTACGCTGATCGAGATCCATCCGGGCGCGCAGCTGGGCCATGGGATCCTGATCGACCACGGCTGCGGCGTGGTGATCGGCGAGACCGCGGTAGTGGGCGATAACTGCACGATTTATCAGGGAGTGACGCTGGGCGGCGTGGGTACGCAGAAGGGGAAGCGCCATCCGACGCTGGGCAATAATGTTACCGTAGGCGCCGGGGCGAAGATCCTGGGTTCCTTCGAGGTAGGCGATAACTGCACGATCGCGGCCAACGCTGTCCTTTTAAAGCCGCTGGAGAGCAATGTGACGGCCGTGGGCGTTCCGGCGCGTCCGGTGAAGAAGGACGGCGTACGCCTGCCGTCCGGCCGCTCGGAGGCTGTCTCCGCGGAACGGTGCTGCCGGATGGAGGAACGGCTTAAGGAACTGGAAGCCCAGGTTGAGGCGCTGAAGGCGCAGCTGCAGAAGGCGGAAGACAGAACGGATGAGTGAGAATAACGGAACAGGCGTCCGGCCCCTTTTGGGCCGGACGTTACCATGTAATCAGCTGATCCAGCAGTTCCTGCTGCTCCTTGCTGGTTTTCGTCAGATAGATCCGGGTGGTCTCTATGTTTTCGTGTCCAAGCAGATCCGCCAGCAGCGAGATATCGTTGAACTGCGCCAGGAAATTGATGGCGAAGCGGTGGCGGAAGGAGTGGGGATAAACGGTGCTTTCATCAATGCCGTACAGGCGGGCGTAATGCTTGAGCTGCCAGCGGATCCCGCGCGGGGAGATGGGACGGCCCCGTCGGTTGACGAAGAGAAAGCCGCTGCGCTGCTGCTTCGCTTCGCACCAGTCCAGGGCCTCGGCGGCCAGCGCGTCCGGGAAATAGATACGCCGCAGCTTACCGCCCTTGGAGTACAGATCCAGATAGCCGAGCGTCAGGTGCTCGACCTTGATCTGGATCAGCTCGCTGACTCTGGCGCCGGTGGCGCCTAAAAAACGCACGACAAAATACCAGAGGTATCTGCCGTCCTCCCTAAGCCTCCGTTTCAGAAGCTCATAATCTTCATTGGAGATAACGGAATCGGAAAAGGATTTTTTCTGCAGCTTTACGGAGGGAAGCCGGAAATCCTTTAAGGGCAGCCACATCTCCCCATCATATTCCGTCAGGAAACGCAGATACCGGTTCATGGCGTGGATACGCAGATTCACGGTGGCCGGCCGGTAATGGGTGATCATATAGCTGCGGAACCGTTCCAGATTTTCGGCGCTCATGACCCGGTACATAGAATAATAAAGCCGCACGCTTCCCAAATAGGCGGCGGTGGTATTGGCGGACAGATTCTTTTTCAGGTAATTTTCAAATGCCAGAATCAGGTCCTTCTGATTAGAAGTTATCATAGGCCATCACCAATTTACGATCTGATTAACAAGCTGTCTCTGCTCGGACGGGCTCCTGTGCAGATAGATGCGGGTGGTTTCGATGTTTTCGTGACCAAGGATATCGGAGAGCATGGACAGATCGCCGCAGGTCTCAATGAAATTCTTAGCGAACAGATGACGGAAGGAATGCGGGTGCAGAACAGCGGCGTCCAGGCCGTACAGTCCCTCAAATTTGTGCAGCTGTCCGCGAATGCCGGAGGGCGTGATCGGATTGCCGAAGCGGTTCAGAAATACAAAGCCGGAGCGGCGCTTTTCGCGGGACAGCCAGGTCAGGCATTCCTTGCGGACGGGAGCCGGAATATAGATGCGGCGGGATTTATTGCCTTTGGAATAGATGTCGGTATAACCGCGGCGGATATCCTCCGCCCGCAGCTGCACGACCTCGCTGACGCGCATGCCGGTGGTAGCCATGATACGAATGATAAAATAATAGAGATGGTTGCCGTCACGGATAAGGCACCGTTTCAGATATTCGTAATCCGCCTGGCTGATCACATTTTCCAGAAAGGACTTCTGCTGGACATGGACCATGGTCATGCGCAGATCCGTCAGATGCAGGAATTCCAAAAAGCAGTTCAGCGCGCGGATCCGGAGATTGATGGTCTGGGGCCTGTAATGCTCCAGAAGATAGCATTTGTAGAGCTTCAGATTGTCATAGCCGATAGTCTCATATAAAGATAGGAACTGTTCGGCCCCGTACCGATAGGAATGGATCGTGCTTTCGGCCAGCTGGCGTTTCCTGAGATAAAGCTGAAAATCCGTAAGCATCTGTTCCCGGACGGAGGACTCGCAGGTATCGGAGGATTTTGTCTGTGTAATTGTTTCTGTCATATAGCTCACATCCTTTGAAATTAAATGGTATCCTTAAGTTTATCCAGATAAAGTTTGAAAATCAAGATGATATTCAGATAATGTCGAATTTTGTCGAATTTTGTCGAAATGGGACGAAAAACGGGCCATTCGGAAAGGAATAAGAAACGGCGGCCGCTCATACATTGATAAAAAAACATGCGGAAAGACGGGTGGTGCGGATTATGCTGGAGCTGATCAAAACCAATATTCATATGAACCGGTGGAAAAAGGATGCGGCCGTGCAGGTTACGCTGGACGACGATTTTATTGTGCCGGATACGATGGATGATGTGGAGCAGGTGATCATGGCGGCCGGGGATATTCAGGTGGAGTCTGTGCGAAATGCCGGCGATAAGGTGACGATAAAGGGGAAACTGGCGTTTCAAGTGCTTTACCGGCGGGAGGAGGGCGGCCTGCAGACGCTGGCAGGCTCGATCCAGTTTGAGGAGCCGGTCAATGTGCCGGAACTGGAGGAGAAGGACGCGGTGAGCGTATCCTGGGAACTGGAGGATCTGAGCGCGGGGCTTATTAATTCCCGGAAGCTGAGCGTGAAAGCCATTGTGACGCTGCGGGTGCGAATCGAGACGCTGTGCGACGCGGAGGCGGCGGTGGATGTGGTGACAGACGGGGACGGAAACGATCCGGAGGTAAGGAAATACCACACGGATGTGGCGGCGATCGCCGTGCGCCGCAAGGATACCTTCCGTATCCGGGAGGATATCGCCCTGACCGGCAGCAAACCCTGCATCGATCATATCCTGTGGAACGAGATAAAGCCGCGGGGGGTGACCACAAAGCCGCTGGACGGCCAGATCCATGTGGAAGGAAGCCTTCTGGTCTTCGCGATCTATGAGGGCGAAGGAGAGAATACGCCGGTTCAGTGGATCGAGGAGACGGTGCCTTTCTCCGGCGAGGTGGAATTGGCGGAATCGGTGGAAGGCATGGTGCCGTCTATCGCCGTGCGGCTGGTACATAAGGATCTGGAGGCAAAGCCGGATTACGACGGAGAGATGCGCTGCCTGGATTTGGATGCGGTGCTGGAGCTGGATATGAAGCTCTATGAGGAGAAGCCGTTGGAGCTGGTCAGCGATCTGTACGCTACGGACCGGGAGATCACGCTTCAGACCGGCGAGGTGGGCTTTGACCGGCTTCTGACCAAGAACACCGGCAAGTGTAAGGTCTCGGAGAAGATCGACCTGGGCGGCGGAGCGCGTGTCCTGCAGATCTGCCATTATGACGCGGCGGTGCGCGTCGACGAGGTTCAGGTTCGTAACGGGGCGGTGACGGTGAGCGGCGTTCTGGATATTTTTCTGCTGTATATGACCTCCGACGACATGGAACCGGTGAAATCCGTGACAGAACCGGTACCCTTCGAATATGTGGCGGAGGCGGAAGGGGCCGGAGAGGACAGCGTCTGCCAGCTGAACGCCGGTCTGGAGCAGCTTACGGCAGTGATGCTGGGAAGCGGGAATGTAGAAATAAAGGCTGTGCTGAGCCTGGATCTGCTTGTGCTGAATCCGGTGCGGGAGACCGTGATCGCCAGCGTCTCCGAGACGCCCGTCGATATGGAGAAGCTGCAGGCCATGCCCGGCGTTGTGGGCTATATCGTTCAGCCGGGAGATACGCTGTGGGAGATTGCAAAGAGGTTTCGCACGACCGGCGCGAGCGTGAAGAAAATGAGCGGCCTGGAGCGGGACGAGGTGAAGGCGGGGGACCGGCTGATCCTGGTGAAAGAGGTAGCGAATTAAAAAATGGATAAAGCTGGATGCACAAATCCATATTTGTAGGATATAATAGACTATAAGGTTCAATGAATATCGGCTCGCCAGCCAGTGTGCAGCGTTCCCGGTCAGTCCCAGTGCGGCTGGCCGGGGAAGCGGACTGTAAACGACAGCAGCGAAAACGCATCCAGCTGGTGCTTCAGATAGATCAGGGCAACCTGGGCGGCGCCGCGCCCTGCTAACGCGGCGGCGTCTACATAGCGGAGGCGGACGCGCAGATCCGGCGGGGAAGGCGGTTCCTTGCAGGATGCCGGTATCCGGCGGGCGCCGCGGGATTGGGGAACAGAAGATGAACTATACATATATCGTAAAATGTGCGGATGGAACGCTGTATTGCGGATGGACAAACCATCTGCCGGAGCGCGTCGCCGCCCACAACAGCGGGAAAGGCGCCAAGTATACGAAAAGCCGCCGTCCGGTGGAGCTGGTCTACTATGAGGAGTTTGAGACGAAGGAGGAGGCTATGCGCAGGGAGGCGCAGATCAAGCGGATGGAGAGGGCGGAGAAGCTGGAACTGATCGTAGGATGGGGGATTTAGGAGAGGAAACTGCTTGGTTGTATGGGCGCGGGAGGTACGCGTTACAGGCGGGGGCCGGAGCACATCCCGGACGCTCATGACTCCGAAGGGAAGTCTTTCTAAATTCAAAAACGCCGGTTTGAGGGCAACGGCAAATTCGCGTGAACTCCTGATGAGTTCACGCTCAGGTTGCCGCTCCGCCCATGACTTGAGGTCATGGGCTTCGGCCCTCAGACTGGCGTTTTCTCATTAAGAAAGACTAACCCTTCTCCGTAAATCGCGTTCGGGATGTGCTCCGACCCCCGCCTGTAACGCTGTGTTTTCGCGGGAAGGATATATACGGGGAATATGGCTGGTATTTGGATGGCTGTTTCAATATGGGCCTCCCCTGCCGCGGATTGAGCTTTCCGCGGCGGGGGAGGCCCGCTCATATAAGGAACAAAATGTTGGGGTGTGTCAGATTGGAATTGGGTTGATTACGCTATGTCCGGACTGGAGCTTCGCATCACTCGACGTCCTGCAGCGCCGCGAAGTCTTCCTCGCCGGTGCGGATCTTGACGACCTTCTCCACGCCGTAGACGAAGATCTTGCCGTCGCCGATGTGGCCGGTGTAGAGGGCCTTCTTGGCGGCTTCGATGACGGAGTCGACCGGGATCTTGCTGACGACGACCTCCAGCTTTACCTTCGGAAGCAGGGTCACGTCCATCTCGACGCCGCGGTACATTTCCCCGGCGCCCTTCTGGACGCCGCAGCCCATGACCTGGGTCACGGTCATGCCGGTGACGCCTAAGTTGTTCATGGCGGTCTTGATCTGCTCGTAGCTGGACAGCTTGGTGATGATGACGATCTTGTGCATCATGTAGGAGTCCGCATCCGGCATCTTCACGACCTTGATGGCCGCGGCCTTCTCGGCCGGGGAGGCGGCTGAGTAGTCGGACACGCCCAGATCCGTGTTCTCATTGACATCCATGGTCATCGTGTTGGAGATATCAATGATGGAGAAGCCGGAGTAGGCGGAGGGCAGGCCGTGTTCGGTGGAATCCAGGCCCGTGATCTCCTCCTCGCGGGAGACGCGCAGGCCCACCAGCTTCTTAATGACCAGAAATGCCAGCGTCATCGTGACGACAGTCCAGGCGGCCACAGTGATAAAGCCCAGAAGCTGCAGCCCCAGCTGATGGAAGCCGCCGCCGTAGAACAGACCCGCGACGGAGTCGTTGCCGGGGGCAGAGGTGGTGGCGAACAGGCCGACCGCGATGGTGCCCCAGATGCCGTTCATGCAGTGGACAGCCACGGCGCCGACCGGATCGTCGACGCGCAGCTTATTGTCCAGGAACCACACGCCGAAGACCACCAGGAGTCCGGCCACCGCACCGATAATGGCTGCGCCCAGGGCGTCGGTCACATCGCAGGGGGCGGTGATGGCGACCAGACCGGCCAGGGAAGCGTTTAAGCACATGGACACGTCGGGCTTGCCGTATTTGATCCAGGTGAAGGCCATGCAGACAACGGTCGCCACAGACGGGGCCACGGTGGTGGTCAGGAATACGCTTCCCAGCTGCTCTACGCTTGTGCAGGCGGCGCCGTTGAAGCCGTACCAACCCAGCCACAGGATGAAGACGCCCAGGCAGCCGATGGGAAGGTTGTGGCCCGGGAAGGCGTTAACCTTCGTGATCTTGCCGGCCTTGTCGCGGACGAATTTGCCGATGCGGGGACCTAAGAGCCAGGCGCCGATCAGGGCTGTGATGCCGCCGACCATGTGGATCGCACAGGAGCCGGCGAAATCATGGAAGCCCAGCTGGGCCAGCCACCCGCCGCCCCAGATCCAGTGGGCCTCGATGGGGTAGATGACCACCGAGATCACCGCCGAGTAGATGCAGTAGCTTAAGAATTTGGTCCGCTCCGCCATGGCGCCGGATACGATGGTCGCCGTGGTTGCGCAGAACACCAGGTTGAATACGAAATTGGACCAGTCGAAATTGGCGTAGTCCGTGAAGATCGCGAAGCTGGGCTTGCCGATGAAGCCGCCGATGTCCTCGCCCAGCAGGAGGCTGAAGCCGATGGGCACGAAGACCATGCAGCCGATGCAGAAATCCATCAGATTCTTCATCAGGATGTTGCCCGCGTTCTTGGCCCGGGTAAAGCCGGTCTCCACCATCGCGAAGCCGGCCTGCATCCAGAATACCAGGGCCGCGCCGATCAGGAACCAGACGGCGAATACTTCGCTGTTTACAGCACGAAAGATTTCTTCTGTCATAACTCTTTCTCCTCTCATCCTTTTTCGGGATCGTACAAAGCGGTTCCCCGTTCGGTATACGGAAAAGGGCGAAGGTGCTTTCCTCCTCTTGAAAGCTCCTTCGCCCTGCGCAGTGACCCCGATATTTTCGATGAACGTTTTCATGAAGCCGCGCCGGTCAGCCTGCGGCCGGGGTACCTCCGGCGGCGTGGGGGCCTGTGCACGGCAGTGAAAAAGGGACTATGGTCATTCCATAGCCCCTTCGCTCATCACGCACTTCATGATAACACTGTGTTAAATCATTGTCAACAAATAATTTGGTCAATATTTTTTTGCCGCTTTCGAAAAATTCTGTGAAAAATTACAGAAATTTCTATGAAATAGACAGGACAGGCAGCTGTTATGGGAGAATATCATAAAATTTTTTTGGAAATATGTACTTGCAATTTGTGAAATACAGTATATAATATACAGTATATAGCATACAGTATACAATAGACAGTATACAGAAAGCGGCGTATCACACGCAGCTTCTGTAGACGGTATGACACAGAAGGAGAACGACAGCCCATGGTGCGGTACCTGAGCCTGAAGGCCTACGGTAAAGTGAATCTGGCCCTGGATGTCCTGCGCAGACGCGAGGACGGTTATCACGAAGTCCGCATGGTGATGCAGACGGTGGGACTCTACGATAAGATCGATCTTTACTGTACGGAGAAGCCCGGCATCACGATCGAGACGAACCTTTATTATCTTCCCGTGAATGAGAACAATCTGGTCTATAAGGCGGCCGCCATGCTGATGGAAGAGTTCGGCGTGGAGCAGGGAGTACATATCCGGCTTAAGAAATTTATTCCGGTTGCGGCGGGGATGGCCGGCGGCAGCAGCGATGCGGCGGCGGCGCTCTATGGCGTGAACCGGATGTTCGGCCTTGGCCTGAGCATGGAACAGCTGCAGCAGCGGGGAGCGAGGATCGGGGCCGATGTGCCTTACTGCGTGATGCGGGGAACGGCTCTGTGCGAGGGGATTGGAGAGATACTGACGCCGCTTCCCCCGATGCCCCAGTGCCAGATCCTGATCGCCAAACCGGCGGTCAGCGTTTCCACAAAGAGCGTCTATGAGAAGCTTCGGGCGGATGAGCTGACGCCGGAGCAGCATCCGGATATCGACGGTATGGTGGATGCCATCCGGCGGCAGGATATCCTGGCGGCAGCCTCGAAGATGGGTAACGTTCTGGAAAGCGTCACGGTGCCGGAGCATCCGGAGATCGCCGCGATCCGGGAGCTTATGATGGAATCCGGCGCGGTGAACGCGATGATGAGCGGCAGCGGTCCCACGGTTTTCGGATTGTTTACAAGTCCGCGGATGGCGTCTTCGGCCTATGAGAAGATGCGTTACGGGGCAGGCAGCCAGCTGGCCAGACAGGTGTACCTGACGAATCTGTTCAATCGGAAGACATGACGGGATGGCGGCTGAAAAGAAGAGCCAAAGATAAGGCCTGCCGGATCGGGAAACGGCAGAACATAATTTACGGGAAGAAAAATGATTAAGGATGGATAAGGCGATGGAGTACAATCTGAATGTGAAAATGAACGAATATCTCCCCCTGCGCGACGTGGTATTCAACACGCTGCGGCAGGCGATACTGCGGGGCGAACTGGCTCCGGGCGAGAGATTGATGGAGATCCAGCTGGCAGAGCGTCTGGGTGTCAGCCGGACGCCGATCCGGGAGGCGATCCGCAAGCTGGAGCTGGAGGGGCTGGTATTGATGGTTCCGCGCAAGGGCGCCGAGGTGGCCCGGATCTCCGAGAAGAGCCTGCGGGACGTGCTGGAGGTTCGCCGCTCCCTGGAGGAGCTGGCGACGGAACTGGCCTGCCAGCGGATGAGCGAGGAGCAGATCGGTGAGCTGGAGGCGGCCAGAGACGCTTTCTCGGCGGCTGTGGCGTCGGGGGATATCATGGAGATGGCCGAGTGCGACGAGAAGTTCCATGACGTGATCTTCGATGGCACCGGCAATGCCCGGCTGGTTCAGATCCTCAATAATCTTCGCGAGCAGATGTACCGCTACCGTCTGGAATATATAAAGGACGAGGATAAGCGCCAGATCCTGCTTCTGGAGCACGAGAACATCGTGAAAGCGATCCGCGCCCGCCATGTGTCCGAGGCCAGGGAAGCTATGCGGGAGCATATCGACAATCAGGAGATCACGGTGTCGAGGAACATTAAAGAGCAGGAGTGATCCTGCGCCGAAATTACAGGCGTGTTTCAGAAATTAAATTTGTATAAAAATTCAATGGACCGCATTGACAGAGTGACAGGGTGTCATTATAATGAATGACATCTTGTCACTTTTGCATTTCCACGCAGGAAGAGCGCCGGTATGCCGGCGAAGGCGCCGGAAGCGCTTCCTGTACAGGCAGGCAGTTACGGAAAGGAGCTCACATATCATGCCAAGCGAACGCTTTATGCGGCTTCCCGAGGAGAAACGGAACGCCATCTGGGAGGCGGCCATAGCGGAGTTCATCGCCCAGCCGTACGAGAAGGTTTCCATCAATAAGATCATCCGGCAGGCCGGTATTTCCAGAGGCAGCTTCTATACATATTTTGAAGATAAAAGGGATTTGTTGGCATTCATCCTCTGGGGAACCAGGCAGCAGTGGAACCAGTTCTGTATGGAGAGCATCGAGAAGGCCGGCGGGGATTATTTCGGGCTGATGATCATGCTGATGGACCGGGCCATGGAGTTTTGCCGGAATAACGATGTATTTGCCCTGCATAAGAATCTGGTCATGTACCCGGAGCCGGTTATGGATTTTCTTCCCAAGCCGCTGGATTACGAGAAGGAGATCAAATGCCTGCTGTTGGATAAGGTCGACCGGTCGCTTTTTGCGGATCCGTCGGATGAGAATGTGGTGCTGGTCTTTAAGATGACGGCGCTGGTTATGGTCAGCGCCCTGTCGGAATTCTGCATGCACCCGGAGCTGGAGGAAAAGCTGCGGGAGAATTACCGGAGATCCCTGCAGGTGATCCGCCGGGGGGCCTACCGCGCGCAGTGAGATCGCCACGAAAGGTATTATATGAAGTGAGAGATTGGTGTAGGTGAAACCGTATGTGGTGAGAGAACGTACGTAGAATGTACCATATATGGCAAAAATCGGGTATGGGATGTTCCGGGTGCGGTGAGAGCCTGGTTGACATAATATCAGACATCGGACATTGAGCAAATGCATCCACAAGTACATAAAGTTTCTATATATCATGTGAAACGATAGAAAAGATAGAAATCAATTATTTTTGGAGGGAAACAGGTTATGAGCAAAGGAGCAGTAATCGGAGCCGTCGCCGTCGTCGCCGCGGCGGCCGCGTTTGGATTTTTCGTGGTGCCCCGCATGTCGGAGCCGGAAGCGGCGGCCGAAACGGTGGCGCCGCCCACCGTCCAGGTGATGAACCCGCAGAAGAAGGATGTGGAGGTATTCCGCAGTCTGATCGGCACGGTATCGCCGTCGGATCTGGTCAATGTGATTCCGATGGCCGCCGGGGAGATCACCGCGGTGTATGTGAATGTGGGCGACTACGTGGAGGAGGGCCAGCTGCTCTGCGAGATCGATACGAAGCAGGTGGATTCCGCCAGGCTCCAGCTGGAGGCCGCTGAGATCCAGTTAAATGACGCCAAGACCAATCTGGAGCGGATGAGTGTGCTCTACGCCTCCGGCGATATCGCCGCCCAGTCCTACGAGCAGGTGGAGAGTTCGGTGAAAGCGGCCCAGATCCAGTACGACAGCGCCAAGCTGGCTTACGATTACCAGATCGATTTCAGCCATGTGACGGCTGCCATCGCCGGCCGGATCGAATCCAGCACGATGGAAGTCCACGGCATGGCGACCCAGTCCGCGCCCCTGTGCGTGATCTCCGGCGGCGGAAGCAAGACGATCACATTTTCCGTGACCGAGGCCATGCTGGATCATGTGAAGGCCGGAGAGCCGGTCCGGGTGGAAAAGAGCGGAAGCGAGTACACCGGGACGATCACCGAGGTGAGTTCCATGGTCAGCGCCTATACCGGTCTTTTTGACGCCAAGGCCACGATTGAGAACGCGGACGCTCTTATCAGCGGCTCCACGGTCCGGCTCTATCTGACCGCCGACAAGGCGGAGAATGTGCTGACGCTGCCGGTGGACGTGGTTTACTACCGCAACAGCGCCCCTTATGTCTATACCTATGACAACGGCATTGTCCATGAGGTGTCCATCGAGACGGGACTCAGCGACGATGAGAACATCGAGATCGTGTCCGGCCTGACCGCGTCCGATCAGGTCATCACCACCTGGAGTCCGGAGCTCTATGAAGACGCGCCGGCGCTTCTGGAGGAGGGAGTTCAATGAATATCACAAGAACTGTCTTAAAGCGGCCGGTCACAACCCTGATGATCGTGCTGAGCCTTCTGGTATTCGGCTTAAACTCGGTGTTCTCCTCCAAGCTGGAGCTGATCCCCGAGATCAATATGCCGATGCTGATCGTATTTACGGTCTATCCCGGCGCCAGCCCCGACGACGTGATGGAACTGGTGAGTCGTCCCATCGAGGACAGCATCGGGACTTTGTCCGGTCTTGAGAACACCCAGAGTATTTCCAGTGAGAACTCGTCGGTGCTCCTGCTCCAGTATGAGTACGGCATCGACATCGACGACGCCTATAATGATTTAAAGAAGGTCCTGGACGCCCTTAAGACCACATTTCCGGACGACGTCCAGGAGCCGATCATTATTGAAATGGATATCAACCAGACCGCCAGCATGAGCCTGGCCGTCAATAACGATACCCAGAGCAACCTCTACAATTATGTGGACAATGAGATCGTCCCCGAATTCGAGAAGCTGTCCTCCGTGGCCAGCGTGGACATCAGCGGCGGCCGTGCGGAGTACGTCCGGGTGGAGCTGATCCCGGAGAAGCTGGCCCAGTACCGTCTGGATATCAATACCATCGCTACGGTCATCGCCAGCGCCGATTTCACCTTCCCGGTGGGAGACGCGGATGTGGGGCGGCAGAATCTGTCGGTGACGGCGGAGGTGCCCTACGACACGATGGAGAGCTTGAAGAACATCCCCATCACCGCGGGCAACGGCAATATCATTTATCTGGACGACGTAGCCAATATCTACGCGGCGCTGGAGGATGAGAACGGCATCGGCCGCTTCAACGGACGCGAGACCATTTCCATCAACATCCAGAAGAACCAGTCCAACAGCGAGGTGGAGGTGTCCGATGACGTTCAGAGAGTCGTGGCGGAGCTGACGGCCGCCGACCCGGATCTGGAAATGATCGTGGTCAGCGACAACAGCGTCATGATCCGCAATTCCCTGACCTCCGTGCTGCAGACCATGGCCATGGCCGTGGTGGTCTCCATGGTGATCATCCTGCTGTTCTTCGGCGATCTGAAGGCGTCGCTGATCGTGGGCACGTCGATCCCGGTGTCCATCCTGGTGGCATTGATTGCCATGAGCCTTATGGGCTTTTCCTTAAATGTGGTCACGCTGAGCAGCCTTGTGCTGGGCGTCGGCATGATGGTGGATAACTCCATCGTGGTTATGGAAAGCTGCTTTAGGACTACGAGAGGCGACAGCATCCGGGACTACACCCGGGGCGCGCTGGAGGGCAGCGGTATCGTGTTCCAGTCCATTTTCGGATCGACTCTGACCACCTGCGTGGTCTTCCTGCCCCTGGCCGTGCTTAAGGGAATGTCGGGGCAGCTGTTTAAGCCGCTGGGCTTTACGATCGTCTTTTGCATGGTCGCGTCCCTGATCTCGGCCGTGACGATTGTGCCGCTGTGCTACGTCATGTACCGGCCCAGGGAGCGGCAGAAGGCGCCCATGTCCGGCGTCCTTAAGGCGATGCAGGGCGGGTACCGCAGGATCATGCGGGTGCTTCTGCCCCACAAGTGGCTGGTCATCTTCACTTCCGTGGCGCTGCTGGCGGGCTCCATCTATCTGGCAACCCAGCTGCGGACGGAGTTAATGCCCATGGCCGACGAGGGCGCGGTGAGCATCAGCATCGAGACCCGGCCCGGTCTCCGTGTGGAAGCGGTCAATGAGATCCTAAGCCAGGCGGAGGAGATCGTAGCGAACGATGAAAATGTATCTACCTATATGCTGTCCTACGGCGCCAGCGGTTTAAGCTCCTCCCTGGGGAGCGGCTCCGGCGCGTCCCTGACGGCGTATCTGCGGGACGACCGGACCCTTTCCACTGACGAGATGATCCGTAAATGGCGGCCCATTTTGAGCAAGATCCCGGACTGCAACATCACGCTGCAGCCGGTCAGCATGATGGGCTCCCTGATGTCGGAGACGGAAGGCTTCGAGGTGATCCTGGCCAGCACCGATTACGACACGCTGAAGGCGGTTACCGACGAAATGGCGGACGACCTGACTGAGCGGCCGGAGGTGACCAAGGTCCATTCCACGCTGGAGAACGCGGCGCCTCTGGTGAAGGTGAAGCTGGATCCGGTCCAGGCCGCGGCGGAGGGCCTTTCCCCGGTGCAGGTGGCCGGCATGGTCAATATGATGCTGCAGGGCGTGGAAGCCACGACCCTGGAGGTGAACGGCCATGAGGTCAGCGTCATGGTGGAGTACCCGGAGGGCGAGTACGATACCCTGGATCAGATGAAGAGCATTCTGATCCCCACGACGAGCGGCGCCATGGTGGCGCTGACGGACATTGCGGAGGTGGAGTACCAGGACAGCCCCCAGAGCGTTACCCGCTACAACAAGCAGTACCAGGCTACGATCACCGCCGATTTTACGGATTACATAGACAATGCAGACGAGAGGGTGCGGGACGCGACGACGGAGCAGCTGATCCGTGAGGTGATCCGTCCCCGGATGGCCAGGGAAATGTCCATCGTGACCAATACGGTCACGGAGACCATGTACGAGGAGCTGGGCAGCCTGTTCAGGGCGATCCTGATCGCGGCCTTCCTGGTGTTCGTGGTCATGGCGGCCCAGTTTGAGTCGCCCAAGTTCTCGCTGATGGTCATGACGACGATCCCCTTCGGCCTGATCGGTTCCTTCCTGTTTTTGTATGTGACGGACGTGACGCTGAGCATGCCGTCCATGCTGGGATTTATGATGTTAGTGGGAACCGCGGTGAACAACGGTATCCTTTATGTGGATACGGTGAACCAGTACCGTCACGGCGGCATGGAGCTAAATGAAGCCCTGGTCGAGGCGGGAACCACCCGTCTGCGTCCGATCCTGATGACGACGCTGACTACGGTGGTAGCCATGATCCCCATGTGCCTGGCCTACGGCGACGCGGGCGAGCTGCTGCAGGGCCTGGCCCTGGTAGATGTAGGCGGCCTGGTGGCGTCGACGCTTCTGGCGCTTCTGATGCTGCCGGCGTATTACTCGGTGATGTCGAAGATCAAGGGGCTGGCGATGCCGGAATTTGACGACGATATGTGAGGCGGACGAGACGGTACGCCGGAAAGGGGGATATTACGTGAAGATAAGGATTAGAAAGAGCTTCTGCGCAAACAGAACGGCCCGGGCGGCGTTCGCTTTGTCTGCGGCCGTAGCGGCCACGGGTATGTTTTCAGTACCGGCAGGCGCCGCCAGTCCGGAATTTGCCCGCTCAGAGGAGGAATGGGCCCGGCTGCGGGACAATGTGCTGGAATATGAGGAGATTGAAGATCTGATCCGGGAATATAATGTGACGGTTCAGACGAATTATGAGAACTGGCTGAAGGCCGATTCCGGGAAAACAAGGGAAGATTATGTGGAAGAGGCGGAACGGGTCGTCGACGATTATTATAACCAGGCCGCCAATGCTTCCGATGAGCTGACCATGATAACCTCCGAGTACCAGGCGCGTATGGCTGAACTGCAGGTGCAGAGTACGATCGACGCCGCCGAGGACAGCACAACGGCACAATGGAGCAATGAAAAGACGGAGAAGTCGCTGGCGGCGCAGGCACAGTCGGCGATGAATACCTATTATCAGCTGCAGAGCCAGCTGGCTTCCGCCCAGAAGAACCGGCAGCTGGCGGCGGAATCGCTGGAGTTCACGAGACGGCAGCAGAATTCTTCCGTCGGTATGGCAACGTATGCGGATGTGCTGAGCGCCCAGCAGAATCTCCAGAACCTGGACGCGCAGATACTGAGCCTTCAGAATCAGATCGAGAATACAAGACAGAACCTGATCGTAATGCTGGGATGGGCCCAGGACGCGCAGCCGGAGATACGGCCTATGCCGGCGCTGGATCTGAACCGGATCGCCGCCATGAATCCGGAGGCGGATCTGGAGGCTGCTTATGCAAACGACTATACGCTGAAGGCGGATCAGAGAAAGCTGGAGAATTCCGTGACAGTAAGCGCCCAGACGGTTCATGCTTCCGCGGTCGAGAACGATAAGCAGCAGATCGCCATCGCGCTGAATTCCGCTTATCAGTCGGTACTCGCGGCAAAGGCGGCCTACGACCAGGCGGCTTTGAATCTGGATGTGGCCGAAGGAACCTTTTCTTCCGCCCAGGCGAAGCAGCGTGTCGGCGTCGGAACAGCGATGGAAACGCTGCAGGCAGAAGCCGGGCTGGCATCCAGCCAGTCGGATCTGGAAGTAAAGGGTCTGCAGCTGTTCGCGGCGATGGAGACCTACGACTGGGTGAAAAAGGGAGTGAGATGATGAGAAAGTATAACAGGATAATGGCCAGAAGAACAGCTGTGGGACGGACGGCGCTCTGTGCTGTTTCCTGCATCCTACTGCTTCTGGCGGCCGCCTGCCCGGCCCGGGCCCTGGCCCGGCCGGAGGGAATGGAGGAGGAAGCCTGGACAAAGCTTTCGGACAATGTAATCGAGTTTGACGAGCTTCCGGATCTGGTAGAATATTATAATCCGAATTATCAGCAGGTGCTGGGGCAGATCATGCCTTCCGTCGATGAGACCAGAACGGTGGCATCGGATCTGGAAAAGGCGTCATCGGATCTGAAAAAACAGGCGAAGGACTACGAAAAGAGCACGGATATGCAGGGCATGGTCCAATATATGACTTTAACTGCCCTGTCTGACGCTGCCAAGACCACGTCAAAGACATTTAAAAAGACGGCAGGAAGCATAGATATCCAGACGAGGGATATTCGCTCGCAGACCCTTCTGTCCCTGGTAAACGGATGCCAGCAGATGTTTATCGGCTATAATCAGGCGCTTGCGTCCCGCGAACTGTGCGAGGCGGCGGTGGAGCTGGCAGACGCGGCCTTCCGGTCCGCCCAGACGCGGAAGGATATTGGTATGGCCTCGGACAATGATGTGCTGTCGGCGCAGCAGACGCTTTTGTCGGCGCAGAACCAGCTTGCCTCCCTGGATAATACGCTTGCGTCCCTCCGGCAGAATCTGTATGTGATGACGGGCCGGCCGGCTGACGACTCTGCCGGGATCGGGCCGGTTCCGGAGCCGGAGCTGTCCCGCATCGATACAATGGATCCGTCGGCGGATATAGCCGCGGCGCTGGATGCCAGCTATACGTATAAGAGCCTGCGGGACAGTGTTCCCGGGGGCGATTTCGATAAGACCGGCAGGGACCGGAGGCTTGCGGAAGCCGAAGGGCAGCTGAGAACGCAGCTGGAAGGCCTTTATCAGACGGTGCTGTCTTCCAGGGTTGGTTATGAGGCGGCGCAAACTGCGCTGGAGGCGGCCGGCCTGACCTGGGAAAGCAGTGAACGTCAGTATAACCTGGGAATGACCGGACGGCTTCAGTATCTTCAGGCGCGGATCGCCTACCTTCAGCAGAAGATGGCCTTCGACAATGCCTCGATGTCCCTGACGCAGGCGATCCTGGATTATGAGTGGGCGCTGCGGGGGATCATTATGGGAGGTCAGACGGAACCGTAGGATCTTCCGCGTCCCGCGCCAGAAGACCGGCGAGAAGATCGAGCAGCCTGGAACGGATACGGATACGCGCGCCGTCCTGCGTCAGCAGGGCGGCGTAATCGTCGTCCCCCACCAGACCGCGCAGTTCTTCCTTTGATCCTTCGGGAACTACGGCGTGGGTGGCGTCGATGAAGCAGAGCCTGGGATAGAGCAGGCACCACCAGTTGCGGCCCCGGCCGTTTCCGAGAGTGACCTGCACAGCATCGTAGGTGCCGCAGGGAAGTACGATATCCCCATAATATTTTGTTGGGAAATAGCACCGTGTGACGCGGACGGACGCGCCGTAATCACAGCCCTTTGCGGCCATATAGTCCGCGGCGGAGCGTTCCAGCTCCCGGCGGTGCGCCGTAACATAGCGGCATATTCTTTCTTTTTCCGGAATGCCGCTGCCATCGGTCTCCCGCGTTCTGCCCGTGCCGCTTTTCTCGTCCGCCGCCAGCCCGTCCGCCAGCTTTTCAAGCAGCAGGTTCTTTACTTCCAGTTTCAGCGCCTGATCCGCGGCAGAATTGCTGTTGGCAAGGATATGGAAGCGAAGAAGCCGCGGCGCGATGCGTTCCGCCAGATCTTCTCCGTTCAGCCGCAGCCGCGCAGCAAAGCACAGAAGCGCCAGCAGGAAGCAGACGGCCGCCATATAAAGCTCTTTTCTGTATTTCATGATTCTTATGCCCCCTTCGGTCATACTATAATTCTGTTGTAATTATTTCCATCTATGGTATAATTAATCACAAAATCGGATTCAGGTTGGAAGGAGAACGTATGAGAGAGACGATAGCAGTGCTGTTCGGCGGCCAGTCGTCGGAGCATGTGGTGTCGTGCATGTCGGCAGCCAATGTGATCGACCAGATCGATAAAGAGAAATACAATCTGCTGCTTCTGGGAATTACCGAAGAGGGACGGTGGATCCTGACGAAGTCGGCGGAAGAGATCCGCTCCGGCTCGTGGAGGAACGGAAGGATTACGGCGGTGTTAAGCCCCGACGCTTCGAAGAAATGTGTGGTGGCGAGCGTTCCGGCTGAAGAGGCGGGCGCGGCGGAACTGTCCGCCTGTCTGGAAGCCGCAGGACTGAAGGCCGGAGGTTCCCTGCCGCGGCAGTACGGCGGCGCGCATTGCGCGGCCTCATCCGCTGCGGACGGCGAGAGGGAACGCGGGGCGGCGGAAGAGAAAGAGACGCGGCCTGTTTTCTGCTGTGAGATCCCCGTTGATGTGGTTTTTCCGGTTCTTCACGGGCTTTACGGCGAGGACGGAACCGTTCAGGGACTTCTGGAACTGGCCCGTATCCCCTATGTGGGCTGCGGCGTCCTGGCAAGCGCGGTTTCCATGGACAAAATATATACGAAGATCATTGTGGATGATCTCGGCATCCGCCAGGCGCGGTATGTGCCGGTGATGCGGGAGGAGCTTAGGGACATGGACGCGGTTGCGGCCGCAGTTGAGGCAAAGCTGGACTACCCGGTATTCGTCAAGCCGTCCAATGCGGGTTCTTCCCGGGGCGTCAGCAAGGCCAGGGACCGGGCGGCTTTGGCCGCGGCTCTTACGGAAGCCGCGCGTCATGACCGGAAGATTCTGGTGGAGGAGACCATCGTGGGCAGGGAGATCGAATGCGCCGTTTTCGGCGGCGGCCTGCGTCCGGTGGAGGCGTCGGGGGTCGGCGAGATCCTGGCCGCCGCCGAGTTCTATGATTTTGACGCCAAATATTATAATTCCGAATCCCGCACCGTGGTGGATCCGGATCTTCCCGGGAGCACCGCGGAGACGGTCCGTGAGAACGCCATGGCGATCTTTAAAGCGGTGGACGGTTACGGACTGGCCCGGGTGGATTTCTTCGTGACCGCGGACGGCGGCGTTGTTTTCAACGAGATCAATACGATGCCCGGCTTCACGGCCATCAGCATGTATCCCATGCTGTGGGAGGCCCGGGGCGTCAGCAAGGCCCGGCTGGTGGAGAAGCTGATCGCTCACGCGAAGGAGAGGTACCGGGTTTCCCCGGAGGAGGTACGGCATGGATAGGAACGCGCCGGTCGGGGTATTCGACTCCGGCGTCGGCGGCCTGACTGTGGTCAGGGAGATCATCCGTCAGATGCCCGATGAAAGGATCATCTATTTCGGCGATACGGCCAGGGTGCCTTACGGCAGCAAGTCGCGGGACACGGTCATCCGCTATTCCCGGCAGATCATCCGTTTCCTGCTGACGAAGCATGTGAAGGCGATCGTGATCGCCTGCAATACCGCCAGCGCTTACGCTCTGGACACGGTGGAGAGGGAATTCGACCTGCCTGTCATCGGCGTGATCAGGGCGGGAGCTTTAACGGCGGTGAACGCCACCCATAACGGCAAGATCGGCGTGATCGGTACGGAAGGAACCGTGGGCAGCGGTATCTATACGGAGGTCATGAAGCAGATGAACCCTCATGTGCAGGTGACCGGGAAGGCGTGCCCTCTGTTTGTGCCGCTGGTGGAAGAAGGGCTTCTTCACGATTCCGTGACCGACGAGATCGCGTCCCGGTATCTGAGCGAGCTGAAGGGAAAGTTCATCGACACGCTGGTGCTGGGCTGCACCCATTATCCGCTGCTCCGTTCCACGGTGGGACGGATCATGGGCAGTGAAGTGACGCTTGTAAATCCGGCGTACGAGACGGCCATAGAGCTGAAAGCGCTTCTGGCGGAGCAGGGTCTGGCCTGTGAGCCGCGCGCGGCGGAGGGCGACTCGCAGAAGTATCAGTTCTATGTCAGCGATCTGGCGGAGAAGTTCACGGCGTTTGCCACTTCGATCCTGCCTAAGCAGGTGAAGGAGACGATCAAGATCGATATCGAGAGATATTGAAATAAGCGCCGCGCGGCGCGGCGGATAAGAAACAGGAAAGGCGAGGGCAGAGCGATGACGCAGAATGTTCTGATCAGCATCTCCGGCGCCCGGATGACGGACGACGGTCCGGAGCAGGTGGAGATGGTCACTACCGGCGATTATTTCGGGCGGAACGGAAAGCACTACGTTCTTTATGAGGAGCTTATGGAGGACGGCTCCGCTCCGGTCAGGAATACGATCCGCATCCAGCCGGACTGTATGTCCATCACCAAGAAGGGCGAAGCCAGCACGCAGATGGTGTTCGAGAAGAATAAGAAGAACCAGTCCTGCTATGTGACGCCCTTCGGCCAGATGATGGTCGGGATCCGCACCGGCGACGTAAAGGTGCAGGAGGAAGAGAACCTTCTGAAGGTCGATGTGGACTACTCCCTGGATATTAATTACGAGCATGTGTCCGACTGCAATATCACGCTGGAGGTGCGCCCGCGGATGTGAGGATCCTGCGCGGAGGAGCTTTTCGCGCCGCCGCGTTTGAAACGGACAGTGTAAAAGAACCCGCGTCGCTGCGTCCGGATTCGGTATACCGGGCGAACGATCGCGGGGTTCTTGCGGTTATTTCTTCTTCTTGGAGTCCGCCGCTTCCCTGGCGGCTTTGTTCTTCTTAAGTCCGATCTTCTCCAGAATGCCTTTCTTCTTCGGCGCTGTGGGAACGGTGCCGCCGCGGATGCTCTTGACCTGGGTGATGTAGATCCCGCTGATCACGACTCTGGCCTCCGTCTTAACCGGCAGGATATCGAAGACCTCGCCGTCGGCCAGAAGCGTCATAACTCTCGGCCCGATCTTGGCTTTGACCACCGGCACCTTCATGCGCTGCAGGTACTTGGGAGTCTGGTCCAGCACGGCTTTCGGCAGATTCGCCTCCTTCAGCTTCATCTTCTTCTTGTCGATCACCAGAATGGATGTGGACTGCGCCGCGGCTTCCAGCATATTCTGCTGCTCCACCTGCTTCTTCTCCAGCTTGCGGCCCAGAAAATACAGGCCTCCCAGGACGATGACGACGATGACAAAAATGATCAGCACTACGTTAAAAAATGTGTCCACAGGGCAATACCTCCAGCTTGTAAAGTATAATTCTTCAAAAAACGTAAAATATTACCAGTAAGTAAGGTTGTAATATTATAACACTCACTAAAAGAAAAAGCAAGAAAAAAACGTAAAAGTCAGCGAAAAAATCCTTGACAGGTTGACAGGGCTATGATATTATGAAAAATGCACTATTGTGGAATACCAGCGTGCAATGGTTTCTTATGCCCAAAAACAGCAGTGACAAAGATTAGAAAACAGGGGTGAAATGTCAATGGAGAAAAGCAGAATGCGTCCTGTGAAAGCAGGGAAAAGCGAAAGAATGAGCTTCTCAAGACAGAAGGAAGTTCTTGAGATGCCGAACCTGATCGAAATCCAGAAGACCTCATACCAGTGGTTCCTGGAGGACGGCCTTAAGGAAGTTTTCGAAGACATCTCTCCGATCGCAGACTTTGCGGGACACCTGAGCCTGGAATTTGTCGACTTTACGTTATGTAAGGACGATATTAAGTACACCATTGAGGAGTGCAAGGAGCGCGACGCTACCTATGCGGCTCCGCTGAAGGTGAAGGTAAGGCTCTGTAATAAAGATAAGGATGAGATCAACGAGCACGAGATCTTCATGGGAGACCTTCCTCTCATGACCGACACCGGCTCCTTTGTGATCAACGGCGCCGAGCGTGTTATCGTCAGCCAGCTGGTCCGTTCCCCTGGTATCTACTATACTGTCGCTCGTGACAAAGTGGGCAAAGAACTGTATTCCTGTCAGGTGATCCCCAACCGCGGCGCGTGGCTGGAGTATGAGACGGACTCCAACGACGTCTTCTACGTCCGCGTGGACAGGACCAGGAAGGTGCCGGTCACGGTGCTGGTCCGTGCGCTGGGTTACGGGACCAATGCGGAGATCCTCGATATCTTCGGCGAGGAGCCCAAGATTCTGGCCAGCTTTACCAAGGACGTTTCCGATAATTATCAGGACGGCCTGCTGGAGCTGTACAAGAAGATCCGTCCGGGCGAGCCGCTGTCTGTGGACAGCGCCGAGAGCCTGCTCAACAGCATGTTCTTCGACCCCAGGAGATATGATCTGGCCAGGGTCGGACGTTATAAATTCAATAAGAAGCTGTCCTTCGGCAACCGCCTGAAAGGCCACACGCTGGCGGAGGATGTCATTGATCCCGCTACCGGCGAGGTTCTGGCGACGGCCGGGCAGCAGCTGGATAAGAAGACCGGCGAAGCCATCCAGAACGCGGCGGTGAAGTTTGTCTGGGTCCAGGGAGTCGACCGGAATGTGAAGGTCATTTCCAACATGATGGTCAACCTGGAGAATTACGTGAACTTCCCGGCGTCCGAGGCGGGAGTTACGGAGTTAGTATTCTACCCGGTGTTAAAGCCTATACTGGATGAATATGGAGACGACGAGGAAGAACTGAAGCGCGTGATCCGCAGGAACGTGCGCGAGCTGGTTCCGAAGCACATCACGAAGGAAGATATTATCGCTTCCATTAACTATAACATGCACCTGGAGCAGCAGATCGGCAATTCCGATGACATCGATCATCTGGGCAACCGCCGTATCCGCGCCGTGGGAGAGCTTCTGCAGAACCAGTACCGTATTGGTCTGGCCCGTATGGAGCGCGTGGTGCGTGAGCGCATGACGACCCAGGACATGGACGGTATTACGCCCCAGTCCCTGATCAATATCAAGCCTGTGACCGCGGCGGTGAAGGAGTTCTTCGGAAGCTCCCAGCTGTCCCAGTTCATGGATCAGAATAACCCTCTGGCTGAGCTGACCAACAAGCGCCGTCTGTCGGCCCTGGGCCCCGGCGGTCTGTCCAGAGACCGCGCCGGATTCGAGGTCCGCGATGTACATTACACCCATTACGGACGCATGTGTCCGATCGAGACCCCTGAAGGTCCGAACATCGGTCTGATCAACTCGCTGGCCACCTATGCCCGGGTGAATATCTACGGCTTTGTGGAAGCGCCCTACCGGGTGGTGGACAAGAGCGACCCGAGGAATCCGAGGGTGACCGACGAGGTAGTCTATCTGACCGCCGACGAAGAGGATAATTTCGTCGTGGCCCAGGCGAACGAGCCGCTGGACGAGGATGGGCATTTTGTGAATAATAATGTATCGGGACGTTACCGCACGGAGACGTCTTCTTTCCAGAAGTCCAGTGTGGATCTGATGGATGTGTCCCCGAAGATGGTGTTCTCCGTCGCTACGTCCATGATCCCGTTCCTGGAGAACGACGACGCAAACCGTGCGCTGATGGGTTCCAACATGCAGCGTCAGGCCGTACCGCTTCTCAGCACCGAAGCGCCTGTGGTGGGCACTGGTATGGAAGGCAAGGCGGCGGTGGACTCCGGCGTCTGCGTGGTGGCCAGGAACGCGGGAACGGTCGAGCGCTCCGCTTCCAACGAGATCATTATCCGGAGGGACGCGGACGGCGTGCGAGATACCTACCGTCTGACTAAGTTTAAGAGAAGCAACCAGTCCAACTGCTATAACCAGAAGCCCATCGTTTATAAGGGAGATCATGTGGAGGCCGGAGAGGTCATTGCCGACGGCCCGTCCACCCAGAACGGCGAGCTTGCCCTGGGCAAGAACCCGCTGATCGGATTCATGACCTGGGAGGGCTATAACTACGAGGACGCGGTTCTGCTGAGCGAGAAGCTGGTGCAGGACGACGTGTATACGTCGGTGCACATTGAAGAATACGAGGCCGAGGCCCGCGATACCAAGCTGGGGCCGGAGGAGATCACCCGCGATGTACCCGGCGTCGGCGAGGACGCGTTAAAGGATCTGGATGAGCGCGGGATCATCCGTATCGGAGCGGAGGTACGCGCCCAGGATATTCTGGTAGGCAAGGTTACGCCCAAGGGCGAGACCGAGCTGACCGCGGAGGAGAGGCTGCTGCGCGCCATCTTCGGCGAGAAGGCCCGCGAGGTCCGCGATACATCCCTGAAAGTACCCCACGGCGCCTATGGTATCGTGGTGGACGCGAAAGTATTTACCCGCGAGAACGGCGATGAACTGGCTCCCGGCGTGAATCAGACTGTGCGCATCTACATTGCCCAGAAGAGGAAGATTTCCGTCGGCGACAAGATGGCCGGACGCCACGGCAACAAGGGCGTTGTATCCCGCGTGCTGCCGGTGGAGGATATGCCGTTCCTGCCCAACGGGCGCCCGCTGGATATCGTGCTGAATCCGTTAGGCGTGCCGTCCCGTATGAATATCGGACAGGTCCTGGAGACCCACTTGAGCCTTGCAGCCAAGGCGCTGGGCTTCAATGTCTCTACGCCTGTGTTCGACGGCGCTGATGAGAAAGATATCATGGACACGCTGGATATGGCCAATGATTATGTCAATGGCGAGTGGGAGGATTTCCGGGAGAAGTATAAGGATTCCCTGGATCCCTCCGTTATGGAGTATCTTGGTTCCCATCTGGAGCACCGTGAGGTGTGGAAGGGCGTGCCGATCAGCCGTGACGGCAAGGTCCGCCTGCGCGACGGACGTACCGGCGAATATTTTGACAGTCCGGTTACGATCGGCCACATGCATTACCTGAAGCTCCATCACCTGGTTGACGATAAGATCCATGCCCGTTCCACCGGCCCATACTCCCTGGTTACCCAGCAGCCTCTGGGCGGCAAGGCCCAGTTTGGCGGCCAGCGTTTCGGAGAGATGGAGGTGTGGGCTCTGGAGGCCTACGGCGCATCCTACACGCTGCAGGAGATCCTGACCGTGAAGTCCGACGATGTGGTGGGCCGTGTGAAGACCTATGAGGCTATCATCAAGGGAGAGAATATTCCTGAAGCCGGAATCCCCGAGTCCTTTAAGGTGCTCCTTAAGGAGCTGCAGTCCCTGGGACTGGATGTGCGGGTTCTTCGTGATGATAATACTGAGGTAGAGCTGAGCGAGTCGCTGGATTATGGCGATACAGACCTGCGGGCAATTATTGAGGGCGACAGGCCCTATGACCGCGATGATTCCTATGAGAGCTATGGATATCAGTCCAAGGAGTTTAAGGACGGCGAGCTTGTGGATATCGACAGTGATGACGAGAGCGAGGAGGACGACGATTACGACGACTCCTATGACGATCTGGAACCTGGCGACGATGTATTCGATGAGGAATAAGGGAAAATCATTATAGAAGGGAGTATCACTCATGCCTGAGACGAATGAAACTTATCAGCCGATGACATTCGACGCGATAAAGATCGGCCTGGCCTCCCCCGAGAAGATCCTGGAATGGTCTCATGGGGAAGTGAAGAAACCGGAGACGATCAATTACAGGACGCTGAAACCCGAGAAGGACGGTCTGTTCTGTGAACGTATATTCGGGCCGAGCAAGGACTGGGAGTGCCACTGCGGCAAATACAAGAAGATCCGCTACAAGGGCGTCATCTGCGACCGATGCGGCGTGGAGGTGACCAAGGCAAGCGTCCGCCGCGAGCGCACGGGGCATATTGCGCTGGCCGCTCCGGTATCTCATATCTGGTATTTTAAGGGAATTCCCAGCCGGATGGGTCTGATTCTGGATCTGTCCCCGAGAGTGCTGGAGAAGGTCTTATACTTTGCGTCCTATATCGTACTCGATCCCGGCAATACCAGCCTGCAGTACAAGCAGGTGCTTTCCGAGAAGGAGTACCGCGAGGAACTGGAGAAGTACGGCGCCGGCGCGTTCCGTGTAGGCATGGGCGCGGAGGCGATCCAGGAGCTTCTGAAGGCGATCGATCTTGAGAAGGATTCCGAGGAGCTGCGGAAGGGTCTCAAAGAGTCCAGCGGGCAGAAGCGGGCCAGGATCATCAAGCGGCTGGAGGTTGTGGAAGCCTTCCGCAATTCCGGCAACAAGCCGGAGTGGATGATCATGAATGTGATCCCTGTGATCCCGCCGGATATCCGTCCGATGGTTCAGCTGGACGGCGGACGATTCGCTACTTCTGATCTGAACGACCTGTACAGAAGGATCATCAACCGCAACAACCGTCTGGCCAGGCTTCTGGAGCTGGGCGCGCCGGATATCATTGTCCGCAATGAGAAGCGCATGCTTCAGGAGGCGGTGGATGCCCTGATCGATAACGGCAGGCGCGGACGCCCCGTGACCGGACCCGGAAACCGTGCCCTTAAGTCCATTTCCGATATGCTGAAAGGAAAGCAGGGACGTTTCCGCCAGAACCTTCTGGGTAAGCGTGTGGATTATTCCGGACGTTCCGTTATCGTGGTCGGACCCGAGCTTAAGATCTATCAGTGCGGCCTTCCCAAGGAGATGGCCATTGAGCTTTTTAAACCCTTCGTCATGAAGGAACTGGTCTCCAACGGCACCGCCCATAATATTAAGAACGCCAAGAAGATGGTGGAGCGTCTTCAGCCGGAGGTGTGGGATGTCCTCGACGAGGTCATCAAGGAGCATCCGGTCATGCTGAACCGTGCTCCTACGCTGCACCGGCTTGGTATCCAGGCCTTCGAGCCGATCCTGGTCGAGGGTAAGGCGATCAAGCTGCATCCGCTTGTATGTACCGCGTTCAACGCCGACTTCGACGGCGACCAGATGGCGGTTCATCTGCCTCTGTCCGTAGAAGCCCAGGCGGAGTGCCGGTTCCTGCTCCTGTCGCCCAATAACCTGCTTAAGCCTTCCGACGGAGGCCCGGTGGCGGTTCCGTCACAGGATATGGTTCTCGGCATTTATTACCTGACGCAGGAGAGGCCGGGCGCCAAGGGCGAGGGCATGATCTTCAAGAACAAGAACGAAGCGATCCTTGCCTATGAGAATGACGCGGTGACGCTTCATTCGAGGGTGAAGGTCCGCGTGACCAAGACCATGCCTGACGGTACGGTGAAGAGCGCCATAATCGAATCCACCGTGGGTCGGTTTATTTTCAATGAGATCATTCCGCAGGATCTGGGCTTTGTGGATCGTTCGATCCCGGGCAATGAGCTGAAGCTGGAAATAGATTTCCATGTGGGCAAGAAGCAGTGCAAGCAGATCCTGGAGAAGGTCATTAATGTCCACGGCGCCAGCCAGACGGCCGAGACGCTGGACGACATTAAGGCGATCGGATACAAGTATTCGACCAAAGCGGCCATGACGGTTTCCATTTCCGATATGACTGTGCCGGAGAGCAAGCCGAAGCTGATCGCGGATGCCCAGGCGACGGTGGACCGTATTGCGAAGAATTACCGGCGCGGCCTGATCACGGAGGAAGAGCGTTATAAGGAAGTAATAGAGACCTGGAAGAACACGGACGATCAGCTGACGCATGATCTGCTGTCCGGTCTGGATAAATATAATAATATTTTCATGATGGCTGATTCCGGCGCCCGCGGTTCCGATAAGCAGATCAAGCAGCTGGCAGGCATGCGCGGCCTGATGGCGGATACCACCGGACATACCATTGAGCTGCCGATTAAGTCGAATTTCCGTGAGGGGCTGGATGTTCTGGAGTATTTCATCTCCGCTCACGGCGCGCGCAAGGGCCTGTCGGATACGGCTCTGCGGACCGCTGATTCCGGTTACCTGACCAGACGTCTGGTGGATGTATCCCAGGATCTGATCATCCGTGAAGTGGACTGCTGCGAGGGCAAGGAGATCCCCTACATGGAGATCAAGGCTTTCATGGACGGACAGGAGACGATCGAATCCCTTCAGGAGAGACTGACAGGGAGGTATATCGCCGAGACGATCACGGATCCGGATACCGGCGAAGTGGTCGTTAAGGCAAACCACATGTGTACTCCCGCCCGGGCCGCGGCTGTGATCAATGTACTGAAGAAGACCGGCAGGAGCAGCGTGAAGATCCGTACCGTCCTGTCCTGCAAGTCCCATATCGGCGTCTGCTCCAAGTGCTACGGCGCTAACCTGGCGACGGGACAGCCGGTTCAGGTCGGCGAGGCCGTCGGTATTATTGCGGCCCAGTCCATCGGCGAGCCGGGTACTCAGCTGACCATGCGTACCTTCCATACCGGCGGCGTGGCCGGCGGCGATATCACACAGGGTCTTCCCCGTGTGGAGGAGCTTTTTGAGGCCCGTAAACCCAAGGGCCTTGCGATCATCACGGAAATTCCGGGACTGGTGGCCATCCGCGATACCAAGAAGAAGCGCGAGGTTATCGTTACGGACAATGAGGCCGGCAATTCCAAGACATACCTGATTCCTTACGGATCCCGCCTTCGCGTGGCGGACGGCCAGGAGATCGAAGCCGGCGATGTGCTGACAGAGGGAAGCGTGAATCCTCACGACATCCTGAGGATCAAGGGAGTCCGCGCGGTGCAGGATTATATGCTCCGCGAAGTGCAGAGGGTATATCGTCTGCAGGGCGTGGAGATCAACGATAAGCATATTGAGATCATTGTCCGGCAGATGCTTAAGAAGGTGCGCGTGGAGGAAAGCGGCGACAGTGAACTGCTCCCCGGCGTCTCCATGGATGTACTGGAATTTGAAGACCTGAATGAACGGCTGCTTGCGGAAGGCAAGGAACCTGCCGTAGGAAAGCAGGTCATGCTGGGCATCACCAAGGCGTCCCTGGCAACCGATTCCTTCCTGTCCGCCGCGTCCTTCCAGGAGACGACCAAGGTTCTGACCGAGGCGGCGATCAACGGCCGTGTCGATCATCTGATCGGCCTGAAGGAGAATGTCCTGATCGGCAAGCCAATTCCGGCGGGCACCGGCATGAAGCGCTACCGCTCCGTGGCTTTGAGCACCGATATCTCGCAGGATGACGAGATCAACGTCAGCGAGGATGAAGAAGAGGAGCTTACGGACGAGGCGCCGGCTGAGGAGGCCGGTTTCGAAGAAGGAACGGCCGAAGACAGTCTTTTGGAGGAAACCGAAGAGACTGCGGCCGAAGATCCGGTCAGTGAGTAAAGGAATATGTATTTTACCGGCAGGGCCGTTCCGTTCGGGGCGGCCCTGCTGTGTGTCCATGGGGGCGGAGCGCCCGTGACGCTTTGCCACCATGGACGGGAGTATATGTGATTTTTCGGCAAATGAAAATCATTCTCAAAATTATTGACTTTTCTCCCGTGCTTCGCTATAATGGGAATGCCCGGTGTTTTGACCGGCAGATGAAACCGTTCATGGCAGAGCGGACAGGAAAGGAAGGCTTATTTCAATGGCAGCGGACATTATAATTACAGCGCTGATCGCCGGTTCAACGGCCGCGATTCTGATAAAGAAGATAAAGGATCTGAGGGCGGGCAGGACTGCCTGTTCCGGATGCTCCGGGTGTTCTGGATGCGCGGGATGCGCGTCATGCGGCGGCTGCTGCGGTGCGGCCGGAGACAGGAACGGGCGCGGTATATCGGAAAATGAAGGCCGCAGGTGAATATTTTTCTTGACATCTATCCAGAATCTGTTATAATGGGAAGGCGCGCGAAAGCACGTTATTTGTTGTTGCGCGCAAAAGCTGACATACAGCAACCACAGACACAATATCACAGGAGGTGAAACGAATGCCAACATTCAACCAGTTAGTGAGAAAGGGAAGACAGACTTCCGTTAAGAAGTCTACGGCACCGGCGCTGCAGAAGAGCTATAACTCCCTGCAGAAGAAGTCCACGGATCTTTCTTCTCCGCAGAAGAGAGGCGTGTGCACGTCCGTTAAGACCGCCACACCGAAGAAGCCGAACTCCGCTCTGCGTAAGATCGCCCGTGTACGTCTTTCCAATGGTATCGAGGTTACCAGCTACATCCCCGGCGAAGGCCACAACCTTCAGGAGCACAGCGTTGTCCTGATCCGCGGCGGCCGTGTCAAGGATCTGCCCGGTACCCGTTACCACATCATCAGAGGTACTCTGGATACCGCAGGCGTGGCCAACCGCAAGCAGGCCCGTTCCAAGTACGGCGCGAAGAGGCCGAAGGTCAAAAAGTAAGCTATTAAGATGTAACTGTCTGCAGCAAGCGCGCATTGCATAGGCGAAGCGGAGCACGGAAAGGGCAAAGCAGAACAAAGCGAGAGGCTGTGAAGCGCGAAGAGAAGCAAAGCATATGCGTACCGGAGCTGCAGCGAATGTGTACCACAACAAGTTATAAAGTGTAAGTTATCCCGGATTCGTGATATTGTACCTGTTGGTTGCAGGGAATAATAGATACTGACCGGGCATGGACACATTTTATGCCACAGCGCGCGGCTGGCCGCGGAAAGCGGAAAGCGTGCGGGGATATGTGAGTACCGATGAATTAACGTATTAGTTAAGGAGGGAAGTAACGTGCCACGTAAAGGACATACTCAGAAGAGAGATGTATTGGCAGACCCGATCTACAATAATAAAGTAGTGACGAAGCTGATCAACAACATCATGTTGGACGGCAAAAAGGGTGTTGCCCAGAAGATCGTATACCATGCCTTTGACCGTGTGGCTGAGAAGACCGGCAAGGATGCGCTTGAAGTATTCGAGGAAGCGATGAACAACATCATGCCGGTGCTGGAAGTCAAGGCAAAGCGTGTCGGCGGCGCTACCTATCAGGTGCCGCTGGAAGTAAAGCCGGAGAGGCGGCAGGCATTGGCGCTTCGCTGGCTGACCATGTTCTCCCGTAAGAGGGGCGAGAAGACCCAGGAGGAGAGACTGGCCAACGAGATTATGGATGCCGCGAATAACACCGGCGCTTCTGTGAAGAGAAAAGAAGATATGCACAAGATGGCAGAGGCGAACAAGGCGTTTGCGCATTACAGGTTCTAATGGTTTAGGAGGAATTACAATTGGCAGGAAGAGAATATCCGTTAGAGCGGACCAGGAATATCGGAATCATGGCCCACATCGATGCGGGTAAGACCACATTGACAGAACGAATTTTGTACTACACCGGGGTGAACTATAAGATCGGAGACACTCACGAGGGTACGGCTACCATGGACTGGATGGAGCAGGAGCAGGAGCGAGGCATCACGATCACTTCCGCTGCCACCACCTGCCACTGGACCCTCCAGGAGAACGGGAAACCGAAGCCGGGCGCTTTGGAACACCGTATCAATATTATCGACACTCCCGGACATGTTGACTTTACCGTCGAGGTAGAGCGCTCTCTGCGCGTGCTGGACGGCGCCGTAGGCGTCTTCTGCGCGAAGGGCGGCGTGGAGCCTCAGTCGGAGAACGTATGGCGTCAGGCCGACACCTATAACGTTCCCCGCATGGCGTTCATCAACAAGATGGACATCATGGGCGCCAACTTCTACGGAGCCGTGGAGCAGATCCGCACCAGACTCGGCAAGAACGCCATCTGCCTGCAGCTGCCCATCGGCAAGGAGGATGATTTCAAGGGGATCATCGACCTGTTCGAGATGAAAGCCTACATTTATAATGATGACAAGGGCGAGGACATCACGATCACAGACATCCCCGAGGATATGAAGGACGAGGCGGAGCTTTACCGCACCGAACTGGTCGAGAAGATCTGCGAGCTGGACGACGATCTGATGATGCAGTATCTGGAGGGCGAGGAGCCTTCCGTAGAAGATATGAAGGCAGCTCTCCGGAAGGGTACCTGCGAATGCACGGCGATCCCGGTGTGCTGCGGTTCCGCTTACCGGAACAAGGGCGTACAGAAGATGCTGGACGCGGTTCTTGAATATATGCCCGCTCCGACAGACATCCCGGCCATCAAGGGCGTGGATCTGGAGGGCAATGAGATCGAGAGGCATTCCTCCGATGAGGAGCCGTTCTCCGCTCTGGCGTTCAAGATCATGACCGACCCGTTCGTTGGCAAGCTGGCGTTCTTCCGCGTATATTCCGGCACCATGAACGCAGGTTCCTATGTGCTGAACGCGACGAAGGGCAAGAAAGAGCGCGTCGGCCGTATCCTTCAGATGCACGCCAACAAGCGCCAGGAGCTTGACAAGGTTTACTCCGGCGACATCGCCGCGGCCGTAGGCTTTAAGATCACGACCACCGGCGATACGATCTGCGACGAGCAGCATCCGGTGATCCTGGAGTCCATGGAGTTCCCGGAGCCGGTTATCGACATCGCCATCGAGCCGAAGACCAAAGCCGGCCAGGGCAAGATGGGCGAGGCGCTGGCGAAGCTGGCGGAGGAGGATCCGACGTTCCGCACCTCCACCAATCCGGAGACCGGCCAGACCATTATCTCCGGTATGGGCGAGCTGCATCTGGAGATCATCGTCGACCGGCTGCTTCGTGAGTTCCATGTGGAGGCCAATGTAGGCGCTCCCCAGGTTGCGTATAAGGAGACCTTCACCAAAGCCGTCGAGGTGGACAGCAAGTACGCCAGACAGTCCGGCGGCCGCGGACAGTACGGACATTGTAAAGTGCGTTTCGAGCCCATGGACGCCAACGCGGAGGAGACCTTCAAGTTCGATTCCGAGGTCGTCGGCGGCGCCATCCCGAAGGAATATATCCCGGCGGTCGGCGAGGGCATCGAGGAAGCGGCCAAGGCCGGTATCCTGGGCGGATTCCCGGTGCTGGGCGTTCACGCGACCGTATTCGACGGTTCTTACCATGAGGTAGACTCCAGCGAGATGGCGTTCCACATCGCAGGCTCCATGGCGTTCAAGGACGCGATGCAGAAAGCCGGATGCGTGCTGATGGAGCCGATCATGAAGGTAGAGGTGACCATGCCTGAGGAATATATGGGCGACGTGATCGGCGATATCAATTCCCGCCGCGGACGCATCGAGGGCATGGAGGACATCGGCGGCGGCAAGATGATCAAGGCGTATGTGCCGCTGGCCGAGATGTTCGGCTACTCCACCGACCTTCGTTCCGCTACCCAGGGACGCGGCAATTTCTCGATGTTCTTCGAGAAATACGAGCAGGTGCCCAAGTCCGTACAGGAGAAGGTTCTTAACGAGAAAAAGGGTAAATAGTTTCAGAATAGGCTTGAAAAACCTAACAATATAGCATATAATAGGTTCTAGCCTGTATCAAAAAGTTAGGCGTCAGACGGCGCCGGAAGTATGAAGCCCGGAAGGGGTTAATAAAGGAGGACTTTAGAAAATGGCAAAAGCAAAATTTGAGAGAACCAAGCCGCATTGCAACATTGGTACCATCGGCCACGTAGACCATGGCAAGACCACTCTGACCGCCGCTATTACCAAGACCCTGCATGACAGGAACGGCACCGGCGAGTATGTAGAGTTCGATAAGATCGACAAGGCTCCGGAAGAGAGAGAGCGTGGAATTACGATCTCTACCGCCCATGTAGAGTATGAGACCGCGAAGAGGCACTACGCTCACGTAGACTGCCCAGGACATGCCGACTACGTTAAGAACATGATCACCGGCGCTGCGCAGATGGACGGCGCGATCCTGGTTGTTGCCGCTACCGACGGCGTTATGGCTCAGACCAGAGAGCACATCCTTCTGTCCCGTCAGGTAGGCGTGCCCTATATCGTAGTTTTCATGAACAAGTGCGACATGGTTGACGATCCCGAGCTGCTCGAGCTGGTCGACATGGAGATCCGCGACCTGCTGAACGAGTATGAGTTCCCGGGCGACGATACGCCGATCATCCAGGGTTCCGCTCTGAAGGCTCTTGAGGACACCTCCAGCGAGTGGGGCGATAAGATCCTTGAACTGATGGACGCGGTTGACAGCTGGGTTCCGGATCCGCAGCGTGAGACCGACAAGCCGTTCCTTATGCCTGTCGAGGACGTATTCACGATCACCGGCCGTGGTACGGTTGCTACCGGCCGTGTAGAGCGTGGTACTCTGAAGCTGAATGAGGAAGTTGAGATCGTTGGTATCAGCGACGAGACTCGTAAGACCGTTGTAACCGGTATTGAGATGTTCCGTAAGCTGCTTGACCTGGCTCAGGCCGGCGACAACATCGGCGCTCTTCTGCGCGGCGTTCAGAGAACCGAGATCGAGAGAGGCCAGTGCCTTGTAAAGCCCGGTTCCGTAAAGTGCCATCACAAGTTCACGGCTCAGGTTTACGTCCTGACCAAGGATGAAGGCGGCCGTCATACTCCGTTCTTCAACAACTATCGTCCGCAGTTCTATTTCAGAACCACCGACGTAACCGGCGTCTGCGAGCTGCCGGCCGGCACCGAGATGTGCATGCCTGGTGACAACGTAGAGATGACCGTAGAGCTGATCCATCCGGTAGCTATGGAGCAGGGTCTCCGCTTCGCTATCCGTGAGGGCGGCCGTACCGTCGGATCCGGAAGAGTTGTTACGATCATCGAGTGATCGTGAAAGTACTGTAAAATCAAGGGCTAATAGTGACAAGTAACTATTTTGCCGCAGAGGGCGGCGTGACGATGTGTCACGCCGTCTTTCT
>CANQBX010000015.1 GCA_947589095.1 uncultured Lachnospiraceae bacterium
TTTCAAGTGGAGGTTGGAGAAAGACTAATTTCTACTTGGGCCCCTCAGAAGTGGAAGTTAACTTTTCACTTCACCGAACGAAAACAGGCGAAAAGTCTGATTGCGTATTTCCGGTTTTTCTGCTATGATAAAGGAAGCAAAAAAGTATCCTAAAGGAGAGCAGAAAAAAGGAGGGCCGGGTATGAGAGAGTGCGGAATATTGCTGCCTGTCGCCAGCCTGCCGTCGGAGTACGGGATTGGTGCGTTTTCGAAGGAGGCTTATCAGTTTATCGATGATCTGCGGGCGGCAGGACAGAATTACTGGCAGATTCTGCCGCTGGGACCGACAGGCTATGGGGATTCGCCCTATCAGGCGTTTTCGGCCTTTGCGGGGAATCCGTATTTCATCGATCTGGAGCAGCTGATCGCGGACGGACTGCTGACGGAGCGGGAGTGCGGCGAGGCGTATTTCGGGGACGACGAGAGATATATCAACTATGAAGCCATCTACAACAACCGTTTCAAGGTGCTGAGGAAGGCTTATGAGCGGTGGAAGGAACGTATCCTTGCGTCCGGCAGGGAGCTGGACCGGGAACTGACGGCGGATCTTGGCGAGGAGACGCTGGATTACTGCTTCTACGCGGCAGTAAAGCGTTCTTTCGGCGAGAAAAGCTGGAGTGAATGGGATGAGGATATCAAGCTCCGCAGGCCGGAGGCGGTGGCGCGCTACCGCAGAGAGCTGGAGGATGAGATCCGTTTCTATGAGTTCCAGCAGATGATGTTCCTTTCGCAGTGGCATGCGCTGAAAAGGTATGCCAACGACCGGGGCATCCGCATTATCGGGGATATTCCGATCTATGTGGCGTTTGACAGTTCCGACAGCTGGAGCCATCCGGAATTATTCCAGTTTGATGAAAGATGCCGGCCGGAGGCGGTGGCGGGAGTGCCGCCGGATGCGTTCTCCGCTACAGGGCAGCTGTGGGGGAATCCTCTGTACCGTTGGAGCTATCATAAGAAGACCGGTTACGCCTGGTGGCTTCGCCGGATGAAATACTGCTTCGATCTGTACGATGTAGTGCGTGTGGATCATTTCCGGGGCTTTGAGAAGTATTACTCTGTTCCTGCCGGCGACACGACGGCGGAGAACGGCAGATGGGAGAAGGGGCCGGGTTACGCCCTGTTCAAGAAGATGAAGGATGAACTGGGTGAGCTGAATATTATAGCGGAGGATCTCGGCTTTCTGACGCCGGAGGTTCTTGAGATGGTGGAAAAGACCGGATTCCCCGGTATGAAGGTGCTGCAGTTTGCTTTCGATTCCAGAGAGAAGAGCAATTATCTGCCCTGCTTCTATACGCCCAACAGCGTCGTTTATACCGGAACCCACGATAACGATACGGTCAGGAGCTGGTACGAGACGATCCCCCAGAGAGACCGGGATTTCGCGGCCCGGTATATGGGTGTGACGGATCCGGACTGGGAGGATATTCATTGGCTGTTTATCCGCGCGGCCCTGGCCAGCGTTTCCAGGCTGGCGGTGATTCCGCTGCAGGATTATCTGGGGCTTGGCTGGGAGGCACGCATCAACACGCCGTCCACGCTGGGCGGCAACTGGGAGTGGCGCATGAAAAAGGGCGAGTTTACCCGCCCGGTTATTGATAAATGCCGCGAGATGAATCACCTCTACGCGCGCGGACAGTGATTCCCAGGAGACGGTTATTCCGCGGGGCGGGCCGCATCGTTGTCGGCCTCCACGGTTTTCTCCTCCAGGGAGAGCGTCTGCTGGATCTCATTCCCTGACATATCCCTTATGATTACGGTAAGCCCTGTGGTATCGATCTCGAATGTTGCGGTCCCGGCGGTCTTATCGACGGACAAGGGTGCGATCTGCCGGCCGTCACCGGTGACGGCCGACAGATTCTCATAATCGACCCCCGACTGGGTATCGATAAGCTGAAGCGTCACATGACCGTCTGTCGGCGGCAGAACAGGGGTTATTTCCGGCGGTTTATCGTCCAGCTCGTCGATCACTTCGTAACCGGTCACTGCCATACGGTTGAAATTCTCCATGTGTATCTCCAGTACGCCGTTGTGCGTGATGGTAGACTGGTAGCTCTTCCGGCCGATCTGCGTCAGGTTGAGCGGTTCTCCGTCCAGCGTGATGGTCACGTTCCGCAGAGGCATGAAGGAAGTGATCGTGAACGTAATATCGGTAGTACGGTAGTCGTTGGTCTTGGCGATGGTCACTTCATAGCCGGGCTTGGTAGTAACCAGGAAGAAGATGATCAGGTTGACGACGACAAAAGGCAGAATATAAAATAGTAAAAGCCGAACCCATTCCAGCTGCAGGATGCTGTTCCGTCTTCTGGCCGGGGTGCGGCGGTAGGCGCGCTGCTGTTCCATAAGATTCCTCCATTGACCTTTGATGCAGAAGATAAAACCGGCTGCCGGGCTGCCTGCCGCATACATCTGTCGGGCCGGCACGGGAAAGCCGTATCCATAGCATACCAGAAAATCGGGAATCTTACAAGTTCTACTTCTAAAAATATGCATTTTGTGATAAGATGTTCGTGTCGCTCCAATGTATTTCCACATGGAAAGAGAGGACAGCAATGATTCAAAAAGCCGCGGCTTATGCTGCGAAAGCACATGAAGGCGCCCTTCGCAAGGGGAGCAGTATGCCCTATATTGTACACCCGAAGGAGGTGGCGGCTATCGTGGCGGCCATGGGCGGCAGGCCGGAAGAGATTGCCGCAGCGTATCTGCATGATGTGATTGAAGACGCCGGGATCACCTATGAGCAGCTGCTTGCTGAATTCGGACAGACAGTAGCGGAGCTTGTCCTGGCGGAGAGCGAAGACAAGACAAAGACCTGGATAGAACGCAAGCAGGCGACGATCGACCGGCTTCGTTCGGCGGCGCGGGAGGAGAAGCTGATCACATTTGCGGACAAGCTCAGCAACCTGCGCAGCACCGCCGAGGATTATCTGGCCATGGGCGATACGATCTGGCAGAAATTCCGTCAGAAAGAGAAAGCCATGCATGCGTGGTATTACCGGAGCGTGTTCGAAAGCTTCGGCGACTTCAGCGGCTTTCCGTTCTACAGAGAATATGAAATGCTCCTGGAACTGGTCTTCGGGGATATTGAATGAGCGTCCTGCGCCGGCTATACCGGCAGCTTCCGCGGGGCCGGCAGTTTGCCGCGCCGCACCTTTCCCGTGCTGCCGCGGGTGATCAGTTCTGCCCTTAAGAGCAGAGTCCCGATATAGGTCTGGTTGATCAGGCTGTGGAGCGCATAGAAGCCGCAGTTGCCCAGCGCTTCCTGATTCTGCCGGATCGTGGTCAGCCCGGGGCTTGTATAGGCGGCGAAGGGCGCGTCGTCAAAGCCGACGATGCTTATATCCTCCGGAATTCGGTAACCCATATCCATACATGCGACGATCACCGCCTGGGCCAGCAGGTCTGTGCCGCAGACGATGGCGGTCACCTGGCTGGACAGAAGTCTGGGAAGGAATTTCTGCGTACATTCCGAGATAAAATATGAGCAGCCGACACGGTTCTGGCTCACTGCCAATCCGTAGGCGTCCATGGCGTCCAAAAACGCGTTATGGCGTTTCCGTGATATAAAGGAATCCATATCGCCGCCAAGGTATCCGATCTGCGAGTGTCCAAGCTCGTTCAGATGGCCGATCGTCATCATGAAAGCTTCCGGATTGTCTACGCCGATATAGCCGACCCGCGGATTCTCCGGGATATAGTTGTCGTAGAGAACCGCCGGCGTCCGTGCAGTCTTCAGTTCCTCCATCCAGGGATCCAGGAGCGACATGCCAAGGATGAATGCGCCCTTGTATTCACGGGAGAGCATAAACGCGTCGTAGGAGATATCCTTCTGCTGATCTTCCGTGACAGCGACCACATCTACATCCCAGCCGGCCGGCACCGCCAGCTTCTTGAATCCCATAACGATATCGTAACCGAAATCGCCGGGATCTTCGTGGTGAAGGTTCTCTACGATCACGCAGAGCCTGTTGGCGGTATTCTTTCTGGCCCGGTTCCTCGCGTAGCCGATCTCCACGGCGGTTTCGAGAACTTTTTTTCGTAAGGTTTCGCTCACGTCGTCGGCGCCGTTCAGCGCTTTTGAAACAGTTCCCTTGGAAATTCCCAGTTTATCGGCAATATCATTGATTGTTGGCATATCTGTCACTCCAATACATATCTGACGGCGTTTCATGATTTCCAATAAAATTATACAAAAAAATGCGGAAAAATGCAAGAGTTCGCATGTTAAAGATAAATATTTAGCCAGGTTTCGAACGCCAGAGCGTGAAATGTGTGCATTTTTACTTGATATGTGCAGGAAATCTGTTCGGAAGCCTGTAAGAATAATAAAAAACCGCTTGACAATCAGCTGCGGTTTGCTAAATAATGAGGATAATGGAAACTAAGAAAAACTTTGGAACCGGCAGAGAGCTGGGGAAGGACGGCAGGACCGCGCCGGAGAGAGAACAGGAGAACGGATCATGAGGTTTGTATACGGCAAACAGGACTGGGCGACACGGGAGCGCGGACAGGAGAACGTCTATCTGCTGACGAACGGATTGGGCGGCTTTTCCTGCGCTTCTATGATCAATTCAAATACAAGAAACGACCAGGCGCTGCTGATGGCCAGCCTGCGCGCTCCGAACCTGCGTTATAATATGGTGAACCGCCTGGAAGAGACGCTGGAGGCGAGGACGGCAGGGGCAGGCGCGGCCGCAAAGCCGGCAGGGGCGAGCGCGGCAGAGGAGGCCGTAGCTGCGAAACCGGCAGGGGAGGCTGCGGCCGCGAAACCGGCGGAGGAGGCCGCGGCCGCGAAACCGGCAGAGGAGGCCGTGGCCGCGAAACCGGCAGAGGAGGCCGTGGCTGCGAAACCGGCAGGGGAGGCTGTGGCTGCGAAACCGGCGGGGGCCGAATCTCCGGCGGGGATAGGCCGCGTGCATCTGTCCTCGCAGGAATTTACGGACGCGCTGCGGAATGAGAACGGATATCTGTATCTGAACGGTTTTATATATGAAGATTACCCGGAGTGGACCTTCCAGGCCGGAGGCGTGGAAGTCGTAAAACGTGTGGGAATGGCCCGGGGGAAGAATCTGACGGTGGTGCAGTACCGGCTGGAGAACCGTACGGATAAGGCGGCGCGGCTGGTCGTGCGGCCTCATTTGCAGTTTGTTCCGAAGGGCGCGCGGCTTTTGGACGAACCGGAATTTACGGTGAGACGATGCGGCGCGGGAAAGCGGGATTCCGATACGGCGGCGCGGGGAGGGGATCCCGCTGCGGAATATCCGGAGGTATATGAGATTACCGCGCGGAAGCTGCGGCTGTATATGCAGACAGACGGTGGGGTGGAGACGTTCGCGCCGGAGTTTTGCGACGGTGCGTATTATGCCTATGATGCCTGCGACGGCCGCGACAGCGTCGGAAGAACCTGCGTTCTCTGTGAGATCTCGAGGACGGTTCCGGCCCGTGAAAGCGCGGTGCTGGAGCTTATGTTTAACACAGAGCGGGACTTTCCGGTTTCGGCGGAGCCGGTTTTTGACGAAGCGTCGGAATACCGGCGCATGCTGCGGGAGACGGCCGGCGTGACCGGGGAGGCGGCCCTTCAGCTGGCGGTGAGCGCCGATCAGTTCATCGCAGAGCGGGAATCCACCGGCGGGTGTACGATCCTGGCGGGGTATCCGTTCTTCGAGGACTGGGGGCGCGACACGATGATCGCGCTCGAGGGCTGCTGCATGAGTACCGGCCAATATGATACGGCGAAGAGCATTTTGCGGACATTCGCGTCGTACTGCCGGAAGGGTCTGATGCCGAACCTTTTCCCCGAAGGCGGCATAGAACCGCGGTACAATACGGCCGACGCGGCGCTTTTGTTTATCAACAGCGTCTATACTTATGTGACGCGGACGGGCGATAATGAATTCGTCCGGGAAATGTGGCCGGTGATGACGCAGATCATCGAGGCGTACCGGGACGGGACCGATTACGGCATCCGCATGGATGAGGACGGACTGATCCGGGCAGGTCTGGAGTATGATCAGGTGACCTGGATGGATGTGCGGATCGGCGATCATCTGCCTACGCCCCGGCACGGGAAACCGGTGGAGATCAACGCCTGCTGGTATAACGCGCTGAAGGTGATGGAGAAGCTGGGCAGCGGGCTGCATTTCGACGAAACGGAGCCTTCCGCGGACGAGCCGGCGGGAGCGCCTGGGGCCGGAAGGCAGGAAGAAAACGGACTGTCCGGCGAAGGCAGTGCGGGTGGCGGCGCCCGGTCGGATATGGAAAGCAGTGCGGGTGGCGGCGCCCGGCCGGATATGGAAAGCAGGCGGACGTTCGCCCGCCGGTGCGGGCTTCTGGCGGAACGGACAAAGGAAAGCTTCCGGCGTGAGTTCTGGATGGAGGATAAAGGCTGGCTTAAGGATGTTCTGTCCGGTACGAAGGCGGACGGACAGTTCCGCTGCAATCAGATCTGGGCGGTCTCGATGCCGTTTTCCATGCTGGACAGACAGCAGGAGAGGAGGATCGTCGACGCGGTTTACGAGAAGCTCTATACACCCTACGGGCTGCGGACGCTCAGCATGGACGATCCGGAGTTTCATGCGTCCTATGGCGGCGAGCTGCGCGCGAGGGATCTGGCGTATCATCAGGGGACGGTGTGGGTATTCCCAATGGGAGCCTATTATCTGGCGTACTTAAAGACCCGGGATTACGCGCCGGACGCGGTGCGGACCGTCCGGAGACAGACGGCGGTTTTGGAGAGCGCTCTGCGTGAGGGATGCATCGGACAGCTGCCGGAGATCTATGACGGGGAGCGGCCGACATTTTCCAGAGGCTGCTTCGCGCAGGCATGGAGTGTGGGAGAGATGCTGCGGGTGTATGAGGCCCTGGACGCGGCGGAGCGGGATATGGGAGCAGGACAAGAACATGGGAAAAACGGAGCTGCATTACGATAATTATATATTCGACCTGTACGGAACGCTGATCGATATCCGCACCGACGAGGAGGATATAAAAGCGTGGGAGAAAATGGCGCTGCTATACCGGTATTACGGTGCGGCTTATGAGGCGGGGGAACTGCGCGGGGCGTATGTCTCGGCTGTCCATGACGCGCTGGATGCGTCCCGAAGGGAGAACGGCGGGGAGGCATCCGGCGCGTCTCGGAGAGAGTACGACGGGGAGGCATCCGGCACGTCCCGGAGCGAGTACGGCTGTGAGGCATCCGGCGCATTCCGAAGGGAGAAGGGCGGGGATGCGCGGCCGGAGCAGGCCGATACGGCCGAGATCCGCGTCGAGGCGGTCTTCCGCCGTTTGTACGAGGACAGAGGCGTCCGGCCGGACGAGGAACTGGTGCTGTGGACCTGCCGGATATTTCGCATTGCCACGACGGTTTACATCCGTCTGTTCCCGCAGGTAAAGGAACGGCTGCGCCGGCTTCGCGAAAACGGCGCCCGCACCTATCTCCTGACCAATGCGCAGCGGGTATTTACGGAAAATGAACTTCGCATCTTCGGGCTGGAGGAGTATTTTGACGGCATGATCATGTCGTCGGACAAATATATCAAGAAGCCGGACCGCCGTTTCTATCAGTGCCTGATCGACACATACGGGCTGGATCCGGCCCGGTGCCTGATGAGCGGAGACGACGCGGTCTGCGATGTGGCGGGGGCGAGAAACGCCGGAATGGACGGATATCTGGTGAAACATACGCCGGCGCGGCGCAGGGGACAGGACTGCGGGTCTGTTCCCGACCGGCGCGCCGGCGCCGGTCATGCCGGAAGAAAGGTTCCGCTCGTATGAGCGTAATTTCATAGAACTATCATAAACGGAGGAAAACTATGATTCGAAAATATGTATTTGGCGATCCGGTCGAGACGGACGCGGTCGTGATGCAGATCCCGGCGGAGACGGAAGCGTTCACTGAGGATCACATCCGCCTGGTAACGAATACGGATAAGAATTCAGCGGCGCCGGACGGTATGGGATGGATTCCCGACGGGCTGGACAGCGCGGCTATAGCGGGGCTCGCGCAGCGTGCCGCAGCACCGGCGGCCGTCTTTACCTGCGAGCTGGCCGACGCCGACCGCATCTACGGCCTCGGCGAGAATATCCGCGGCATTAACAAGCGGGGATGGATCTACGAGTCCAACTGCTCCGACGTTCCTAATCACACGGAGGAGAAGCGCTCCCTCTACGGAGCCCACAATTTCCTGATCGTGGACGGGCCCGCGCCGGATTCACCGGCGGTCGGCGCCGATCCCAGGGCTGCCGCTGCGGCCGCCGTATCGGCGGTTTCTGTTGCCTCAGAACCGGTTACTCTGACAGCCCTTTCGGCAGACGGCACCGGCGCTGAGCCCGCCGCTGCGGCTGAGACTCGAACCGCCGCCAAAGCAGCGCCGTCTGCCCGCCGCCGTTTCGCCATCTTCATCGACGCCAGCCAGAAGGTCACATTTGACTGCGGATACACGGACCGCCGCCGTCTCACGATCACTGTCAGCGAAGGCGGCTTCACTCTTTACGTTATGGAAGGAGACAGCCTGCTGAATCTTGTGCGGGAGTTTCGTTCCATTATCGGCCGCAGCTACATTCCGCCCAAGTGGGCCTTCGGCTACGGCCAGAGCCGCTGGGGCTACAAATGCGCCGCCGACGTGCGTGAGGTGGTCCGTGAACACCGAGAAAACGGCGTGCCGCTGGACAGCGTTTACATGGACATCGACTACATGGAGGGCTACAAGGATTTTACGGTCAACGAAGAGCGTTTTCCGGATTTCCCGGATTTTGTGGAGGAAATGAAGGAGCAGCACGTCCACCTGGTGCCGATCATCGACGCCGGCGTGAAGATCGAAGACGGCTATCCGGTCTACGAGGAGGGCGTGAAGAACGGCTATTTCTGTAAAAATGAGGAAGGCGGCGACTTTGTCGGCGGCGTCTGGCCGGGCCGGGTGCATTTTCCGGATATGCTCAATCCGGAGGCACGGATGTGGTTCGGCAATTGGTACAAGGTGCTTCTGGACGCCGGAATCGACGGCTTCTGGAACGACATGAACGAGCCGGCACTGTTCTACGCTGAGAAGCATCTGGAGGAGATTGCCGGGGAGATCAGGAAATTTGACAAGGACAGGCTGAACATCGGCCAGCTGCTTACGCTGCAGGCGCAGCTCATGAACCTGGCGTCCCGGCCGGAGGACTACCGGACGATCCGGCACAACTGCCAGGGGAAAATGATCCGCCACGACCATGTTCACAATCTATACGGCTACAATATGACCCGCGCCGCCGGCGAGGCGTTCGCGCGGCTGTCGCCGGAGAAGAGAATCCTTCTGTTCTCCCGGTCTTCCTACATCGGCATGCACCGCTACGGCGGCATCTGGATGGGCGACAACCAGTCCTGGTGGTCCCATATCCTGATGAACCTGCAGATGCTGCCGTCGCTGAATATGTGCGGCTTCCTCTACACCGGCGCGGACATTGGCGGTTTCGGCTCCAATACGACGGAGGATATGCTGCTGCGCTGGCTGGAGCTGGGAATCTTTACGCCGCTGATGCGGAACCATTCGGCCATCGGCACCCGGAGACAGGAATTCTACCAGTTCGGGGATAAAGAGAGTTTCCGCAATATCATCGGCCTGCGCTACGCGCTGCTGCCGTATCTGTACAGTGAATTTATGAAGGCGGCGCTTGGCGGTGAAATGATGTTCGTTCCGCTGGCGTTCATTTGGCCGGAGGATGAGATGGCGGCGCAGGTGGAGGATCAGCTGATGGTGGGCGAGAGCTTCATGATCGCGCCGGTGTACCGGCAGAACGCGGAGGGACGTTACGTCTACCTGCCGGAGACGATGAAAATGTACCGGCTGCGGAGCGCGGACGACATGGATGGGGAAATTCTGCCCGCCGGACACCATTATGTGAAAGCGGCGCTCAACGAGGTGCTGGTCTTTCTGCGGGCGGACCGTCTGGTTCCGATGGCGGCGCCGGCGGAGTATGCGGACGGCGTTGATGCGTCGAAGCTTACACTGCTGCATTTTATTCAGAATGAAGCGGTTTATGAAATGTATGACGACGATGGGCTGAGCCGCGGCGAGACGCCGGATGGTCATATGACGGAGATCCGCGTGACGGCAGACGGCGCGGTCCGTGTAAGCGGAGCGGCGTCGCCGGAGTGCAGGCTGATGGCTTTGTGATGAAACGAAGGCTGAGGCGTCCGGGTACGGCCGAATGATTCCATGGCACAGCGGTGAATAATACATCCGTTTTTGGGCAGGATGAGAAATGGATTTTACCGAAATGGGAGCCTGCGCCTGCAAATGGCGGCTGCCGGATTTCCCGGGTAAATATCGCAGATACGGATTGACATTTTCCGTCAGATGCGTTATATTAGGAATAGTTACTGAAATCAAATTCACATATGTAAGGAGGATATGAATTATGTCCAAGTATGCGGGTACCAAGACCGAGAAGAACCTGTGGGAGGCGTTTGCCGGTGAGTCCCAGGCCAGGAACAAATACACCTATTTCGCATCCGTGGCGAAGAAGGCCGGATACGAGCAGATCGCCGAGCTTTTCTTAAAGACGGCTGACAATGAGAAGGAGCACGCGAAGCTGTGGTTCAAGGAACTGGGAGAGCTGGGCGATACCCCGACCAACCTGCTTCACGCCGCCGAGGGCGAGAATTTCGAGTGGACCGATATGTACGCCCGCATGGCCGACGAAGCCGAGGAAGAAGGCTTCAAGGAGCTGGCGATTAAATTCCGCGGAGTAGCAGCCATCGAGAAGACCCATGAGGAGCGTTACCGCGCCCTGCTGAATAATGTGGAGACGAAGCAGGTATTCGAGAAGAGCGGCGTACAGGTGTGGGAGTGCCGCAACTGCGGACACATTGTAGTCGGAACGAAGGCCCCCGAGGTCTGCCCGGTGTGCGCGCATCCGCAGAGCTATTTCGAGGTCCGCAAGGAGAATTATTGATGGGATTCGTTCGGCACAGCCGAGGGCTGACGGCCGGTCGCCAAGGAGCAGTGTCTGTACAGAGCAAAATGCAATAAGAGAATGATAATACAGGCAGACGGCGGTTCTTCCGATGAGAGACGGCCGTCTGCCCGTTTGCTGATTGGATATATACCCCCGGATATCGGTGCATTTGCATCGGCGCCGGGGTTTTTATTTTACTCAAAATTTTTAGCACTCGGGGCTTGACAGTGCTAACAACATGTGTTATAGTACGAATAGAACAAAGAGAAAAAAGGGGGAGATCCTATGAATATCAATAAATTTACACAGAAATCGGTCGAGGCCGTTCAGAACTGCGAGAAGCTGGCCTACGAGCACGGCAACCAGCAGCTGGAGCAGGCCCATCTGCTTCTGAGCCTCCTGACGCTGGAGGACAGCCTGATCCTGAAGCTCATCACGAAGATGAACATTTCCGGCGAGATGTTTGCGAATGAAGTCCGGCAGGCGGTGGAACGGCTTCCGAAGGTTTCCGGCGGCGGACAGCTTTATGTGAGCAATGATCTGAACAAGGTGCTGGTGAACGCCGAGGACGAGGCGAAGGCCATGGGCGACGAGTATGTGTCCGTGGAGCATCTGTTCCTGGCCATGCTGCGCCAGCCGGATAAGACGATGAAGGAGCTGTTCCGCCAGTACGGCATCAACCGGGAGACATTTCTGCAGGCTCTGACTACGGTCCGCGGGAACCAGCGGGTGGTCAGCGACAATCCGGAGGCTACCTACGACACCCTTGAGAAATACGGCTCCGACCTGGTGGAGCGTGCCCGAAACCAGAAGCTGGACCCGGTTATCGGCCGTGACAGCGAGATCCGCAATGTGATCCGCATCCTGTCCCGGAAGACCAAGAATAATCCGGTGCTGATCGGCGAACCCGGCGTCGGTAAGACCGCCGTGGTGGAAGGACTGGCCCAGCGTATCGTCCGCGGCGATGTGCCGGAGGGCTTAAAGGATCGTAAGCTGTTCGCGCTGGACATGGGCGCGCTGATCGCGGGCGCCAAGTACCGGGGCGAGTTCGAGGAGAGACTGAAAGCGGTTCTGGAGGAAGTGAAGAAGAGCGACGGACAGATCATTCTGTTCATCGACGAGCTGCATACGATCGTGGGCGCCGGCCGCACCGAGGGCTCCATGGACGCGGGAAATCTGCTTAAGCCCATGCTGGCCCGGGGCGAGCTGCACTGCATTGGCGCGACCACATTGGACGAGTACCGCAAATACATTGAGAAGGACGCGGCCCTGGAACGGCGGTTCCAGCCGGTCATGGTGGATGAGCCTACGGTGGAGGACACCATTTCCATCCTCCGCGGCCTGAAGGAGCGCTACGAGGTGTTCCACGGCGTGAAGATCACCGACTCGGCGCTGGTGAGCGCGGCGGTGCTGTCGGACCGGTACATTTCCGACCGGTTCCTGCCGGATAAGGCCATCGACCTGGTGGACGAGGCCTGCGCGCTGATCAAGACGGAGCTGGATTCCATGCCGACGGAGCTGGATGAGCTGTCCCGGAAGGTCATGCAGATGGAGATCGAGGAGGCGGCGCTTAAGAAGGAGACCGACCATCTGAGCCAGGATCGGCTGGCGGATCTGCAGAAGGAGCTGGCTGAGCTGCACGATGAATTTGCCAGTAAGAAGGCCCAGTGGGAGAATGAGAAGCACTCGGTGGAGCGGCTGTCCTCCCTGCGCGAGGAGATCGAGAGCGTGAACCGGGAGATCGCCCAGGCGCAGCAGATCTACGATCTGAACAAGGCGGCGGAGCTGCAGTACGGCAGGCTCCCGGAACTGCAGAAGCAGCTGGCCGAGGAAGAAGAAAAGGTGAAGAACCAGGATCTGAGCCTGGTGCGGGAGAGCGTTACCGACGACGAGATCGCCCGGATCATTTCCCGGTGGACCGGCATTCCGGTGGCGAAGCTGACGGAGAGCGAGCGCAGCAAGACCCTGCATCTGGACGCGGAGCTGCATAAGCGGGTCGTGGGTCAGGACGAGGGCGTGGAGAAGGTGACCGAGGCCATCATCCGGTCCAAGGCGGGCATTAAGGATCCGACGAAACCCATCGGCTCGTTCCTCTTCCTGGGGCCCACCGGCGTAGGTAAGACGGAGCTGGCGAAGGCGCTGGCGGCCAGCCTCTTTGACGACGAGTCCAACATGGTCCGGATCGATATGAGCGAATATATGGAGAAGCACTCCGTGGCGCGGCTCATCGGAGCGCCTCCCGGGTACGTGGGCTACGACGAGGGCGGTCAGCTGACCGAGGCGGTCCGCAGAAAGCCTTACAGCGTGGTGCTGTTCGACGAGGTGGAGAAGGCGCACCCGGATGTATTTAACGTGCTTCTGCAGGTGCTGGACGACGGGCGGATCACCGATTCCACCGGCAAGACCGTGGATTTCAAGAACACGATCATCATCATGACGTCCAACATCGGATCCCAGTATCTGCTGGAGGGCATCGATGAGAATGGAAATATCCGCGCGGAGGCGGAGGAGATGGCCATGAGCGACCTGCGGGCCCATTTCCGGCCGGAGTTTTTGAACCGGCTGGATGAGATCATCCTGTTTAAGCCGCTGACCCGGGACAATATCGCCGGAATCATCACGCTTCTGATGGCGGATACCAACCGGCGGCTGGCGGATCGGGAGATTTCGGTGGAGCTGACCGATTCGGCGCGGGAGTTCGTGGTGGAGCGGGGATACGACCCGGTCTACGGTGCGCGGCCGCTGAAGCGGTATCTGCAGAAGAATGTGGAGACGCTGGCGGCGAAGATCATCCTGCAGGACCAGGTTCGGGCCGGGAACACCATCGTCATCGACACGGCGCCGGCGGGGGATAAGCTGATCGCGTACGTGGAATGAGTTGACAGCACGTAAAGTCCGGTTACAAAACGGTGGACGAATCTGAAAAAATGTGCTATACTTCCCTTAACTGAACGATAAGAGGGAGTAGCTTGCACCGCCCGAAGGTGCGGTATGATCCGTCAGCCCGTAGATAATACCGGGTCATACCTGAAACACAGGATGTTTTGAAGCGAGACTTTTAGCGCAGAATATGTGCTGGAAGCCTCGCTTTTTCGCGGCGGCGCGGAAGAGATTCGCCGGGTGGGGCCGCAGGCACGCAAATATCCAAGGAGGAACCCATATGTTAGTTACCGTAGCACTGTTCGTAGTAGGACTGATCCTGATCTGTCTGGGCGGCGACCGGCTGGTGGACGCCGCCGTGGTCATCGCGAGGAAGATCGGCATTCCCCAGATTGTGGTCGGGGCCACCATCGTGAGCCTGGGAACCACGCTGCCGGAGATTCTGGTCTCCACCACAGCCGCTTTTGACGGTTCCGCGGCCATCGCCGCGGGCAACGCCTTCGGCTCCATCATCTGCAATACGGCCCTGATCGCAGGCCTGACGCAGACGATCCGGCCGACAAAGAAGGTGGAGACGAAGCCGCTTCTGTGGCGGTCGGCGATCTTCTTCGGGGTCATCATCGTATTGGAGATCGTTGGCGTTCTGCGGGGTGAGTTCGGCCGGCTGGCAGGCTTCCTTCTTCTGGCCATGTTCGTTGTGTACGCGGTCTTAAATATTGTCCGTGCGGGCGCCGAAGGCGGCGACGAAGAAGAGAGCGATAAGGACGGGAACGAGGGATCGTTGCTGAAGCAGTTCATTATCCTGGCTGTGTGCGCCGGCCTTCTGTATGTGGGGGCGAATCTGCTGGTGGACAATGGCATTCTGATCGCCGAGGCCATCGGCGTACCGCAGCGTGTGATCGCGGTCACCTTTATCGCGCTGGGTACGTCGCTTCCGGAACTGGTGACGTCCATCGTCTCCATGATCAAGGGCTTTTCCAATGTGGGCTTCGGCAATATCCTGGGCGCCAATATCCTGAATATTCTCGCTGTGATCGGTATTCCGGCGGCAGTCGTGGGGATTCCGCTGGAGGCATCTACATATCGGATGGATATTCCGCTGGCGACGCTCGTGATGGCGATCCTGATCGTGCCGATCCTCTTCCGCAGAAAGGCGTCGCGGCTGCAGGGGATCGCGCTGCTGGCGATCTATGCGGCGTACTGCGTGGTGTCGTTTCTCTGAGAAGCCGGGAAATCGGCACGTAGGTTTTCTGTGATATAGAGATAAGGAGACCGCATCCGTTCGGCGATGCGGGGAAAAGGCATTTGCCTGTGAGGAGGAAAACAATAGCATGAATCAGCTTCCGAAGGATCCGGTGATCCTTTTAAGCTATGTAAATACCCAGCTGCGGGATTTCTATCCGTCGCTGGAGGAATTCTGCGGGGCGCGGGATGCGGAGCGGAGCGTCATAGAAGCGGCGCTTGCGCCTCTCGGCTATACGTATGATGCGGAGAAAAACCGGTTTGTGTAAAGGCGGCGCCTGCTCCGGCCGGGTACGCCTGTGATCCGGAGAAGGACAATTTATGTAAATCTTATCAGGAGGAGGACCTGAATGCAGCAGGTATTTTCGTTCATAGCCATGGTGTGGGGATGGCTTATGGACCATCTGTTATACATCAACCTGATCTTGTCGGTAGTGATCGTTTTTTTCCAGCGCAGGGATCCGAAGGCTGTGTGGACGTGGCTTCTTGTGCTTTATTTTGTGCCGATCTTTGGGTTCCTGCTGTATCTGGTGCTGTGTCAGGATTATCATAAGAGCAAAATGTTCCGGGTCAAGGAGGTGGAGGACCGGCTGGCGCATCCGGTGAAGGAGCAGGAACGGCTGATCCAGGGAGCCATGGATCAGATCGCGAAGACGCCGTGGCGCGACTATGAATCGCTGGCGCTGTATAATCTGGAGACTTCCGGAGCCGTGCTGACATCCGATAATTCCGTGGAGATCTTTACAGACGGCGAGGCGAAATTCAGCGATCTGAAGGAAGAGCTGGGCAAAGCCCGGGAGTACATTCATATCCAGTACTATATCATTAAAAATGACGAGCTGTTTCAGTCGATCGTTCCGATCCTTAAAGAACGGGCGGCCGCGGGCGTGGAAGTGCGGGTGCTCTATGACGGAATGGGCGGCCGTTTCATGCCGGCACGGGTCTGGAAGGATCTGCGCTCATGCGGGATCCGGGTGGCGGAGTTCTTCCCGCCGGTTCTGGGACGGCTGCAGCTGCGCGTGAACTACCGGAATCACCGGAAGATCGTGGTGATCGACGGAAAGGTTGGATATGTGGGCGGCTTCAATATCGGGCGCGAGTACATTTCCAGAGATCCGAAATTCGGGTACTGGAGGGACACGCATCTGAAGATCCGCGGCAGCGCGGTGTACAGCCTGCAGATCCGCTTCGCACTGGACTGGAACTACGCGTCCGGGGAGAATCTGTTCCGGAACGGGAAGTATTTCGGACTGGGAGACGCGGGCGCGGAGGGAAGCGCGGCAGAAACGGCCGCAGCCGGAATGACCGGGCAGGAAGCCGCGGCTGTCCGGTCGGTTCTGGATCATCGCGGGGTCATGATGCAGATCATCGCCAGCGGTCCGGACGCCGGCAACCGGCAGATCCGCAACAATTATATCCAGCTGATCACCCGGGCGCGCCGCCACATCTATGTACAGACGCCGTATTTCATTCCGGACGACGCGGCGCTGTCGGCGCTGAAATTCGCGGCGGAGTCAGGCGTAGACGTGCGGCTGATGATCCCCTGCAAGCCGGATCATCCGTTCGTCTACTGGGCCACCTATTCCTATATGGGCGATCTGCTGGCCGCGGGCGCAAAATGCTATACCTATGAGAATGGGTTCCTTCACGCCAAGAGCGTTATGGCGGACGGTATGGTCAGCTGCTGCGGCACGGCCAATATGGATATCCGCAGCTTTGAACTGAATTTTGAGGTGAACGCGACCATATACGACGAGGGCGTGACGAAACGGCTGGAGGATAATTTCCGGAAGGATCTGGAACTGTGCCGGGAAGTGACCCGGGAGGACTATGCGCAGAGAAATTTGTGGATCCGGTTCAGGGAGCAGTGCTGCAGGCTGCTGTCGCCGCTGCTGTGAGACTGCGGGCGGGGTGCGGCTGCAGTGCGTCGCTGCAGTTTCAGGGAAGATAACAGGGCACGGAGGATGGAGAATGAACAGGCGAAACGTATGGCTGTGCCTGGCGGGGCTGGCGCTTGCGGCGGTTCTGGAGCTGGTCTGCGCCGGATATTATGCCGGCCGCGGCTATGGCGGGCCCGCTTTTGAAGTGGAGGAATACGGGATCCAGGATTTTGAGGTAGAGAATGATCATTGGACCGCCGTCGGCGCGTGGCCTTCCATGGTGTTTCGGAATGCGGAAAAATGGGGACATCTGGAGCTGGTGTTTGCAGAACCTCTTGCGGGGGATATTTCGGTGGAATGCTACTATTCGCCGGAGGGGGATGAAGCAATGGAGCGTTTCCGCCGCTCGGAAGTCTATCTGATCAAGGGAAGCGATGAGGCTGCGCTTTCCCTTCCGCCGGGCGGCTGGAAGAATATCCATCTGGTGATCCACGGCGATTTCGTGCTGGAAAGTCTGAAGGCCGCAATGGCGGTTCCGGTATCGGAATGGACGCCGGGGCTGGTCATGGGCCGGATCCGTCTTTGGCGGCTGGCGGTTCTGTGGCTGAGCGTGTGGGCGGGACTGCAGTTTCTGGCCGGCATTTTTGCGCGGCGCGCAGGCACGGCGGCAGCCGGAGCGGAACAGGCCGGAAGAGCGCCGGTCCCACGGACGGTGCAGGCCGGAAATGCGTCTGCCCATCCGGCGGCGCAGGCCGGGCCCCGCATTGTCTATATGGACGCGGTCCGGACGCTGGCGGTGTTTCTGGTGATCGCGGTGCATGTGGTGGAGCCGGTGATGCTTCTGTTCCCGATGGGGACGAAGGAGAGAACGCTGACGACCGGGGCGTATCTGGCTTCAATGACGTGCAACCCGATCTTCGTGATGATCAGCGGCGCCCTTCTGCTTCCTTACCGGGATGAGTCGCTTTCCGCGTTTCTGAAGAAAAGGCTGTGGAAGATCCTTCTTCCGCTGCTGGTCTACGCGGTGTTCTATGTGAGGCTTTTGTGCGTCAGCCGGGTGAGCTTTCTAAGCTGGGTGGTCAATTATCTGAATATGGCGGTCAGCAATCATATAGTCAAGGGGCCCCATCTGTGGATGGTCTACATGCTGCTGGGACTGTATCTTCTCGTGGTGCCTGTCCGTTATATGCTGCGGGCGATACCGGAGCAGCTGGAAAAATATCTGGCGGCGCTGATCCTCATCTTTCTGGCGATTCGGACCCTGGCCTATTACCGGCTGTCGATGTTCGGCATTTCGCTGTTTTTGGATGACTGGCCCGGCATTTTCCTGCTGGGATATCTGATAACCAGGCCGTGGATGCGCAAATACGATCTCCCGCTGGTGCTGGCCGGAGCGGCTGTCTTTCCGGCGGCGGTGTGGATCGGCGTGACACGGTACGATTTCCGGGACATCGTCTGCAACCAGTCCATTTTCATGGTTCTGATGGCCTGCGCCGTACTCGTCGTCTGTCTGCGCGGCGAGCGCTTTCTGAAGCCATTCGCGCGGATTTTTGCGATGGGGAGCCGGTACAGCTATTCGATCCTTCTGATCCACTGGCTGCTCCTGTCCAATGTGATCTATCACGGCATTTTCAATTCCGGTATGCCGAGGCTGGTACAGGTCGCGGGGCCGATCGTGCTGTGCTTTGTCCTCTCGCTGCTGTGCTCGATGGTCGTAGACCATACGCTTGTGGCGGCGGCGGAGGGGATCGCAGAGCGCGCGGCCTGCGCCGTGAGAACGTTTTGCAGGCGCGGTATCCGGTCGGAACAGAATGTGAATGAATAGGAAGCCGGCCTGTCGGTGCATACTATGTTTCATGAAAATGACAGCATATCTTCGGGATACAGGGAAAAATTTTTTAAAATGCGGCGTGGCGGGCTGGTGTCTGGAGGTGATATTCACTTCGGTGGATTCCATCATGCTCCGCGACTGGCGGCTGATGGGCAAAACGTCGCTTCTGATGTTTCCGATCTATGGCATGGGAGCGCTTCTGGCGCCGATCGGCCGCGGCGTGGACAGATGGCTTGGGGCGGATCCTTCGGAGCCGCTGGGTCTGACGGATCGGATCGTGCGCCATGGGATGCTTTACATGGTGCTTATTTTCATTGTGGAATATACCACGGGCTTCTGGCTGCGGAGCCGCGGCATCTGCCCCTGGGATTATACCGGGCGTCATTCGAATATCAACGGATTGATCCGGCTGGATTTTGCGCCGCTGTGGTTTGGAACGGGGCTGCTGTTTGAAAGGATCACGAGCAGAGGACGGATGTAAGCTGCAACAGGCCGGCGGACAGGAAGAATGAGGAATGGAGGATGCGGCGGCGACCGGAAGGGAGCCGCCGCACGGCGTATTTGGGAAAATGGACTTGTTTTTTATTTAGTACATGAGTATAATGCAGATATAACGTAGTGCAGAAAGGACATTCATTTCCATGATCAAATTCATCATTCTGGCGGCCAGCGTCATCCTTTTCCTGCTATTCACCGTGCCGGTGCTCTGGGTGGAAGCGTGGATCGCGAAGAAGCACCCGGAGAAGCGGGACGCCCAGAGCCTGGCCATCGTCCGGTTCATGTTCCGTTATCTGCTCCGGCTGTCCGGCGTACATATTACCGTGAAGGGCATTGAGAATATCCCGAGGGACCGGGCGGTCCTCTATGTGGGAAATCATCGGAGCTATTTCGATATTCTGGTGGGTTATGTGACGGTGCCGACGCGGATGGGGTTCGTGGCGAAGAAGGAGATGCTGCGATATCCGTCCCTGCGGACCTGGATGAAGAACGTTCACTGCCTCTTCCTGGACCGGGAGAACCTGCGGGAAGGTTTAAAGACGATCCTGGCCGGCATCGAGCAGGTCAAATCCGGTATCTCGGTCTGGATCTTCCCGGAAGGCACCCGCAACCGGAACGACGACATTCTGGAGATGCTGCCGTTTAAGGAGGGCAGCCTTAAGATTGCGGAGAAATCCGGCTGCCCGGTGATTCCGGTAGCCATGACCGGCACCGCGGAGATCTTCGAGAAGCAGGCGCCGCGGATCAAATCGTCGAATGTGACGATCGAGTTCGGCGAGCCGTTTTTCATCAGCGATCTGCCGAAGGAAGAGAAGAAATTCGCCGGTCTCTACACCCAGAACCGGATCAGAGAGATGCTTAAGAAAGAACAGGAGATAAGGAAGGGCGCATAAGTGGATCTGCAGGAAATTCGAGGCAAATTGGACGAGATCGACGCACAGCTGGTGCGTCTTCTGGAGGAACGGCTGGCTCTGAGCGCGGAGGTGGCCGAATATAAGATCGGAACCGGCAAGCCGGTGCTGGACAGGGCCCGTGAGGAGCAGAAGATCGCGGCGGTCCGGGGCCTGGCCCATACGGAGTACGCGAAGAACGCGGCGGCGGAGATGATGACCCAGCTGATGACCGTGGGACGCAGGCTGCAGTACGGCATCCTGCAGGAGCACGGCCAATCCGGCGATATGGGATTTACGATGGAGGAAGGTCTTAAGTGTGAGAATGTGCGCGTGGTCTATCAGGGCGTCGAGGGAGCCTACAGCCACGGCGCGGCCCTGCAGTATTTCGGGGACGACGCGGACGTCTTTCATGTGAAGACCTGGGACGAGGCCATGTGCGCCGTGGAGAGCGGCGAGGCGGACTACGCGGTGATTCCCATCGAGAATTCGTCGGCGGGGACGGTCAGCGACAACTACGATCTGCTGATCGCCCATGACAATGTGATCGCGGCGGAGACATTTCTGCCGGTGAGCCACGCGCTGCTGGGCCTCCCGGGGGCGAAGCCGGAGGATATCCGGACGGTGTATTCCCATCCCCAGGCGCTGATGCAGTGTTCGCCGTATCTGAACGAACACCGCGAGTGGCGGCAGATCAGCGTGGAGAACACGGCGGTGGCCGCGCAGAAGGTGGTGGCCGACGGCGATAAGACCCAGGCGGCGGTGGCAAGCGAGGTGGCCGGGAGGCTTTACGGCCTGTCGGTTCTGGCGCCGCAGATCAATTATAACAAAGAGAATACGACCCGGTTCCTGATCCTGGCGAGGGAGAAGGTCTACTGCCGCGGCGCGGGGAAGATCAGCCTCTGCTTTGAATTGCCCCATAAGAGCGGAAGTCTGTACAATATGCTGGGGAACTTTATTTTCAATGATGTGAACATGGTGATGATCGAGTCCCGGCCGATCCCGGAGCGGAACTGGGAGTACCGGTTCTTCGTGGATATTGAGGGGAATCTGAGCCAGCCCAATATCCAGAACGCGCTGCGTTCGATTAAGGAAGAGGCGGCGAATATGCGGATTCTTGGGAATTATTGAGAACGGAGCCGCGGATGTTTTGGAGAGATGCGCCGCGAGAGCGACGCGGCCGACTGGTTGTGTACTGTGCCATAGGAACATCTTATGCAGCGTCGCATGACCCTTGGTATTCAAGGCTCGACGGTTAAGTATTGATATTTATGAAAGGTTCAGAACAGATGAAACCATTAGTTTTATATAGAAAGTTGAAATATCAGAAATTATTCGACGATATGGAAAGGCTGCTGGATAGGGCCGGTGTGTTGGATACGGTGCCGGCACCAGATGTTTTGCCCAGTGTCGGTGACGGAGCGATCGCGTCACCGGACGCCTACGAGTGCGCCAACCAGCTGATCGAGCTGGCGGCGGATTATGGATTCGAGGGGAATCTGTGGCACTGCTTCCTGGCCTTCTGCCTGGCCAACCACGAGAACGCATTCAGCACGGCCTGCGAGATCCGCGGCGACGTGGGCGGGACGTTAAGCCATCTGGCGCGGCAGGATTTCGTGGTGTTTAAGGAATTGTTCGACCGGGATATCACGAAGCTGGACGAAATGCCGGGGACCGGTTCCTGGACGGCGGCCGGTGTGTCTGTGATAATGACTGAAGACAGCGCCGGAAACAGGCTAATGACAGAGGACAGCATTGGAAACCCGCTGATGACGGAAGATAGCTTCGGAGAACGGCCGGCACCGTCCGGAATGTCGTGTCTCTGGCACGATCTGGCGGACTTCACGCCGGTGGGCGACGGCAGCCGGATCTTCAACCGCCGCGTCCGCGACCGGATCATCGAGCTGGCGGTGTCGCTGGGAAAAGCGGCGGATGTGGAAAGCTTCGCTGCGGCCGTGACCCAGTTCTACCATGAGTTCGGTGTGGGCAAATACGGTCTCAACAAGGCGTTCCGCATCGAGGAAAACGGTCATGACGCCCGGGTGATTCCGGTGGTCAACGTGGAACATGTCTATTTCGACGACCTGGTTGGGTATCAGCTTCAGAAGCAGAAGCTGATCGAGAATACGGAAGCATTCCTGGCCGGCCGGGCCGCCAACAATGTGCTGCTCTTCGGGGACGCGGGAACCGGCAAGTCCTCCTGCATCAAGGCGGTGCTGAACGAATATTACGGCCGGGGACTGCGTATCATTGAAGTCTACAAGCATCAGTTCCACGCCCTGTCATCGGTGCTGGAGCAGGTGCAGGACCGGAATTACAGATTTATCATTTACATGGACGACCTCTCTTTCGAGGAGAGCGAACTGGAGTACAAATACTTAAAGGCCATCATCGAAGGCGGTCTGGGCCGCAAGCCCAACAACGTGCTGATCTACGCCACGTCGAACCGCCGCCACCTGATCCGCGAGAAATTCAGCGACAAGCGGGAGCTGGACGACGACCTGCATGTCAACGACACGGTGCAGGAGAAGCTGTCGCTGGTGGCCCGGTTCGGCGTCACGATCTATTTCGGGTCGCCGGACAAGAAGCAGTTCCAGAACATTGTGAAGGTGCTGGCACAGCGGTATCATGTGGCCATGCCGGAAGACGAGCTTCTGGCGGAGGCCAACAAATGGGAGCTGCAGCACGGCGGCCTGTCCGGGAGGACGGCGGCGCAGTTTATCGCGTATCTGCTCGGGACGAGAAGCGTCAGTGAGGGAGTTTAAGAGCAATCTGAAACAGGCGTAAGAATGAAACCGCAGTCAGCGGATTTTGCATCAATAGAGAAGGGGGGAGCGTTATATGGCAAATCATTTATTCGCGGCCATCGACGTAGGTTCCTTTGAACTGGAGATGGGCATCTATGAGATGTCGCCCAAAAACGGCATGCGGCAGATCGACCATCTGCGGCATGTGATCGCGCTGGGCCGGGAGACCTACCACACCGGCAAGATCAGCTACCGGCTGGTAGACGAGATGTGCCGGGTGCTGGCGGATTTCTCCAGGATCATGAAGGGCTATCAGGTGGAGGCCTACCGGGCCTACGCCACCAGCGCCATGCGCGAGGCCATCAACAACAAGATCATTCTGGATCAGATCCAGGTGCGCACCGGGATCCAGGTGCGCATCATCAGCAACTCGGAGCAGCGGTTCCTAAGCTACAAGGCGATCGCCATCAAGGCGGCGGAATTCGAGAAGATCATCCAGAAGGGCACCGCGATCGCGGACGTGGGCTTCGGCAGCACCCAGCTGTCGCTGTTCGATAAGGAGAGCCTGGTGACGACCCAGAATATCGTTCCCGGCGTCTTGAAGATCCGCGATATCCTTTCCCAGATCCAGGTCAGCGGCAATATGGAGCAGTCCATCGTCGAGGAGATCATGGATCATGAACTGATCAAGTTCCGCAAGCTGTATCTGAAAGATCGGGATATCAAGAATCTGATCGGCATCGGCGATTCCATCATGGTTCTGATGCGGTATGCGGGAGAGATGGCGAAGCAGCGGGAACTTATGGAAGACGGCGCCGGTTCCGGCAAAGCGGAAGCAGGCTCCGGCAGGACCGCACGGTTTTCTTCCGGCGACCGGACGGACCGCATCACCCGCGAGCAGTTCAACCAGGTCTACGAACAGCTGATGAGCATGTCCCCGTCCCGGATCCAGGAGGAATTCGGCATCAATGAAAGCTATGTCGGTATCCTGGTGGCCAGCGCGATCATTTACATGCGCATCCTGCAGATGACCGGCGCGGAGCTGGTGTGGACGCCGGGAACCCGTCTTTGCGACGGCATTGCCGCGGAGTACGCCCAGGAGATTCGGTGCATCAAATTCGCCCACAGTTTTGACGACGACATTCTGGCGGCGGCCCGGAACATTGCCAGGCGCTACCGCTGCGGCAACAGCCACATCCAGAACGTGGAGAGCCTGGCGGCCCAGATGTTCGACGCGATGAAGAAGCACCACGGCCTGGCGGCCCGCGACCAGCTGCTCCTGCGCATCGCCGCCGTGCTCTACGGCTGCGGCAAGTACATTTCCATGCGCAATTTCGGTTACTGCTCCTACGAGATCATCATGGCTACCGAGATCATCGGCCTGTCCCACGCGGAGCGGGAGGTGGTGGCCAAGGTGGTCCGCTACTACGCGGAACCGTTCGACTATGACAAGGCGGCGATCCGTTCCGCCAAGCTGACCGCCATGCTACGGCTGGCCGTGGCGCTGGACGCCAGCTATAAACAGAAGCTGACCGGCTGCCGGATGGTGGTTCGGGGCGACGAGCTGGTGATCTCCACATCCTACGAGGGCGATATGAGTCTGGAGAGTATGATGATTCAGACCTGCGCGCCGTTCTTTGAGGAGATCTTCGGCATTACGCCGGTGCTGAAACAGAAAAGGAGGGTGTAGATCATGGCTGAGATCGACGCGAGATTCGTAAAACCGGAAAATTTTGTGAATCGGGAGCTGAGCTGGCTGGAATTCGACTACCGGATCCTGGAGGAAGCCAGGGATAAGACGCTGCCGCTGTTTGAGCGCCTGAAATTCTTAAGCATCACGGCGTCCAACCTGGACGAATTCTTTATGGTCCGCGTGGCGTCCCTTAAGGACATGGTTCACGCCGGTTACACGAAGCCGGATATGGCGGGCTTAAATCCGGAGGAGCAGCTGCAAAGGATCGGCGAGAAGACCCATGAACTGGTGGCGCTGCAGTATTCCACTTACAACCGGTCGCTGCTGCCGACGCTTAAGCAGAACGGCCTTCGGATCGTGAGCCGTCACGAGGATCTGAACGAGGCGGAGGGCGCCTGGGTGGACGAGTATTTCCGGGCAAATGTGTACCCGGTGCTGACGCCGATGGCGGTGGACTCGTCCCGGCCGTTCCCGCTCATTTACAATAAATCGCTAAATATAGCCGCGCTGATCCATAAGCGGGACGGCGAGGAGGAAGGCGCCGTGGATTTCGCCATGGTGCGGGTGCCGGCGGTGATCCCGCGGATCGTGGAGATCCCGGTCAGCGAGGAGCGGGTCGTGATCCTTTTAGAGGAGATCATCGAGCGGAACCTGTCGGCCTTGTTCCTGGGCTGCGATATCATTGCCGCCCATCCGTTCCGGATCATGCGCAACGCGGATCTGTCCGTGGACGAGGAAGGCGCGGAGGATCTGCTGGCGGAGATCGAGAAGCTTCTTAAGCGCCGCCAGTGGGGAGAGGCGATCCGTCTGGAGATCGAGGACAACGCGGATAAGCGGATCTTAAAGCGCCTGCGCAAAGAGCTTAAGATCCAGCCGGCGGATATCTACGAGGTCAACGGACCGCTGGATCTGACGTTCCTCATGAAAATGTACGGACTTACCGGATTCGACCATCTGAAGGCGGAGCCCCACAAGCCCCAGCCGAACCCGGCGTTTCTGAATGACGACGACATTTTCACGAATATACGCAAGGGCGACATCCTGCTCCATCACCCGTATGAATCCTTTGAGCCGGTGGTGAATTTCATCCAGACCGCCGCCCGGGACCCGGAGGTGCTTGCCATCAAGCAGACGCTCTACCGGGTCAGCGGCAATTCGCCTATCGTGGCCGCCCTGGCGGAGGCCGCTGACAACGGCAAGCAGGTGTCGGTTCTGGTGGAGCTGAAGGCCCGCTTCGACGAGGAGAATAATATCAACTGGGCCCGTATGCTTGAGAAAGCCGGCTGCCATGTAATCTACGGCCTGGTGGGCTTAAAGACCCACTCCAAGATCACGCTGGTGGTGCGCCGGGAGGAGGACGGCATCCGCCGTTACGTGCATCTGGGCACCGGCAACTACAACGATTCCACGGCCAAGCTGTACACAGACTGCGGCCTTCTGACCTGCCATCCGCAGATCGGAGAGGACGCCACGGCAGTCTTCAACATGCTGTCCGGCTATTCGGAGCCCCAGCAGTGGAACCAGCTGGTGGTGGCGCCCATCTGGCTGCGCAAGCGTTTCCTGCGGCTGATTGAGCGGGAGTCGGCCAACGCGAAGCTGGGCCGGCCGGCCCGGATCATCGCCAAGATCAATTCCCTCTGCGACCGCGATATCATCGCCGCGCTTTACGAGGCGTCCTGCGCGGGCGTGAAGATCGACCTGATCGTCCGCGGCATCTGCGGCCTGAAGGCCGGCGTGCCGGGCTTAAGCGAGAACATCTCCGTCCGGTCCATCGTAGGCAATTTCCTGGAGCACTGCCGGATCTTCTATTTTGAAAATAACGGCACGCCGGAATACTATATGGCCAGCGCCGACTGGATGCCCCGGAACCTGGACCGCCGCGTGGAGATCATGTTCCCGATCCTTTCGCTGGAGCTGCAGGAAAAGGCCATGCATATCCTGGAGGTGCAGCTGGAGGACAACTTAAAGGCCCATGTGCTGAAACCCGACGGCAGCTATGAGAAGATCGACCGCCGCGGCAAGGAGCCGGTGGGCGCCCAGGACACCTTCTGCGGCGAGGCGAAGGCCGCGGTGAAGGCGCATCAGGCGATGCAGGATCCGGTGAACACACGGGTGTTTGTCCCGGTGGAAAGCCATGAGGTCGGGTGACCGAAGGGATTGAAGATATGAAAATACTGATTGTGCGCCACGGCGACCCGGATTATTCCGTTGATTCACTGACCGAACGCGGCTGGATCGAGGCGGAATATCTGTCGGAGCGTCTGGCGGGGCTGGATGTGGCCGCGTTTTATGTGTCGCCGCTCGGGCGGGCGAAGGATACGGCGTCGCTGACGCTTAAGAAAATGAACCGGACCGCGGAGGAATGCGGGTGGCTCAGGGAATTCGGGCCGCCGGTGGCCCGGCCGGACTGGAAGGGGCCGGGGCTCTGTCCTGTGGCCTGGGACTGGCTGCCCCAGGACTGGACCGCGGACGAAAGGTTCTATGAGGAAGCCCGGTGGTATGAGCGGGATGTGTTTAAGGCTGCGGGCGTGAAGCAGGAGTATGACCGTGTCGTGGAGAGCTTCGACCGTCTGCTGGCAAGGCATGGGTATGAAAGGGACGGACGCATCTACCGCGCGGTCCGGCCGAATAACGATACGATCGTACTGTTCTGCCATTTCGGTGTAGAATGTGTGCTTTTGTCCCATTTGATGGGCGTTTCGCCGATGGTCCTGTGGCATGGGGTCTGTGCGGCTCCCACATCGGTGACGACGGTGATTTCCGAGGAGCGGCGGCCCGGAACCGCGCTTTTCAGGGCGAACGCCATCGGCGACATTTCCCATCTGTATGCGCATGGAATGAAACCGGCCTTCGCGGCCAGGTTCTGCGAGCGCTATGGGAATGAAGGCGAAAGATGCGACTGAGGCGGAAATGCACCGCATAGAATTTTCTTCTCTGGATATAGTAACCTTATAAGAAAAGCAGCAGGAGGTCATATGCAGAGAGGAAAAGCAAGTATTGAGTTTGAAGAACCGCCCCTTATTCTGAGCGATGCCAGCGTCGCCGGTAAAAAGGAGGGCGAAGGGCCGCTGGGAAAATGGATCGATGTGATCGAGCGGGACGACCGGTTCGGCATGGAGACCTGGGAACAGGCCGAATCTGCCATGCAGAAGCAGGCGGCGGATCTGGCGCTGGAGAAGGGCGGCATCCGCCGAAAAGAAGTCCGGTATCTTTTTGCGGGGGATCTGCTGGGACAGCTGATCGCTACTTCCTTTGGAACGGTGGATCTGGAGATCCCGCTGTTCGGTCTTTACGGAGCGTGCTCTACGATGGGAGAGGCGCTCATGCTGGCTGCGATGACGGTTCACGCAGGCTACGCCGACCGAACCCTTGCCGTGGCCTCCAGCCATTTCGCAACGGCGGAGAAGCAGTTCCGGTTTCCGCTGGCTTACGGAAATCAGCGGCCTTATTCTGCCACCTGGACCGTGACCGGCTGCGGAGCGGCCGTCATAGGAAAGGCCGGTTCGGGAAAAAACGCGAAGAATACGCCGCGCATAACGGGCGTGACGCCGGGAAGGATCGTGGATCTGGGAGCCCAGGATTCCATGAATATGGGGGCCGCCATGGCGCCGGCGGCGGCGCACACGATCCGGCAGAATTTTGAGGATTTCGGCGTGGATGCGGCGTATTACGATAAGATTATTACCGGAGATCTGGGAGAGGTCGGACGGAAGCTTCTTCTGGATATGATGAAGCAGGACGGGACGGATCTGACGGATATCCATATGGACTGCGGGATCCGGATCTATGACAGTGAGAAACAGGACACCCATGCGGGAGGAAGCGGCTGCGGCTGTTCGGCGGTGACGCTGTGCGCCTATGTTCTGCCGCGCCTCCGCTCCGGTGAATGGAAGCGGGTGCTTTTTCTTCCGACCGGCGCTCTGCTCTCGACGGTCAGCTTCAATGAAGGCAAAAGTATCCCCGGTATTGCGCATGGCGTAGTGATCGAGAGCGGAATGACGGATTGAAAGAACAGCCGGCTCCGGCCGGCGGAAGAATGGAGACGGTTATGGATTATATTAAAGCTTTTGCGGCCGGCGGAGTCATCTGCAGTCTGGTTCAGATCCTTCTGGATAAAACGAAAATGATGCCCGGCCGCGTTATGGTGACGCTGGTAATTGCGGGGAGCGTCCTGGGATGCCTGGGACTTTATGAACCCTTCGCCGAGTGGGCGGGGGCCGGTGCGACCGTGCCGCTGCTGGGCTTCGGGAACACTCTTTGGAAGGGAGTAAAGGACGGAATCGCGAGCGACGGGGCCCTCGGTCTGTTCAAAGGCGGCTTTACGGCCAGCGCTGTGGGAATCTCCGGGGCCCTGGTCTTCGGATATCTGGGATCGCTTGTTTTTAAACCCAAAATGAAGGCGTGAGAGCCGGATGCGGGTAAAGCGGGAATAGAACAGGAAATGCGCGCCGGCGGCGCGCATTTCTGCTTCCAAGCAATGCTTGTATTCTAATCGGTTGGAATGATGCCAAGCGGTCCGCTGCCGACGACCGGCTGCGTCTCCGGAGGGGCATCCGAATTGTCAGCAGGCGGTACAACGACGGAATAGGCCGAATGCATATAACAGTAACCGGGAACTGTGTAGGAGGAGTCGTCCGTACCCTCGGAATTATCCTCGCCTTCCGGCAGTTTTATGCAGATCCTGGTGGAACGTCCGGGACAGTAGCTGGTCGGCAGCCGCCCGGATCCGGAGCATACGGTTATCGCCACATGGACGTCGCATACCTCCGTGGGAACGGTTCCTCTGGCAAAATACTCGGTATATGTGGCGTTGCCCCGCGGATCATGGTTGCAGACGCCGTCGATCGCCAGCTTGCCGGATTTGCGGCAGATCACAGCCGTCTCTACGCTGTAGGGCTGCGTGAAGCCGGGATCCGGAAGACCTTCATGGATCTTGTCCATGATCTTCTTCCAGATGATCTTATGGAAGGAAGTCTCCCCGTAATCCGCGTTCAGACTCTGATTCAGGTCATAACCGGCCCATACGCCGGCGGTATAATACGGCGTGAAGCCCACGAACCATACGTTGGTGTTGGAGGTCGTGGTACCGCTCTTGCCCGCGCAGGACATATTATTCAGTCTGGCCGCGGTACTGGTAGAGCTCGGACCGCTGCCGGAGCTGAACTTGCGCATGGGGATCAGCGAATCCTTCATGGCGTCGGTCAGCAGAAAAGCGGTGGAATCCTTGAGGACCCGCCGGGTCTCCGGTTCATTGTCCAGAAGGATCTTGCCGTTGCGGTCCAGGATCTGGGTGAAGAAGATCGGCTCCTTGTAGATGCCGCCGTTGGCGATGGTCGCGAACGCGCCGGTCAGTTCCAGGTTCGTAACGCCCTCCGTCAGGCCGCCGAGGGCCGTAGCCGCGTTATAATCCGCTGCCGACAGGGTCGTAATGCCGAAATTCTGGCCGTAGTCCACGCCCAGCTGGGGCGTTACGGTCTCCATCAGGCACCGTACGGCCACGATGTTCATGGAGTAGATGATGCCGTCCCGGATGCTGGAGTATCCCTGGTAGCCGGATTTGTACCAGTTGCGGAAGGTCTTGGTGCCGACTGTATAAGGCGCGTCGTAGTAGACCGTACCGAGCGTTGCGCCGCAGGCGTCCAGCGCCGGCGCGAAGGAGGAAATAACCTTAAAGGTAGACCCGGGCTGCCGGGGGACATTCGTCGCCCGGTTCAGCGTCAGGTTCGCCGTCTTTGCGCCGCGTCCGCCGCTGATGGCTTTCACCTGTCCGGTGGCCTGGTCGATCAGAACAAAGGAGACCTGCGGCTGCAGCGTGATATTGATATATTCGCCGATGATCTCGTCTCCGTCCTGAAGAATGTAGGCCTTGTAGTTCTCAACGTCCTCGCGCGCCGCGTCCTCGCTGCGGTACAGTGCGTTGAAGCTCGTATCTCCGAGTACCTCCTCGTGCCAGTCGCGGATGTGGCCGTGATTATAATGCTGGGTCGTACCGTCCGCGTGCGTTACCGAGAGCCGGTATTCCAGGGAATACTTGGTATTCTGATAATTATCGGGGTTATTCACCTCCGCGTCGACGATCGCCTGGAGGGTCGGATCCTGCGCCGCTTTGATCTGAAGGCCGCCGCTGTAAAGCAGGTTGTGGGCCTGGGTCTCGGTATAGCCCAGCTTCTCGATCAGGGCGTCCTTGACCTGGCTGGTCAGCTCATCCACATAGTAGCTGTTGACGCTGGAGGTTTCGCGTACCGTAGCGTCTACGAGCTGGATCCGTGAGTAGACGTCGTCGGCCATGGCTTCGTTATATTCATCCTCGGAGATGTAGCCCTGGTCCTTCATATTCTGCAGAATGATCTCCCGCCGTTCCGCGTTGTCCTCCTGCCCGGAGATCGGGTTTAACCGGGACGGGTTCTTGGTGATGCCGGCGATGACCGCGCATTCCGAGAGCGTCAGGTCGGAAACTTCTTTATTAAAATAACGCCGCGCCGCGACCTTGACGCCCAGGCAGTTATAGCCCAGGTTGATCGTGTTCAGGTAATTGGTCATGATCAGCTTCCGGTCCATGGTCTTCGTCAGCTTCACGGCCAGATACTGTTCCTGGAATTTCCGCTCCAGGGTCTCTCCCAGGCTGTCTTCGCGCCCGCCGGAGAAGACGTTGTTCTTGATCAGCTGCTGTGCGATGGTGCTGCCGCCGCCGTCGGAGGTGTTATGGGTCAGCACGCCCCGCACCGCGCGCAGGATGGAGCGCAGGTCGATACCGTTGTGCTTCCAGAAACGCGCGTCCTCAATGGATACGAAGGCGTCGATCAGATCCTGCGGAAATTCGTCGTAGGTCGCGGGATCGCGGTTGGAATCCTCCTGTACCAGCGTAGCGATCAGATTGCCCTGATTGTCATAGACGGTCGTGGCAAGACCCTGGGGGACGATACTGTCTATATTGATCTCCGGCGCTTCGTCGATAATGGACCGGATGATGCCGATGCCTAAACTGGCTCCGAAGCTGGCGCTGAGGATGAGGACCAGAAGAAAGACCTTCAGGACTGTCAGGATCAGCTTGTTGCCCAGCCTTCGGCCAGTCGAGGTGGCTTCCCTTAATTTGATCTCCGTTGATTTTTTTCCGTAATTCATGGAAAATCCTCCTTCACCGCTCCATTATAGCAAAATTTTCCATGCAATTCAATATCTGCTTTCTTACAGGTTTCTTGCAGGTTGCAGAGCCGGCGCTTTTGTATTATTATGGACACAGATACGTGCGTTCATGCCGTAAAGGACGCGGGAAGGAGGCAGCTGTGACCGGCGGATACAGGATTTTGTGGGAGGGCGGAACAGGAGAGCTGATCGAGAAGAGATCTCGTTTTATCGCTACGACATGGCCGGCGGAGACGGAGGAAGAGGCGTCCGCCTTTGTGGAACGGATGCGCAAGAAGTACTGGGACGCCAGTCACAACTGCTACGCCTATGTTCTGGGCGGGCAGGGACGGATCCAGAAGTGCAGCGACGACGGGGAGCCGGCCCAGACGGCCGGCCGGCCCATGCTGGATGTGCTTCTGGGAGAGGAAGTGCGGAACATCTGCGTGGTGGTGACCAGGTATTTCGGCGGCGTGCTTTTGGGGACCGGCGGCCTGGTGCGGGCGTATTCCGCGGCGGTGAAGGAGGGGCTGAAGAACAGCAGGATCATTGAGAAATGCCCCGGCCGCCGCATGGACATCGTCGTGGATTATACGGGAATAGGGAAGATCCAGTATATTCTGGCCCAGGCAAATCTTACCGCGCTGGATACGAAATATACGGATAAAGTGGAACTGTCGGTAATGGTTCCGGAATCGGATACGGGCAGCCTGTCGTCCCGCATCACGGAGGGGACAGCCGGAAGGGCGCGGATTGCGGTCGGGGATCCGGTCTATTACGGGATCATTGACGGAGAGGTGATCCTCTTTTGAAATATGGTCATTTCGCCCAAAAGATAAACCGGGAGGCATGCAGATTTCTCCTTGCTTTTACGTCATCCCGGTGCTATAGTAGGATGTTGTAAAGTTACAAGGAAGAAGACAGTCAGCTATGAAGATGAAGAGAGAAGACGTAAGGAATGTAGCCATTATCGCTCACGTAGACCATGGAAAGACCACCCTGGTAGACGGTCTGCTCCGCCAGAGCGGAGTGTTCCGCGCAGGCCAGGAGGTAGTGGAGCGCGTTATGGACTCCAACGACATCGAACGTGAGCGCGGCATCACTATATTATCGAAGAACACAGCGGTATTCTATAAGGGGACGAAGATCAATATTGTCGACACTCCCGGACACGCCGATTTCGGCGGCGAGGTGGAGCGTGTGCTTAAGATGGTGGACGGGGTCATCCTGGTGGTGGACGCCTACGAGGGGCCGATGCCCCAGACTAAATTCGTACTCCGCAAGGCCCTGGAGCTGGATCTGTATGTGATCGTCTGCGTCAACAAGATCGACCGCCCGGAAGCCAGGCCTGCCGAGGTGGTGGACGAGGTGCTGGAGCTTCTGATGGATCTGGAAGCGTCTGACAAGCAGCTGGACTGCCCGTTCGTTTTCGCGTCGGCCAAGGCCGGCTTCGCGGTAAAGGATCCGAATGATCCGGGCGTGGACATGAGCCCGCTTTTCGAGACGATCATCGAACACATTCCCGCCCCCGAGGGGGATCCGGACGCGGGAACCCAGGTGCTGATAAGCACGATCGATTATAATGAGTACGTAGGCCGCATCGGCGTCGGCAAGGTGGACAACGGCCGCATCCGCGTGAATCAGGAGTGCGTGCTGGTGAACCACCACGAGCCGGACAAGATGCGCCGGGTGAAGATCAGCAAGCTTTACGAATTCGACGGCCTGAACAAGGTTGAAGTTGCCGAGGCGACTGTGGGGGCGATCGTGGCGATCTCCGGGATCACCGATCTGCATATCGGCGACACGATCTGTTCGCCGGAGAATCCGGAGGCGATCCCGTTCCAGAAGATATCCGAGCCTACGATCGCCATGAATTTCATGGTCAACGACAGTCCCATGGCGGGACAGGAGGGCAGATACGTTACTTCCCGCCATCTCCGCGACAGGCTGTTCCGCGAGCTGAACACGGATGTGAGCCTGCGGGTGGAAGAGACCGACTCTCCCGACTGCTTCAAGGTGTCGGGAAGGGGCGAGCTGCATTTGTCTGTTTTGATTGAAAATATGCGCCGGGAGGGCTACGAATTCGCAGTCAGCAAGGCGGAGGTATTATATAAGTACAATGAGCGCAGCCAGAAGCTGGAGCCGATGGAACTGGCCTATATCGATGTGCCGGAGGAATTCACCGGCGTCATCATCCAGAAGCTGACCTCCCGGAAGGGAGAGCTGCAGGGCATGAGTCCGGCGCAGGGCGGCTATACCAGGCTGGAGTTTTCGATACCGTCCCGCGGGCTCATCGGCTACAGGGGCGAGTTCCTGACGGATACCAAGGGCAACGGCATCATGAATACGATCTTCGACGGCTACGCCCCCTATAAAGGCGACTTAAGCTACAGGAAGACCGGTTCCCTGATCGCCTACGAGGGCGGAGAGTCCGTGGCCTACGGCCTGTTTGCGGCCCAGGAGCGCGGCACCCTCTTTATCGGACCGGGCGTGAAGGTATACGCGGGTATGGTCATCGGACAGAGTCCCAAGTCGGAGGATATCGAGCTGAATGTCTGCAAGACGAAGAAGCTGACCAACATGCGTTCCGCCGGCGCGGACGAGGCGCTTAAGCTTTCGCCGCCCCGGGAGATGAGCCTGGAGCAGTGCCTGGACTTCATTGATACCGACGAGCTTTTGGAGGTGACGCCGAAGAATCTGCGGATCCGCAAGAGAATCCTGGATCCTACCCTTCGCAAGAGGGCGTCATTTAAAAAGGATTGATAATCGAGACAGCGCAAGGAAGCGATAAGCCCTGGCAGAAGACCGCCGGGGTTTTGTGCTTGAATCACACCGGTTTGCGGAGCGCGTTGATGCGCGCTTTGCAGATCCTGTCGAAACCACACGAGCGTTTTTTGGAATCTCCGGTTCTTTTTACACATAAAATAGTGATAGCCGCAAAGCGAAAATTAATTAAGAACGAAAGGGAGAGATACCATGTCAGAAAAAGCGATTGAAAACAACAAGGTCAGCGTGATCGGCAAGGTCGTGAGCGGTTTCACGTTCAGTCATGAGGTATTTGGAGAAGGCTTCTATCTGGTCGATCTGGAGGTCAACCGACTGAGCGATCAGTCGGATATTATTCCGCTTATGATCTCGGAGAGGCTCCTCAATGTATCGGAGGATTACATAGGCTGTACCGTGGAAGCCATCGGCCAGTTCCGTTCCTATAACCGCCACGAGGGCGCCAGGAACCGTCTGGTTCTGTCGGTGTTCGTGCGGGAGATCAACTTTATGGAGGAATTTACCGATTATACGAAGACCAATCAGATATTCCTGGACGGTTACATCTGCAAGACGCCCATTTACCGCAAGACCCCGCTGGGACGGGAGATCGCGGACATCCTTCTGGCGGTGAACCGGCCTTACGGCAAGTCCGATTATATTCCCTGCATTGCGTGGGGGCGCAATGCCAGGTACGCGGCCGGCTTTGAAGTCGGAGCCCGGGTCTGCATCTGGGGCCGGGTCCAGAGCCGCGAATATACAAAGAAGCTCAGCGATTCCCAGTGCGAGAAGCGCGTCGCCTACGAGGTGTCGGTGAGCAAGCTGGAATGTATGGAATGATCCCGGCAGCTTTGGAGGCCGCAGTGGGATTGGCGGCTGACGGTGCGGGATGCGGATGGTGAGCAAAGAGGTGCGAAAGACATGAAAAAAGGAACGATAGAAGTTATCTGCGGCCATGGCCGCGGCAAGACCGCTCTGGCGATGGGGAAAGGCCTGGAAGCCGTGGCGGAGCAGCAGACGGTCATTATGATCCAGTTTCTGAAGGGCTGCGAGCGGGGAGAGGAAAAGAAGGTCATGCAGAGCCTGGAACCCGGATTTAAGATCTTCCGTTTCGAGAAGGCGGACGCGTTCTTCGAGGAGCTGACCGAGGCGGAGAAAGCGGAGGAACGGCGCAACATCCTCAACGGCTTCCATTTTGCGAAGAAGGTGGTCGCTACCGGCGAATGCGATCTGCTGATCCTGGACGAGGTGCTGGGGCTTGTGAATCAGAACATTGTTTCCATAGAGGAGTTTGAGAATCTGCTGAAGGCCAGGGACGACGGCATGAGCCTGCTTTTGACGGGCATGGATTTTCCGCGTCAGCTGGCGTCGTATGTGGACAGCTTTTTCACGATCCGGGCGTATGAACCGGAGCGGTGAGCGGGTATCCGGCTTTCTTCTGACTGCTTTCCGGGCGGACGGAAGAAAGAGGCCGCGGCGCGCATGCGAAACCGTCAGGTTGCGGTTGACAAAGGCAGCGAATGATGGTAGGATGTTAGCAGGCAAATAAAGAGTGGTAGAGGTCGCGCGATATCATGAGTAGGAGGCGGATGCAGCAGGTGCAGACGATGCCTTCCGAAAGGGAGAGCGCCGAAGAGGAGTGCCGCCTGACAGCACGAATCTGGGCATAGGGTGAACAACCGTATGACTGTCATCCGATCAGGATGGAGAGCTACACTTAAAGATCAGCGACACACGGACTTTAAGGACCGGCTTTCCGAAGCCGGTTCTTTTCTGTCTCCGGGAGAGCATGCCCTGCGGGACAGATCCGCGCGGCGCGTGCCGGATGTGTGTCATGGCGGCAGAAAGCGGCATACATAATTTACAGAAGGAAGAAGGAGGAGCATTATGGCTATTTTCAAAGGTGCGGGCGTTGCCCTGGTTACGCCGTTTAAGGACAACGGAGATGTGAATTACGATAAGCTGGACGAGATTCTGGAGGAGCAGATCGCAGGCGGAACGGACGCCGCGATCATCTGCGGAACGACCGGCGAGTCGTCGACTATGTCCCATAAGGAGCATCTGGATGTGATCCGTTTCGCCTGCGAGAGGGTGAAGGGCAGGATCCCCGTGATCGCGGGAACCGGTTCCAACTCCACGCAGGAGGCCGTTTATCTGTCGGAGGAAGCGGAGAAGGCCGGCTCCGACGGACTTCTGCTGGTGACGCCGTATTACAACAAGGCCACCCAGGGCGGCCTGATCGCCCACTATAAGGCGATCGCGGCGGCTGTGAAGATTCCGATCCTTTTGTATCATATTCCCGGCCGGACCGGCGTGACCATGACGCCGGCGACCATGGTCACGCTGTGCAGGGAGGTTCCCAATATCGTGGGCGTCAAGGAAGCCAGCGGCAATTTCTCCTCCATCGCCACGATGATGAGCATGGCGGACGGCTGCATCGACCTGTATTCCGGCAATGACGAACAGATCGTTCCGATTCTGGCCATGGGCGGCAAGGGCGTGATCTCGGTGCTGTCCAACGTAGCGCCCCGGCAGGCCCACGATATCTGCCAGAAATTTTTCGACGGCAACACGGCGGGCAGTCTTGCGGAGCAGCTCAGGGCGATCCCGCTGATCTCGGCGCTTTTCTGCGAGGTGAACCCGATCCCGGTGAAGGCGGCCATGAACTTGATGGGTAAGGAGGTCGGACCGCTGAGGCTGCCGCTTACGGAGATGGAGCCGCAGAACAAGGAGAGGCTGGCGGCGGCCATGCGGGAATACGGGATTCTGTGACAATCGGATTGAATATACGGAAAGGTTATAAGATATGATAAGAATGATTCTTCACGGCTGCAGCGGCGCCATGGGCCGGGCTGTGACCGGTATTGTAAAAGAGACGGACGGCATAGAGATCGTGGCGGGCGTGGATGTAAATCCCATGAGTCCGGAAGGATATCCGGTGTATGAGAGCCTGTCCGGCGTAGAGGAAGAAGCGGATGTGATCGTGGATTTTGCCGCGGCGGCAGCCGTGGACGGGCTTCTGCGCTTCGCGGAGTCGAAGAGGATTCCGCTGGTACTCTGCACCACGGGACTTTCCGAGGCGCAGCTGGCAAGGGTGCGGGAATGTGCCGGCCGGGTGGCGGTCCTGCGGTCCGCGAACATGTCTCTGGGGGTGAATCTGCTGTTAAAGCTGGTGCAGGACGCGGCGAAGGTACTGGCGGCGTCGGGTTTCGACATGGAGATCGTGGAACGGCACCACAACCGGAAGCTGGACGCGCCCAGCGGCACCGCGCTGGCGCTGGCGGATTCGCTAAACGAGGCGATGAACGGAGCGTACCATTATGTTTATGACCGTCATGACCGTCATGAAAAGCGGGATCCCGGGGAGATCGGCATCGCGTCGGTCCGCGGCGGCAGCATCGTCGGCGATCATGATGTGATATTTGCGGGCCAGGATGAGGTAGTGACCATAAGCCACACGGCCTATTCGAGAGCGGTATTCGCCAAGGGAGCCGTGGAGGCGGCCGTGTTTCTGGCCGGAAAGCCGGCGGGACTTTATTCGATGGCCGATGTGATCGCGTCGCAGAATTAAAATTGCGGACAAAATGAAATCTGGCAGCGAAGGAATTTTTTCTCACCATAATCCGCGCTCCGCCTGCGCACAATAAGCGCAGAAAATCGAAAGGAGAATGCTATTATGAAGAGAATCAGATTCTATCTATGCGCAGTTCTGCTGGTTTTTTCTGTTGCGGCCATGACGGCCTGCGGCAGGAATTCCGGCAAGGATCCGGCCGGAACGTCTTCCGCCGCTGAGAGCGGTGCTTCCGGCAGCGGAGGCAGCTCAAACGGCAAGTCCGGCGGCAGTAATGCAGGCAGCGGCACGTCCGGCAGCGGCGCTACGGGCAGCGCCGGAAGCGTGGGAGCGGGGACGAACGGCACCGGCAGCGGAGGTTCCGGAGCCAATGGTACAGGTGCGGGCGGTTCATCCGCCGCTGCGGGGACCAAGAACGGGACCGGTACCGGAAGCGATGAGAGCACCGGCGTTCTGGACGGCCTGATGGACGACGTGGAGCAGGGGGTTCATGATATGGGCGGAGATTCCGAGGGACCCAGCAACAACGCGGATGAAAGCAATAAATAATCGGGATGAGGGCGTTTCCGAAACGGAGATGCCCTCTTTTGCGCTGCGGCCGTCCGCTTGTGTTTCCGATCCGTGGCGCTGAAATGAAAATTAAGGACAAAAACGGGAAGCATATATGAAATTTTATTTCAAATCGGTTGCAATTCCCCATGCGCGGGTGTATACTGAAACTGCAGGCAGTGTGTGTTTCGGAGGAAAGAGAGGAATCAGCGGCGGTATGAAGTATCTGATCGGCATCGACGGCGGCGGAACCGCGACGAAGATCTGCGTAGCGGATCCGGACGGCGTCATCCATGGACATCACACGGCGGGACCTCTGAATATCAACGGGCAGAGCAGAGAGGAATTTCGACGGACCATCGGGGAGATCCTGACGCTTCCGGCCCGGATGGGTCTGAAGCCCGGTGACTGCGCGGCGATCGGAATCGGAGCGGCCGGGATCAGCAATCCCCGGACCCGGGAGGTTCTTGAGGAGGCCTTCCGCGACAGCGGATACAGCGCGCCGGTATATGTGTACAGCGATGGGGAGACAGCCCTGGCGGCTGTATTTCCGGAATGCCACGGCATCATACTGATCGCGGGTACCGGCTCCATCTGCTATGGACGCAGGGAGGACGGGACTGTGATCCGCAGCGGCGGCTACGGTCATCTGATCGACGACGGCGGGAGCGCTTACGATATCGCGCGGCGGATGCTGGCGGCGGTGGTGCAGGCGGAGGACGGGCGCGGCGGCGCGACAGTCCTTAAAGAACTGGTTTACGACCGACTGGGTATCTCCGGGGTTTCGGAGCTGGTGGGCTATGTGTACGCGCCGGAGCGCAGGAAGGGAGATCTGGCGGCGCTGGCCGTTCTTCTTGGCCGGGCGGTTGCTATGGGCGACCGGACGGCGATGGAGATCGAAGACGCCTGCGCGGACGAGCTGTGCGCGCTGATCCGGCCGGTGCTGGGAAAGCTGCCGGAGGAGAAGAATATCGCGATCGGCGGCAGCGTCCTGCTGAAGAATGAGCGGATCCAGAGGAAGGTCCGTGACCGGATTACGGCGATTAAGGACGACGCGTGGATCCGGGCGGCGATGCGGGAAGCGTCGGAAGGCGCGGTGCGTCTGGCAATGCGGGAGCTGGGCCGCTGACGCAGAGCGGCAGACAGGGAGACGCGGGGAAGGACGGCGCAGGCCGGCGGCCGGAAAGCGGGGAAGGACGGCGCAGAGCGGCGGCCGGAGAGACGTGCGGAGGGACTGTGCAGGCCGGCGGCCGGAGAGAGCGCGGAAGGACGGCGCAGAGCGGCGGCCGGAGAGAGCGCGAAGGACTGTGCAGGCCGGCGGACGATGCGGCGCGTGGACGGCCGGAGAGCAGGCCGCCGCGGGAATGGAAGGAGATGGGTATGGCGGAGGAGAAACGGTATCTGACGATGGATATCGGCGGAACATTTATCAAATACAGCGTTCTGGACGGCCGGTACCGGGAGCTGGAGGAGGGGAGCCGGCGGACAGAGCGGGAGCCGGAGAAATTCCTCGCCCAGCTTCTGGAGATCATCGGGCGGTATAAAGAACAGGTCAGCGGCATAGCCGCGTGCATCGGAGGCTTCATTGATCCCGCGACGGGCAGGAATACCGACTTCAGCGTCGGAAGGAATTTCGTGGCCTATAACCTGAAGGAAGAGTTCGCGAAGGCGTCCGGACTGCCGGTGGTCCTGGAGAATGACAGCAACAGCGCGGCTTTGGGAGAGCTGGTGGCCGGCGCCGGAAGAGGCATGAACAGCCTGGGCATGATCACGGTCGGAACCGGCATCGGGGGCGCGCTGATCATTGACCGGAAGCTGGTGCGCGGCAGCCATTTCAAGGCGGGCGAGGCAGGCTTTTTCCGTCTGGGAACCGGTACGGACGCCGCGCCGTCGGAGTACGCGGCGGCCACTTCGAGGCTGGTGAAGAAGGTATCGGCGGCTGTGGGAGAGACTGTGGACGGCTATTATATTTTCGGGCATCTGGACGATCCCGGAGTGGGCGCGATCTATCGCGACTGGCTGGCGAAGCTGGCAGTGGTCGTCGGCAACATGGCGGTTCTCATGGACCCGGAGGCAGTCCTGATCGGAGGAGGGATCTGCAGACAGGAGCGGTTTATCCGGGATCTGCGGGAGAAGGTCTATTCCATGTATGAGCATTTGGAGGAATATACGCAGATCCGTGCCTGCGAGACCGGCAATCTGGCGGGGCGCATCGGCGCGCTGTCGCTGCTGCTGGGCGAGACGGAGTAGAAACGGGCGAAGCAGAAACGGGCGATACGGAGAGAGACAGAACGTATCGGCGCAGCCCTTATAAGATAAGGAGGCAGAGTACATATTATGGCAGAAGGAATCAAGATCGCAACGATCGGCGGAGGCTCCAGCTACACGCCGGAGCTGGTGGAGGGATTTATCAAACGTTACGATGAGCTTCCCGTGCGGGAGCTGTGGCTGGTGGATATCCCGGAGGGACAGGAGAAGCTGAATATCATCACGGCTCTGGCGAAGCGCATGGTGGAGAAGGCCGGAGTCCCCATGGAGATCCACGCGACTCTGAACCGCCGCGAAGCGATCGAGGGCGCGGCTTTTGTCACCACCCAGCTGCGTGTAGGCCAGCTGGAGGCCCGGATCAAGGATGAGAGGATCCCGTTTGCCCACGGCCTTTACGGGCAGGAGACCAACGGGGCCGGCGGCCTGTTCAAAGGCCTCCGGACGATCCCCGTGATTATGGACATCTGTAAGGATATCGAAGAGCTGAGCCCGGGCGCGTGGCTGATCAATTTTACGAACCCGGCGGGCATGGTGACGGAAGCGATCCGGCGCTACGCCCATTTTGAACGGATCATCGGCTTGTGCAACGTGCCCATCGGCATGCACAAAGCCATCGCCGAGAAGCTCGGACGTCCCATGGAAGAGGTGGACGTGACCTTCGGCGGCCTGAACCATATGGTCTACGCCACCAGCGTGAAGGTGGACGGCAAAGAGGTGATCGGCGACGTCTTAAAGCAGTGGACGGACCAGAGCGTGAATAACATCGCCAAGTTCCCGTGGAACACCGATTTTCTGGAGGCGCTGGGAGTGCTTCCCTGCTCCTATCACCGCTATTACTATATGACGAAGGAGTATGTGGAGAAGGAATTCGAGAAATACCGTGAACACAATGTCCGGGCCGAGCAGGTGAAGAAGCTGGAGACGGAACTCTTTGAGCTTTACAAGGATCCGGATCTCTGCGAGAAGCCCAAGCTTTTAGAGCGGCGGGGCGGGGCTTACTACAGCGACGCAGCCTGCAATCTGATCTCATCGATCTACAATGACAAGCATGATATCCAGGTGGTCAACACGGTGAACCACGGCGCCATCGACAACTTTGCGGACGACGAGGTGGTGGAGGTCAGCTGCGTGATCACGAAGGACGGACCGAAGCCGGTGCGTGTAGGAGCGCTTCCCAAGGCGGTCAACGGCCTGGTCCAGCAGATCAAGTCCTTTGAGATCACCGGCGGCCACGCAGCCGTGACCGGCGATCGGAAGGAAGCGCTTCTCGCCCTGATGATCAATCCGCTGGTCATGTCGCAGACGGCGGCTGTGGCGGTTCTGGATGAGCTTCTGGAGGCACATAAGGAGTATCTGCCGCAGTTCTTTAAGGATGAGAATAAGGACGCGTAAATGGAACGGATCCGGTTCGCGGCCGGCTTTGCGCCGGTCCGCGGCCGGGGCGTTTCCGGGGAGCCCCTCTCTTTGCATTCTGCCCAAATGCGGGATTTGCGGCCCGCTGCGGGTTCTCTGCTTTCGGAATATTCAAATTTACATCCGATGATTCCGTCTGTTGAAGTAAAATTGGCAAATATCACAATTATTTGTCTAAATTGTATTGACAAGCAGTGAAAATAGTACTATACTGAAAACACGAAACAAAGTTCCGGGTCGAATTATGGCTATCGAAAATGATTTTCGGAACGGTTTCAATCCTGTAGGAAATGTAAGAAAAAGAAGGAGGAAAGTAGTATGAAAAAGAACTTATTGAAGGTTCCGGCGATTGCACTGGCAGTCTCCATGGTTCTTGGCCTCGCAGCCTGCGGTGGCGGCGGTGGCGGCACCACCGGCACGACCGCGGCATCCACCACGGCGGCCACGACCCAGGCAGCAGCCGCGGAGACCGAAGCTCCGGCAGCGGCAGAGACCGAAGCTCCGGCAGAGGCGGCGGGAGATCCGATCCACATCAGCATGTTCTACGCCGACAACCCCACGCTTCCGTGGATGGACAGCTGGCTGGCGGTTCAGGAAGTCCAGAAGGTATGTAATGTAGAACTGGAAGTCGAGGCGCTTCCCAGCGGCTCCGACTTCAACACCAAGTGCTCTCTGGTTCTGAACACCGGCGAGAACTGCCCGGATGTGATCCTTTACAGGGACACCAGCAGCGCGGAGTATTCTTCCCTGGCCATGAACGGCGCCATCGTTCCGATCAGCGATTACGCGGACTGGACGCCGGAGTTCAACGCCAGAGTTCAGGAATTCGGCCTGCAGGATGCGGTAGATGCGAAGAAGCTTCTGGACGGCAAGCGCTACTATATGCCTCGTCTGTATGACAAGCCCTTCTATGACGGCGGACTTATCATGAGACAGGATTATCTGGAGGAGAAGGGATTTGACGATCCGAAGACCTTTGACGATCTGTATGAGATCCTGAAGGCTTACAAGGAAGATTATCCGGATTCCTATCCGCTTACCACCCTGGTAGCTCCGTATGTTACATACCGTATGACGATGCCGTCCTGGGGCATCCGTTTCGGCAAGAGCAACGCCGGCGGCGGCGGCGCCCTGAGCTGGGATTATGACAAGCAGGAGTGGTTCCCGGCAGCGATCAGCGACCAGGCCCGTGATTTCCTCGGCTACTTCCACAAGCTGTATGCGGAAGGCCTTCTGGATCCCGAGATGGCGGCTACGATCCCGGACGACGTATGGTCCGGCAAGCTGGCTGACGGCCGTGCGATGGCTACCTATGCATACTACGATCAGATCGGCGGCGTAGAGGCTGCCAGCGATATCGAAGGCTTCAAGCTGCAGATGTATCCTCCGCTGGAGGGCCCGGCAGGCGCGCATCATCAGCAGAAGGCCAGCGTGGATGTCGGCATCATGTTCCCGGCTTCCACCGCAAAGCGCGACGACTTCGAGCAGGTTGTCCGTGCGATTGATAAGATGTTCTACTCCGAGGAGTGCTCCACGATCTGGTGCATCGGCGTTGAGGGCGTTACCTACACGATGGACGGCGACAAGATCGTTTACAACGACGATATCCTGAACGCTCCGGAAGGCATCTACAAGTACATGCAGCTCGAGTATGGCTGCGGCGCCGACCCGACCCAGCACATCTGGATCAATGAGCGCGAGATGACTAAGTACGATGAGAACTACGCGGAGATCAACGCGAAGGTTGCGGCTATGGACGACGCGATCCAGGAGATCCCGCCGGCACCGATCTTCGACGACTTCACCGCTGAGGACGCCGCGACGATCACGACGCCTCTGGCCGACGCCATCGAAGTCTGGATCGACGCGTTTGTAACCGGCACGAAGAGCCTTGATACGGATTGGGACGCTTATGTAGCAGAGCTTAAGAATCTCCAGATCGAGGAACTGTGCCAGATGTACAACGACAACATGGTGAAGTAATTTCCACAGATCAATACTTGCGTATCTGTTAGAAGAGGATACCGGGCTCTGCCGGCGATCCGGCGGAGCCCGGGAGGATAACAGCGACGGGGTAGGGTTGTAAGACCGTTATGGCCCTGCCCCGTTTTTATTACTGCGGTTTCCGGATGCGCGAAGGACGCCGGAGCGGCGCTTATGCGCTGCCGGAAGGGAATCGTTTCCATGAGCGGAAACCGGACAGAAATAAGGAAAGGCGGTTTCGGAACGCCTTCTGACAGAAAGAGAGGGGGAAGCGTATGAAGAAAGAGAAGAAACCGGCCCTGACGCCGGAAGAGAGATCGCGGAGGATAAAGAAAGCGGTGATTTATTTCCGCCGTTACTGGGTGCTGTACGCGATGCTGGTCCTCCCGGTCGTTTACTATATCATATTCAAATATATCCCGATGGTAGGGAACGTCCTGGCGTTCCGCCGCTACCGCCCCGGCAAGGGGGCGTTCGGTACGGACTGGACGCTTCGGTATTTTGAGAGATTTTTGAAAGATCCCATGTTCTGGCGGGCCCTGCGCAACACGATCGTGCTGTCCGTCATGAGTCTTGCGGTAAATTTCCCGATTCCGATCATTTTCGCGATTCTGGTCAATGAACTGCGCGGCACTATTTTCAAGAAATTCGTTCAGACGATCTCCTACATGCCGCGTTTCATCTCTACCGTGGTCGTGATCGCAATTTTAAATGAACTGTTATCGCCCAGCTCCGGTCTTCTGAATAAGCTCCTCGGAGTTTTCGGCATCGCGCCGATCTATTTCATGAATGAGCCGCAGTGGTTTAGGCCGGTCTATATCCTTTCGGAGGCGTGGCAGTTCACCGGGTGGACGGCCATCATCTATCTGGCGGCCATTACCGGCATCAACCAGGAGCTTTACGAGGCGGCTGAGATCGACGGCGCTTCCCGCGGACAGCAGATGTGGTACATCACGCTGCCGTCTATCCTGCCGACCATCATGATCATGCTGATCATGAATATCGGACATATCTTAAGCCTGGGCTTTGAGAAGGTGCTTCTGATGTATACGCCGGCCAACTCGGGGATCAGCGATATCCTGGATACCCTGGTCTACCGGACCGGTCTTGCCAACCAGAACTATTCCTACGCGACGGCCATCGGCCTGTTCAGCGGCCTGGTAGGCCTCCTGCTGGTGACGGTAGCCAATACCACCAGCAAGAAGCTGACCGGTGAGAGCATCTACTAGAAGGGGGGGACGGACATGAAAAAGCGATATCATACATTGGAGAATTTCATCTATGACGCCATCGTGTATCTGGTGATGATCTTTGTCGTGATCTGCTGCCTGGTTCCGTTCATGTATATGCTGGCGGCGTCTCTTTCCAGCCCGAAGGCCCTGGTCAGCAGCACGGTGCTTCTGTGGCCGAAGGAGCTGACCTTCGACGCGTACATCCGGATCTTCAATTATCCGAATTTCTTCCGCGCCTACGGCAATACGTTCATCTACGCGTTCGGCGGAACGGCCATCGCGTTGATCATGACGTGCCTGATGGCGTACCCGCTGTCCAAGGACTTCCTGTGGGGGGGAAAGATACTTACGAAGATGGTGGTATTTACCATGTTTTTCGGCGGCGGCATGATCCCCAATTACCTGCTGATCAACAGCCTGCACATGGTAGGTACGCGGTGGGGTCTTCTGATCCCGTTCTGCATCAATTCATTTAATCTGATCATTATGCTTAATTTCTTCCGGGGAATTCCGCATGAGCTGGAGGAGGTGGCGCTGATCGACGGCCTGGGATGGTTCGGGATCCTCAGAAGGATCGTCCTTCCGCTGTCCACGCCGGTGCTGGCTACCATCGGACTTTACTACGCGGTTTTCTTCTGGAACGACTGGTTCTACAGCCTTCTGTATCTGAAAGGCGATCAGTATCCGGTCATGATGTTTCTGCGCAACATCGTCAACGGCACGATGGAATTGGGGGGAGCCAGCGGCGGCGCCGAGAAGACGACCATGTCACTGTCGATCAAAGGGGCAGTCATTGTCACGTCAACGCTTCCAATTATCCTGGTCTATCCATTCCTTCAGCGCTTCTTTGTGAAGGGATTAACGCTGGGCGGCATCAAAGGCTAGAAGCGGTGGCGGCGTGAGAAAGAATGCGCCGAACAGCCGAAAACAACGAGAGGAAGTTGCCCTATGGTATCCATTTCATCTATTAATACAGAGCAGAGAAATCCTGCGACGCTTCAGATCGACCGGGCATGCTCCTATGAGATCGTCCGGCTGATGAACGCGGAGGATAAGAAGGTGGCGGAGGCAGTGGAGCATGAACTGCCGAAGATCGCCGCCGCGGTAGATGTGATCTACCGGAAATTAAAGGACGGAGGAAGACTGATCTACTGCGGCTGCGGCACCTCGGGACGCCTGGGCGCGCTGGACGCGGCGGAATGTCCCCCCACTTTCGGGGTGAACGCCGGGATGGTGCAGGCGGTGCTGGCCGGCGGGCCCAGCGCCATGACCACAGCGGTGGAGGGCGCGGAGGACTGCTATGAAAGCGGCAGGAAGGATCTGGAGACCATCGGTTTCGGACCGGCGGATGTGCTGGTGGGAATCGCCGCCAGCGGACGGACGCCTTATGTGCTTGGGGCTATGGACTACGCGAAGAGCGTGGGGGCTGACGTGATCGGCCTGACCTGCTGCCCCGGTTCGGAGATCGATCAGGCCGCGGATATCGGTATCGCGCCGCTTCCGGGACCGGAGGTTGTCACCGGTTCCACCAGGCTGAAAAGCGGAACGGCCCAGAAGATGGTGCTGAATATGCTTTCGACCGCGACGATGATCCGGCTTGGCAAGGTCTACAGCAACCTGATGGTGGACGTCAACGCGACCAATGAGAAGCTGGTGGCGCGGGCGGTCTCCATCGTCCGTGCGGCTACGGGGGTCGGCACCGATGAGGCGCAGGCGGCTCTGGAAGCATCGGATTATTCGGCCAAGAAAGCCATCATCATGCTTCTGTGCGGGGTCGGCACAGAGGAAGCGGAGACGCTTCTTTCAAAGTCGGGAGGCAATGTTTCCGATGTGGTCCGCGCACAGGCAGGGGGAGAGGAAAAGGACGCTTACGTTCGGTATATCAGATAAGAAAGCATCAGAAAAGGGCTGCGTCAGAACCCGGTTTTATGAGACCCTGTTCTGAGCGGCCCTTTTGCAGGACGCTGCTTTCGGAACGGCCGGCCGCGCCGCGGCCGCCGGAATCATATTTTATGAGACTGGATACTTCTTAAGCTGTTCTCCAGCTTCGGGAATACATGGTCATAATTCAGCCTGGCCACGGCGGTAAAAAGGATGTCCACGGTCATCAGCTGCGCGATCCGGCTGCTCATGGCGCCGCTTCGCGGAGTAGTCTCGGAAGAGGATATATACAGCTGGATATCGGAATTCATGGCCAGCGGGTTCTTGCCGAAGGTGGTGAAGGCGATCGTCGGCGTGCCGCATTCCTTGGCCAGAGACAGGATCTCCAGGATCTCGCTGGTTTTGCCGGAGGTAGAGAAGAGGACCGCTACATCGGTGGGGGCCATGTTGGAGGCGTAGGACAGCTGCACGTGCAGATCCTTGCTGAAGCAGACGTTCTTGTCGACGCGCAGAAGCTTGCTGAACAGGTCTTCGGCTACCAGGGCGGAGGCGCCCAGTCCGAAGAGACGGACGGTCTTGGCTTCCATGATCATTTTCGCGGCCTTCTCCATGGACTGCGGATCCAGAAGCTTGGCGGTATCCTGGACGTCGCGGATCGTATTGCTCTTTACGTTGAGGATCACCTGGTCGATGCCGGTAGCCTCGCGGATATCCGAGAAGACTAAAACCTCCTCGTCCTCGGCATCGGTGGTCTTAAACAGCTCGCTGACCAGGCTCTTTTTCAGATCCTTCAGCCCGTCGAAGCCGATGGCCTTGCAGAAACGGACCCACGCGACCTTGCTGGCTCCGGATTCCTCGGCCAGCTCCGCGATCGGTTTGTTGAACACGCTTTCCACATTATTCAGGAAATAGGTGGCTGCCTTTTTCTCGGCGTTGCTGAGACTGTCGTAGATACTGTTGACGCGAAGCTCGATGTTGGTGGTCATGGAAATTCTCCTTTGAAATTACGTTTGTTTATTTATCCCATAGGAAAAGTACTTTGTCAAGAGTTAAAACGGAAAAAAGTTTCAAAATTTTATAATATTTTCGCAGCGCGGGCCATCCGGGGAAGAAAGATAAATCGGCCGGATTCCCCCGCGGAAGGAGACGGGTATGACATTAAAAGAGCAGATCGGACAGCGGCTGATGACCGGTTTCCACGGCACGGAACTGACCGACGAATATCGAAAAGTAGTGCGGGAGTATAAGATCGCCAATGTGATCCTGTTCCGGGAAAATATCGAGAGCTGCGCGCAGCTTAGGCGCATCTGCGGAGAGATCCAGCGGCTGGTGCGGGAGGAGACAGGCCACGGCGCGCTGATCGCAATCGATCAGGAGGGAGGCGTTGTCAGCCGCCTGCCCGCCGACGGCGTCAATGTGCCCGGCGCCATGGCCATCGCGGCCACAGGCGACCCGGCAAACGCGTACCGGGCAGGTCTTCTGACCGGACGGCAGCTGCGGGCGCTGGGCGTGAACTTCGATTTCGCGCCGGTGGCCGATGTGAATACCAGCGCGGCCAATCCGGTGATCGGAGCCAGAAGCTATGGGGACGATCCGGCCGAGGCCGGGCGCTATGCCTGTGAAATGGCCCGGGGACTGGCGGACGGCGGCGTGCTCAGTTCGGCCAAGCATTTCCCGGGACACGGGGATACGGACGTGGACTCCCATCTGGCGCTTCCGAAGGTGGACAAATCGCGGGAGGAGCTGGAGAAGGCAGAGCTGGTGCCGTTTCGGATGGCAGTCGCGGCGGGAATACCGGCGATCATGACGACCCATATCCTGTTCCCGCAGATCGAGCCGGAATATCTGCCGGCCACCATGTCGCGCCGGATCCTGACCGGGCTTTTGCGGGAGGAAATGGGCTTTGACGGCCTGATCGTCAGCGACTGCATGGAAATGCTGGCGATTAAGAATCATTTCGGAACCGTGAACGGAACCATCGCCGCCATGGGCGCAGGCGTGGATGTGGTGCTGATCTCCCATGATACGCTGCTGGGAGGCGAGGCGGCCGAGGCCGCGGCACTGGCTGTGGCGGAAGGAGAACTGGACGCGGCGGAGATGGAACGCAGCGCGGCGCGGATCATGGAATATAAGAAGAAATGGGTGGATGGACAGCAGGCGTCTGCCGCCGGTAAGAAGGCGCAGGGAGACCAGGCGCCGGTTACCGGAGAGAAACAGCAGGCTGGTCAGAAAATGTCAGGGTCCGGCGAAGAAGCAGCGCAGGTCAGAGAACCGGTGGAATTCGACTTCGCCGCCGCCCGCGCGGAAAGTCTGGCGATGCTTCAGAAGACCATTACGGAGGTACACCGTCCTGTGGGCGGAACCATTGATTACGGTAAGGCACCGCTCTGCATCGGCTGCCGCTCCTACCGGTCCTCCCTGGTGGGTAATGCGGACGGCGACCGAAGCAATCTTTTCGGCGCGCTGATGGCGGAGCTGCTGGGCGGAGAAGCCGCGGACATGACAGTGGATCCGGATGACGAACGGATCGCCGAGCTTGCGAAGCAGGCGAAAGGGTATACGGCGGCGGTCGTTGGTCTCTGCGAGGGTCATCGTCATCCGGGGCAGCAGAAGCTGGTCCATACGCTGGCGGAGGCCGGCGTGCCTACGATCGCGGTGTCGCTTCGCGCGCCGTACGACCTGGCCGGACTGCCGGATGCGGTATGGTCCTTAGCGGCTTTTGAGTACAGCGAGGACAGCATCCGGGCCGCGGCAAAATGCATAAAAAAGGAAGCCGCCGCATCCGGACGGCTTCCGGTAAAGCTTACGCGGTAGGCGTCTCTTCGCGCTTCTCATCGGCGCTGTTCAGATCTGCCAGCGGGATCTGGGATACATGCTCCAGCATAAGGACGCGCAGATCCTCCATGGAAAGGACCGCCTGCGGTTTCCTGCGGTGCCGTCCGATCGTCTTCTGCATCCAGATAATGCTGCGCCATCGGTTCTTCTTATAGCCGCATTTTCGGAAGCGGGCGGTCTTCCTGTAATGGAAGGTCCGGTGGAAGCGGATGCTCCGCGGGTTCGGGGAGGTAATGCAGGCATAGAGCGATACCACATTCTGCGCCTTGAGCCATTTCTCGAGAGCGGTATAAAGAACCGTTCCTACGCCGCAGCCCAGCCATTCCCTGTCCACATAGACGGAGGTTTCAACGGACCAGGCGTAGGCGGCCCGGTCTTTAAACGGCGCGGCATAGGCGTAGCCGATAATGCCGTGCTCCGTATCCGCCACCAGATAAGGGTGGTAGCGCAGGACATTTGCTATTCTCTCCCGGAATTCCTCCACGGTCGGTACTTCGCATTCAAAAGTAATGACCGTATCTTCCACATAAGGTTTATAGATCCGGAGCAGTGCCTCCGCGTCATCCGGCGTCGCCAGGCGGATCGTCAGGTCGAGTTTATTCATACTGTGCCTCCTATGAGTCAGGAATATGCCGCTGTCAGTGATAGATCTTCTTATGCTCGAAGATCGGTTCCGAGGTCAGATCCACTCCAAGCTTCTGGAAGGAGCGGATATCCACCCGCGAAAGGATGACCGAGGTATGGGCCTGACAGCCCGAAAGCTTTGACAGCTGATCCAGTGCCTTCTGGGCGTTTCGGTCGGTGGCGGCGCACATGGAGAGGGCGATCAGGACTTCATCCGTGTGAAGACGCGGGTTCCTGCTTCCGAGATAGTTTGTCTTCAGCTTCTGGATCGGTTCGATGGCCGACGGGGCGATCAGATGGACCTCATCCGGAATATCCCCCAGGGTCTTCACCGCGTTGAGAAGCAGAGCGGCCGAAGCGCCCAGCAGGTCGCTGGTCCTTCCGGTTACGATCCGCCCGTCGGGAAGCTCCATGGCGGCCGCGGGACCGCCGGATACCTGAGCCTTCACCTTGGCGGCGCTTACCACCTTCCGGTAATCCGGCGTAATGCGCGCCTGCTTCATCAGCAGTTCGATCTTAAAGACCTCGTCTTCGGATTTATCGCCGCGGGCCATATTCTCCAGTGCGTGGTAATAACGCCGGATGATCTCCTGCAGCGAAGCTTCCCGGCAGACGCCGTCGTCCACGATGCAGCTGCCGGCCATATTTACTCCCATATCCGTAGGGGACTTATATGGGCTTTCGCCGTAGATGCCCTCGAAAATGGCGTTCAGGACCGGAAAAATCTCCACGTCCCGGTTATAGTTCACGGTCGTCTTGCCGTAGGCTTCCAGATGGAAGGGATCGATCATGTTAACATCGTTCAGATCGGCAGTGGCCGCCTCGTAGGCCAGATTGACCGGGTGCTTAAGAGGCAGGTTCCAGATCGGAAATGTCTCGAATTTGGCATAACCGGCCTTGATGCTGCGCTGGTTCTCATGGTACAGCTGGGATAGGCAGGTAGCCATCTTGCCGCTGCCGGGTCCGGGAGCCGTGACGATGACTAACGGCCGGCTGGTACGGATGTAGTCATTCTTGCCGAAGCCTTCGGGACTTACGATGTGCGATACGTTATTCGGATAGCCCTCGATGCGGTAATGGCGGTAGACGGTGATGCCCATGTGCTCCAGCTTGCTCTTAAATGTGTCCGCGGCCGGCTGACCCGTATACTGGGTAATGACGACGCTGCCTACATAGAGCCCCCTGTCCCTGAAGGCCTGGATCAGGCGCAGCACATCTACATCGTAGGTAATGCCCAGATCGTAGCGGATCTTGTTCTTTTCAATGTCGGCGGCGTTAATGGCGATGACGATCTCCGCCTGGTCCGCAAGCTGCAGGAGCATCTGAAGCTTGCTGTCAGGCTTAAAGCCCGGCAGAACGCGGGACGCGTGGTAGTCGTCGAACAGCTTGCCGCCGAATTCCAGATAGAGCTTATCCCCGAACTGGGCGATGCGCTCCCGGATGCGGCTGGACTGGGTCAGCTGGTATTTCTCGTTGTCGAAACCGATGTGTGCCATGGAGAACCTCCTGAGTATCTGGATCCGCCGCTCCGGATCGGACGCTGCTTTCGCAAAGCCCGGAGAAGACGGTATTATCTCTGACTTTAAGTGTATCATAAGCTGCAGAAAATTGCATCCGATTTTGATGAAAAATATCGAAATATGGAAATTAAGATAATGAATGACAAGAGACCGGATATTATGTATAATAGACGGCAGGAATGCTTGTGATCATTTCTATGGATATCGTGCAGGTTGAGAATTATGGGAAGAACGGATATTTCGGAACGGAACGGAAGCGGCCGCGCGTATGCGGCCGGACGGGGAGCGGGCGGCCGGAGCGCTGCGGCGCGCGGGAAAGGACGCCGTCGCCGGTTCCCGTGCGTCGTCCGGCTGTGTCTGGCCGGCGTATGGATCATCGGGCTTCTGGCCGGATGCGCGGGAACCGGGGGAAATGCGCCCGCCGGAAATGTTGCGGCTGTGCCGCCTGAGACGGAGGCGCCTTCGGAACCGGAGTCCTCCCCGAAGGACCCGGAGGGATCGGAGCCTGTGAAGGAGCCGGTTCATCATGGCGTGCTGATCGGCGGGAACAGGGAGCTTCTGACCGATGAGCAGATGGAAGCCATTTTTAATTATATGGACCGGTATTACGAGACGCTGGCGTCCCTTGAGATGAAGGAGCTGTCGGATCTGTTCGCTTCTTCCGTTGCGGGACAGATTGCGTTTCATGAGAACGCGTGGGAGTACATGATCGGGATGCGCAGGATGCAGGAGGCCGATCTGCGGCTGGATGAATATCTGTACCGGATGTGGATCCTGGGGGTAGAGGAACAGGAGGACGGCAGCGTCGATGTGGATATGGCCGAGCAGAGCCTGCAGCGGTTTGCCATGATGCCGGAGGTAACTTCGGTTTATCCCGGTTACTGGCATGATTTCCAGCTGGTGCGTGAGAACGGGAGATGGGTGCTGTCCGGGCATATGCAGTGGGAGGGCACCTTCTGGAATATGATGAAGGGGTATCAGGACGAGGACACGGAGCTGCTGTCCGATCCGGAGCGGATCTTCGGGGACAGAAAGAGGCTGCTTCTGAGCCAGGTGGAGGATGATCTGGAAAAGCGCAGGCAGCAGGCCGCGGAGGGCGGGGAACCGTCCCAGACCACGGAGCCGGAGCCGGCCCCGCTGCATGAATACGACCGGGAGGCCGCCGTCGCTTACGCACGCGCCCATGTGGACGAACGCAGCGGCGAATGGCATGACTACAGCGGAGAAGGCGGAAACTGCCAGAATTTTGTTTCCCAGTGCCTGCTGGCAGGCGGTATTCCCATGGATACAGACGGTCCCGAGAGATGGAAATGGTACGGAGAAGCGCTGTCGGATACGTCCGAAGAAGCCGGCTGCACTTTGTCCTGGATCAATGTGGATTATTTTTACGCTTATGCCCGCGATAACCGCGGCAGCGGTCTTGCGGCGCAGACGGACGCGGCTTTTGACAGCGGGCAGCCAGGAGATCTGATCATGATGGGGACGCCGGAGGACTGGAACCACATGGTCATCATTTCCGAGGTAGTAAAGGATGAAAACGGCAGGACCATCGATTACATGATCTGCTCCAATACGACGGATGTGCAGGATTTCCCGGCCAGCGCCTACCCGTCGCCGTGCCGCTCGCTGATACGGATACTGGGCTGGAACTGAGACCGCAGGCAGAAGAACAGGAGGAATATATATGCTGTCACCGGCAAAGATCGCGGAAACGTATGCAGATATAGGGACCGGCAAGGCGAGGACGCCGCTCCCGAAACTTTTGGCTCTGGCCGTCCTGGCCGGCGCCTTTATCGCCTTCGCGGGCGCTTCCACCGTGGCCGCTTCAGCCACTGTGGCGGATCCGTCCACGGCGAAGGTCGTCACGGCGCTTTTATTCCCGGCGGGGCTTGTGATGGTAGTGCTGGCCGGAAGCGAGCTGTTCACCGGCGACTGCCTGATGGTCATATCCGCGGCCGCGGGGCGGATCACGCCTGCCGAGCTTCTGCGGACCTGGCTGATCGTCTATCTGGGGAACCTCCTGGGCAGCATAGCGGTGGCCGCCCTGGTGGTGTACGGCCACACGCCGGACCTGTTCGGCGGCATTATGGCCCAGAGCCTGGTAAATACAGCCGCGGCCAAGGTCTCCTTAAGCTTCACCGACGGCCTTCTGCGGGGGATCCTCTGCAATGTGCTGGTCTGCGCGGCCGTCTGGATCGCCGCCGGCGGCTCCACGGCTACGGAGAAGATCTTCGGCCTCTATCCGCCGGTCTTCCTCTTTGTGCTGGCCGGATACGAGCACTGCGTCGCCAATATGTTCTATGTGCCGGCCGGGATATTTACCGCGGCGGAGTACGGAATCGCGGCGGAAGGACTGGGCTGGGGAAGCTTCTTTGTGAAGAATCTTCTGCCGGTCACGCTGGGCAATATCATCGGCGGCGCAGGGATCGTCGGACTGGGATACTATTTTATCTACCTTCACGGGCGTATTGACAAGGCCGGAAAATGAACGTATGATAATAGAAAATCTTTTGAAATGAGAGGTACATAAGCATGAGTAAGCAAGCGAAGAAGGGCAGGAGCAGCCTGAATATCACGCTGGCTATCTTCGTCGGCCTGATCCTTGGCATCCTGTTCGGCCTGTTCATGCCGGCGGCGATGGAGGGCGTGCTGCCGTTTATCGATCTGGTCAGTGCGCTCTATATGCACGCGCTGCAGATGATGATCTATCCGCTGGTGTTCTGCTCGCTGATCGTGGGCATCAAGGGCATCGGCAGCGTATCGGCTACCGGCCGGGTGGGGCTGCAGTCGGTGCTTTACTACTGCGGAACGACCCTGTTCGCCAGTCTTCTGGGACTCTTTCTGCCGCGGGTGCTGGGCGTGGGAAAGGGCGTCAGCGTGGTCATGGCGGAGGCCGAGGTGGAGGCGACGAAGTTCACCAGCCTTCTGGATACGGTGAAGAACCTGATCCCGGCGAATCCCATCGCCAGCTTTGCCGAGGGCAATATGCTGCAGGTGCTGGCATTCGCCATCATCGTGGGCATTACCTGCCTGACCCTGGGCCAGAAGGCGGAGCCCTTCGTGAAGGTCTGCGAGGCGGTCAATGAGATCTCGGTGAAGATCGTGTCGGCGGTCATGTACTGCACGCCGGTGGGCGTGTTCTGCTCCATCACGAGCGTCGTCCACGCCAACGGGACGGAGACGATCGTGGCGCTGGCGGGGACGTTAGTCATGCTGTATGTGACCATGTTCCTGTATGTGATCGTGGTCTACGGCGGTCTTGTGAAATTCGTCGGCAAGGTCGGATTCTTTGAATTCTTCTCGAAGGTTATGCCGGCGGCGCTGAACGCGTTCGGCACGTGCTCCAGCTCGGCGACGCTGCCGATCTCGAAGCGGTGCGCGGACGAGCTGGGGATCCCCAATGAGATCTCGTCGCTGTCGCTGCCTTTGGGCGCGACGATCAATATGGACGCGGTGTCGATCCTGATGTCGTTCATGATCGTGTTCTTCGCCAATTCCTGCGGCGTGCATGTGAGCCTTGGCATGATGATCATCGTAATGCTGAGCAATACGCTGCTGTCCATCGGAACGCCGGGAGTTCCGGGCGGAGCGATCGCCAGCTTCGCGGCGCTTGCGACGATCGCCGGGCTTCCGTCGGGGATCATGACCGTGTATATCAGCGTGAATACGCTGTGCGATATGGGGGCGACCTGCGCGAACGTGCTGGGCGACCTGGCCTGCTCGGCGGCGATGAAGGAGACCTGCCGGATCAAGTGAGACGAAACGGGGGAGAATGATTGAAAATAAGCCGCGGCCTGCTCGGGGAGCAGAGCCGCGTTTTCATTATATCACGTAATCAAAAGCCTCGGTATCGCGGCGCATCAGGTCCGCGACCGTGATCCCGTCCAGATACTGGGAAATGAGCTTGTCCAGTCCTTCCCACATCGGAAGCGTCCGGCACTGCGCCATCCGCGGACATGGCTTCGCGCCCGGTTCCAGGCAGGCCACCGGCGCCAGGGAGCCTTCCGTCAGCCGCAGGATCTCTCCGACCGTATAGTTCTCCGGCGCCCTTGTCAGCCGGTACCCGCCGCCTTTGCCGCGGACGCCGGTCAGCATATTCTGCTGAACCAGAGTCTTTAGGATTCCTTCCAGGTATTTTTCGGATATTTCCTGCCGCTCGGCCGTTTCTTTGAGCGGTACGTAGCTGTCCTTCTGATTCTCTGCCAGATCGATCATTACCCGCAGCGCGTAGCGGCCTTTTGTTGATATCAGCATGCTTGTTCTCCTTGACGGTGTCTTTGAAATTCTGTCCGGTGCCGCAGATCGGCGCTTCCGTGACCCGGTGTTCGTGCAATATTACCCATAAACCTATTATAGTACATGGTAAATGGGTAATCAATAGACAAATCGAAAATATTTTCCGAAATCCTATTGACAAAGCAAATTGGCGAGCGTATAATCCCCATAAACATATCAGTTAAGTAGGTAATTACTTTAACAAATCATTCAATGGAGGGAATCATATGAGTCGTATCTACACATCGGCCGATCAGCTGATCGGCGGCACACCGCTTCTGGAGCTTACGCATATCGAGAAGGAGGAAGGCTTAAAGGCCCGGGTACTGGCGAAGCTGGAGTATTTTAATCCGGCCGGTTCCGTCAAGGACAGAGTGGCCATGGCCATGATCGACGACGCGGAGGAGAGGGGCGTCTTAAAGCCCGGCTCCGTCATTATAGAGCCCACGTCCGGCAATACGGGGATCGGCCTGGCCGCCGTAGCGGCGGCCAGGGGATACCGCATCATCATCGTCATGCCGGAGACCATGAGCGTGGAGCGCAGGCAGTTAATGAAGGCCTACGGCGCGGAGCTGGTCCTAAGCGAAGGGGCCAAGGGCATGCCAGGGGCCATCGCGAAGGCGGATGAGCTGGCGAAGGAGATTCCGGACAGTTTCATCGCGGGGCAGTTCGTGAATCCGGCCAATCCGAAGATCCATCGGGAGACCACGGGGCCGGAGGTCTGGAACGACACGGACGGCCAGGTGGACATTTTCGTGGCGGGCGTCGGCACCGGCGGCACGATCACCGGCGTAGGCGAGTACCTGAAGGCGCAGAAGCCGGAAGTGAAGGTAGTAGCCGTAGAACCGGCCGCGTCCCCGGTCCTTTCCAAGGGCGTCAGCGGACCGCATAAGATCCAGGGCATCGGCGCCGGCTTTGTGCCGGAGGTGCTGAATACCGGGATCTACGACGAGATCATTCCGGTGGCCAATGAGGACGCCTTCGCCGTGGGACGGCTGATCGGCAGGAAGGAAGGCGTGCTGGTGGGCATCTCCTCCGGCGCGGCGGCCTGGGCGGCGATCGAGCTGGCGAAGCGGCCGGAGAACGAAGGCAAGACCATCGTGGTGCTTCTGCCGGATACGGGCGACCGGTATCTGTCGACGCCGCTGTTCGAGTAATGCGGAATTAGACAACGCTTTTTAAGCATAGTGTTCGTTTAAAAATGCAAAGACGCTGCTTCGAAAGGTATTCTGTCCCTGTGATGCACGGATTGCTTCGCGCTTTGCGCTCCCGCAATTCTAAGCTGACATCATGCGAAACAAGAAACATGGAATCACGAGAAGCGCGTAAACCTGAGAACACGAAGATGTGAAGTCACAGAAAGAGAGCGCATCGTAAAGAAAACATAGAAAGAAAAGAGGATCCGCAAATGAGTAACTATCATTTTGAAACACTGCAGCTTCACGTAGGACAGGAGCAGGCCGACCCGGCGACGGATTCCCGCGCCGTGCCGATCTACCAGACCACCTCCTATGTATTCCACAATTCGGCCCATGCGGCGGCCCGTTTCGGCCTGGCCGACGCCGGCAATATTTACGGCCGTCTGACCAACTCCACCCAGGACGTGCTGGAGAAGCGCCTGGCAGCCCTGGAGGGCGGCGTGGCGGCGCTGGCTCTGGCCTCCGGCGCGGCGGCCATCACCTATACGATCATGGCGCTGGCCCAGAAGGGCGACCATATCGTGTCCCAGAAGACCATTTACGGCGGCAGCTATAATCTGCTTGCCCATACGCTGAGCCAGTACGGCGTCACGACGACCTTTGTGGACGCTCATGATCTGGCGGAGGTGGAAGGCGCGATCCGGGAGAATACCAAGGCCATCTATCTGGAGACCCTGGGCAATCCCAACAGCGACATCCCGGACATTGACGCCATCGCGGCCATCGCCCATAAGCACGGCCTGCCGCTGGTGATCGACAATACCTTCGGCACCCCATATCTGATCCGGCCCATCGAGCACGGCGCGGACATCGTGGTCCATTCCGCCACCAAGTTTATCGGCGGCCACGGCACCACCCTGGGCGGCATTATCGTGGATTCCGGCAAATTCGACTGGAAAGCCAGCGGCAGATACGCGCCCATCGCGGAGCCCAATCCCAGCTACCACGGCGTGTCCTTCGTGGACGCGGCGGGGCCGGCGGCCTTCGTGACCTATATCCGCGCGATCCTTCTGCGGGACACCGGCGCGACCATTTCCCCGTTCAACGCCTTTCTGCTGTTGCAGGGCGTGGAGACGCTGTCCCTGCGTCTGGACCGCCACGCGGAGAATACGAAGAAGGTGGTGGAGTACCTGGCGAAGCATCCGCAGGTAGAGAAGGTGAACCATCCGTCCCTGCCGGACCATCCGGACCACGCCCTCTATGAGAAATATTTCCCCAACGGCGGCGCCAGCATCTTCACATTCGAGATCAAAGGCGGCCAGGAGGAGGCGTACCGGTTCATCGACAGTCTGGAGATTTTCTCGCTGTTAGCCAATGTAGCCGACGTGAAGAGCCTGGTGATCCATCCGGCCACCACGACCCACTCCCAGCTGTCGGCGGAGGAGCTGGCCGATCAGGGCATCAAGCCCAACACGATCCGCCTGTCCATCGGGACCGAGCACATCGACGATATCATCGCGGATCTGGAGAAGGGGTTCGCGGCGGCGAGGTGACAGAGAAAAGAAATAAGACAAAATAGAAGAGCGCGGAAGATGTTCATTCTCCCGCAGAAGATCCGGCGCCGCGGCAGTCAGCTGCGGCGCCGGACTATTTGCATGCAAGAAGGGTGCAAGTAACACTCTTCTTGTATTTTTATGCAAGAAGAGCACCGATGAAGGGGGGTACCGGAATACTGAAAAACGCGTCACGCCTTGTCGGGTTCATTCTCGCATGTGAGGATGACCACCGGCGAGGTCCCCTGCACGTATTCGCGTTTGTCCAGCTTCCTTTTGTAGAAGGGAAACGATTCCTTCACGGAATCAGGCAGCGTCAAAAACTGCGTGGGGGGGTAACCCGTATACTGTTTGAAACAGCGGTTGAACACGCGGATGTTGGTAAATCCGCAGGACAACGCCACGTCGATCATCTTGGCGTCCGTACTGCAGATCATTTTCGCCGCATGCTCCACCCGCACCATGTTCAGATAGGAAATGTAATTGATCCCTACTACCTTGCTGAACGTCCTCGAGAAATGCTCGGAGCTTAAATTCATCTGCCGCGCGGCGTCTTCCAGCGTGATGGTCTCGGCGTAATGCTCGTCGATATACGCCAGAAGCTGCCGGATATCGTGGAGACGTCCCAGACGGGGCTTGGCGCCCGGCATGGGGATAATATTGTTCAAATGGTAACGGCGGAGCGAGTACATGACGTCCTTCAGCTTCGCGGATACGATCTCTTTATAATAATCGTCCCGTTCTTCCAGCTCTGTGTGAACTGTATCGAACAGTTCCCGAATGGCGTCCGTCATACCGTATCGGTCAAGATCCTCCGCCGTGACCAGTGGTTTGAAGAAACAGGCCTGGTAATTGGGCCAGATAATATTCATATCGAACAGGATAAAATCGATCCGGTTCCGATACCGATGGCTGGGTATATAGTGCAGCGCACCCGTGTCGATGATGACCAGATCACCTTTCTTTGCGGAAATCTCCGAGTCCTCGATGCAGATATCTGCTTTCCCCCTGCGGATGTAGATCAGTTCAATCTCCTGATGCCAGTGGGCCAGGCAGCCCATATTGTCGTAGCAGTCCTGCCATACCATGAATCCGGACGGATAATTCCTCACTTCATGAAGCCCTTTCATAGAATCCATCTCCCTTTCCATTCCGAAAATACATCGCTGTGTAGCATTTTAACGATACGGTCCGGTATCCCCTTTTTAATTGTAGCAAAAACGTCAAGAAATGTCCAGTCATAATCAAATAATAGCGAGAAATGTGACAAAAAATACGATAAAATATGAACAAGATGTGAATCAAAGATGAATTAACACATTATTACTGGATATAAATGGGAAATATGAAATTATAGAAAGCATATTTCAGATACTGCTAGTTAATTTTTCATAGACAGATTTTATCTCTTCCGCCTGCGGAAGGATAAAATAAATCAGGCCCACGGTACGGCCTGCGCCGTGCAGGGTCCTGCAGCTGAGAAAACAGCAATCAAAAAGAGGGGAAGGTGAGGAAATGGCAAAAAGCCGACTGGTCGGCGAATACCCGGCGATCGGCATCCGGCCCGTCATCGACGCCCGCAAGGGCGCTCTGGACGTGCGGGGATCGCTGGAAGACCAGACTATGAGTATGGCAAAAGCTGCCGCCAGACTGTATGAGGAGAATCTCCGATACGCGGACGGCAGGCCGGTGCGGGTGGTCATCGCGGACACGACGATCGGGCGAGCGGGAGAGACGGCCGCCTGCCAGGCAAAGTTTGAGCGGGAGGGTGTGGCGATTACCCTGACCGTAACGCCCTGCTGGTGCTACGGCGCGGAAACCATGGATATGGACCGCACTACCATCAAGGCTGTATGGGGCTTCAACGGCACGGAGCGTCCCGGCGCGGTGTATCTGGCGTCGGTGCTGGCGACCCACGCACAGAAGGGACTTCCGGCGTTCGGCATCTACGGTCACGAGGTCTGCGAGGCAGACGATACCTCGATCCCGGAGGATGTGAAGGAGAAGCTTCTCCGGTTCGGCCGGGCCGCGGTAGCGGCGGCATCCATGAGAGGCAAGTCCTATCTGCAGATCGGTTCCGCCTGTATGGGAATCGGCGGATCCATCATCGATACGGATTTCATTGAGTCCTATCTGGGAATGCGCGTGGAGTCGGTGGACGAGGTTGAGATCCTCCGCCGCATGAGCGAAGGCATTTACGACCACGACGAGTACGAACGGGCTCTGGCCTGGACGAAGCAGTACTGTAAAGAAGGTTTTGACAAGAATCCGGAGTTCATCCGCAAGAGCCGCGGGCAGAAGGACAGGGACTGGGAGTTCGTGGTGAAGATGATGGTCATCATCAAGGAACTGATGTGCGGCTGCGACAGGCTGGATCCGAAGTTCTCCGAGGAGGCCATCGGCCACAACGCCATTGCGGCCGGCTTCCAGGGTCAGCGGCAGTGGACCGATTTCTATCCCAACGCCGACTTCGCTGAGGCGCTTCTGAATACCTCCTTTGACTGGGAAGGCGCGAGGGAACCCTACATCCTGGCCACAGAAAACGATGTGCTGAACGGTCTGGGAATGCTTTTCATGAAGCTTCTGACCAACCGGGCGCAGATCTTCGCCGATGTGCGTACCTACTGGAGTCCCGAAGCAGTGAAGCGGGCGGCCGGGTATGAGCTGGAAGGAAAGGCGAAGGAGAACGGCGGTTTCATCCACCTGATCAATTCGGGCGCGGCATGTCTGGACGCCTGCGGAGAGGCGAAGGACGCGGACGGAAACGGCGTCATGAAGCAGTGGTGGGAGGTAACGGAGGAGGACCGGAAGGCGATCCTTAACGCGACCACCTGGAACCCGGCGGATAACGGCTACTTCCGCGGAGGCGGCTATTCCTCCCGATTCCTCACAAGGGCCCAGATGCCGGTGACGATGATCCGTTTAAATCTTGTAAAGGGATTGGGTCCGGTGCTGCAGCTGGCGGAAGGCTGGACCGTGGCGCTGCCGGACGAGGTTTCGGACATTTTGTGGAAGCGGACCGACTACACCTGGCCGTGCACCTGGTTCACGCCGCGGTGCGACGGAAAGGAAGGAAGCCCGTTTAAGACGGCCTACGACGTGATGAACAAATGGGGAGCGAACCACGGAGCGATCAGTTACGGGCATATCGGAGCGGACATCATTACCTTCTGCTCCATGCTGCGGATCCCGGTGTGTATGCACAACGTACCGGCAGAGAAGATCTTCCGGCCGGCTGCGTGGAACGCGTTCGGAATGGATAGGGAAGGAGCGGACTTCAGGGCCTGCGCGGCGTATGGGTCGATGTATAAGAAGTGAGAATGTGAGGGGAAGGCAATGCGGAATAAAAAGATGTTGCTTCGTATAAAGAAACATTGGCAGCTATATCTTCTTCTGCTTCCAGCTGTTCTGTATGTAGCAGTGTTTGATTATGCTCCAATGTACGGTCTTCTGGGTGCATTTGAAAATTTTAAGCCATATTTGGGATATCTGCGAAGCGAGTGGGTCGGTTTTTTGCATTTTGAACGATTCTTTAGTACGAATGCATTCGCAAAAATCGTGCCGAACACAATAAAACTGTCAGTATATTCCTTGGTGGCAGGCTTTCCTATTCCGATTATATTGGCATTATGCCTGAATTATGTTCCGTCAGTAAAATTTAAAAAACTGGTTCAGAATATCACTTATGCGCCGCACTTTATTTCTGTGGTTGTATTGGTAAGTATGGTGAACGTGTTTTTTGGGACAAATAATGGGTTGATTAATGGCATAAGAGATTCGCTGGGGATGGATAGAATCCTTTTCATAGGCGATCCTGACATATTTCGGCATCTTTATGTATGGAGTGGCGTATGGCAGGGTATGGGATGGGGAAGTATAATTTATATTTCGGCCTTGTCTTCTGTAGATCCGGGGCTTCATGAATCTGCGATTGTGGATGGAGCATCGATTCTGCAGAGGATCCGATACATAGATATTCCAACGATAGTTCCGGTTATAGTTACGCTTTTGATTCTGGACGCAGGAAAGGTTATGAGCGTTGGTTTTGATAAAGTGTTTCTGATGCAGAATTCACTGAATCTTTCTGCGAGTGAAGTAATAGCGACCTATGTATATAAAAGAGGACTATTAAATGCGGAGTATGGATATTCGACGGCAGTTGGCCTGTTTAATTCAGTGATTAATCTGATTTTATTGATTACAGTAAATCAGATATCTAAGAAAGTCAGCGATATTGGTATTTTGTGAGGAGGCGGCAATGAGAATCTTTGGAAAAGACAGAGTGTTTGTTTTCCTGAATTACATATTGGCTACTGTATTTCTCCTGATTGCGCTTTATCCGCTTTATTTTGTAGTTATCGCTTCTTTTAGCAGTGCAGATGCAGTAGTACAGGGGAAGGTTCTGCTTTACCCGCAAGGAATTACATTGTCAGGTTATAAAGCTATGCTTGAGCATACAGAGATATGGAGTGGATATTACTATGCAATCCTGTATACCATTGTGGGAACAATAATCAACCTGATTTGTACAATACCAGCTGCGTATGCTCTTTCAAGGCGGACGCTGCCGTTTCGGTGGGGAATTAATCTTTATTTTATGATAACCATGTTTTTGAGTGGTGGATTGATTCCGCTTTATTTACTAATTAATCGCCTGAAATTGGTAAACACGTTTACGATAATGGTTCTCCTGGGAGCAGTAAATGTATGGAATATGATAGTCTGTCGGACATTCTTTTCAACGAACATACCAGAAGAGCTGATTGATGCAGCAAAGATTGACGGAAGCAGTGAGCTGGGGATATTTTTCCGTATTGTACTGCCGCTCTCCAAGGCGATTCTTGCTGTAATGATTCTTTATTTTGCAGTAGGTCACTGGAATGATTATCGCACATCTCTGATATATCTCAGGAATACTGGTAAGTGGCCGTTGCAAATGGTACTGAGAAATCTTTTGTTATCTACTCAAATGGAGATTGCCCAGGGAAATGAAACGTCAGCTGTGGACCAACTCCTGAAAATACAGAGTATGAAATATGGCGTTATTATTGCATCTAGCTTTCCGGTTCTTGTTATATACCCGTTTATACAAAAGTACTTTGTTAAGGGGGTTATGATTGGGGCCGTTAAGGGATAAAGAAGCAAAGTAAACTTGTTAAGTCCGGTATATGGAACGAAAGGAGATTTTATGAAAAGGAAGATTATGGCATTGTTGATGGCAGCGGCGATGGGGGCTTCGATGGTATTATCGGCATGTAGCTCCGGCGGAGAGACAACGCAGACAACTACAGCTGCTGCGAAGGAAACTGCTGCGGAAACAAAAAATACCGCAGGGGAAAGCAAGGCAGAAGGTGAGACGGCAGGATCGGGCCTGCTGAACGAAACCGGTTATCCCATTGTGAATGAACCGATTACTTTGAAGGTAGGTGTAAAAGCAGGAAGTGCGGCCTTGGATGGTCCGTGGGCTGATTATGACTGGATAAAGGCGTTGCAGGAGCAAAGCGGGATAAATTTCGAATTTGTGGAGTATGCGGATAACGAGGCCGTCAGCCTGATGTTTGCAAGCCGCGATTATCCAGATATTTCTTTTGATGTAGGGAATGACAAGCAAATCAAAGAGGCTGCGGAAGGCGGCGACCTGTATGCTATTGACGAGTATATGGAGCAATATGCTCCTAACTGGTACAAGTATTTTCAGGATAATCCAAGATCAAAAGCGACAGTAACATCAGCGGACGGCCATATTTATTCGTTACCGGCCGTGTGGGATGAAACAAAAGAGTCGGGATCTTCGATGAGGGATGTTTTCGTAATTGCCACTCCGTGGCTTGATGAATTGGGGCTGGAGATACCGACAACTACGAATGAGTTCTATGAAGTCCTGAAGGCTTTTAAAGAACATGCGGGAGAAGGAAGCATTCCGGAGAATGTAATTCCGTTGTATATATATGGAATTACCAATAATGTTGGCGGAGCCTTGGATCTGATCAATTTCTTCGGCGTGAGAGTTTCCAGCCACAGATATTGTGTTACTATGGATGATAATGAAAAGGTTGAATTTAATTTTGCAAATGAAGATATCAAAGAACCTCTTAAATATATACGAAAGCTGGTAGAAGAAGGCTTAGTTCCGGTAGAGTGCTTTACAGACAGCAACGATGAGTATCTTGCAAAAATCAAAAGTGCAGATAATTATGTAGGGGCTTGTTTCTCCGGAGTAAACAGAGATGACGGGGCGACAACTGTAATTGGAGTTCTGGACAGTGAGAATGGAAAGAAACCGATGAAAAGAGGTATAGAAGCAGTTGTTACCAGGAACCGTTTTACTATCTATAAGAATTGCGAATATCCCGAGGCGGCTGTCAGATTGGCTAATCTGATTGCAGAACCAGAATGGAGTATTCAGGGATATTTTGGAATGTTCGATGGTCACTTTATGGAGAAAACAAGTGATGGGAAGTTTATGAGACTGGGATATCCGATGGATGAACAGCGAAAATCATCTGGTGTTGTAACAAGGGTGTCACTGCTTTGCTCTAAAGAGAATGTTATGAATAACCTTGTATTTGAAGAAGGATCAAACTGGGGCGAACAGATGAAGGAAAGAGAAATCTATGACGATTATCTGATTCCGGGTAAAAACTGTTATCCCAATATTATGTTCAGCGATAAGAATGCAAGCAGAATTTCTGAGTTATACACGGATATAAAGAGCTGCGTAGATACGACATTTGCTGACTGGATGATAAACGGCGGTATCGATGAAGGCTGGGATGCATATATTGCTCAGCTGAAGGATTATGGACTGGAAGAGTTTTTGTCACTGCTTCAGGAAGAGCGCGATTCAGCTATGGCTTTAGTACAATAATATGGATGGATTTCTGGTCTGCTGCTGTTTTGCGGCAGACCAGAAAGTTTGCCCGTGATTGGGAAAACGCAATAAAAAACGGAACCGAAAATGCTTGCTCGAGTATTCTGTTTTATTCACAAGGAGAAGAATATGGAAAGAATATATGATATCGGATCGCGGCGAGAGGTTTTTTGGGACGATTATCTCATTGATGATCGATATACATCTGTGTTTCGTCGTATGCATCATCCGGTCAGACGAGAGATGATAGCGCAGTTTGATATGCCATGGGAAGGCGATCAGTGCTATATATTTTGTATATTGAAGGATGATAACTGCTATAGATTATATTATAACGCGAGAAAAACATCCGAAGCAGATGGTCAGCGGTTCTGTTATGCGGAAAGCCCGGATGGTGAAGTGAAAAGTTAACTTCCACTTCTGAGGGGCCCAAGTAGAAATTAGTCTTTCTCCAACCTCCACTTGAAA